>DDLV01000028.1 GCA_002340325.1 Glaciecola sp. UBA2563 | reverse complement strand
GTCAAAGCCCAATCTTCCACACTCTTTGTTCTGAATACCTTATTTAGAATGACTAAATCGCGGTATTCACGCCTCGATTGTGAAAGATTGGACCTTCGATGATGCAAAATATGAAAGATAAACAGTTCCTAGTTACCAGAGAGGTTTTTAGATTTTTTACTCTTCAGTGCTTCTTTACTTTTGCGTCTTCTATCTTCGTCTTGTAGCCACTTGTTTAACAGTTGAATCTGACCATTTTTATAGGCTGCATACGTTATGCGTAACGAGTTGTTAATTATCTCGTTATCAGTCCAGCCTGTTTTGTCAACAATTTCAGCATAATCGCGTAACGCGTCTGGGGTAATGTAACCACGCAACATTTTTCGTCCTAGCGCTTTTTGTTTTTCTCTAAATTTTTTTTGTTTTTCAGCGTTAGCAACTAATTTCTTATTTGGCATTTAACATGTTACGCGAGTTTAGTTTTATATAGATAGTGTATGTGTTTTTTGTTTATAAATCATACTGAACACAGTTGGTTTTTTTAGAAAATGATAAAAATATGCAAAAAAAATGCGCTTAGCAGTTGTTTAGCGTACAAGTGTTCGCTAAATTACGCACTTCAAAAAAATGAAGTAGACTCAATGACAACAAAAAATACGTTCACTAGAGATGATTTGCTTGCATGTAGCCGAGGAGAAATGTTCGGCCCGGGCAATTCGCAACTCCCTGCTCCTAACATGTTGATGATGGATAGGATCAATATGATTACTGAAGAAGGTGGTAAATTTGATAAAGGATTTATTGAAGCGGAGCTAGATATCACTACAGACCTTTGGTTTTTCGACTGTCACTTTCCGGGTGACCCGGTGATGCCAGGGTGTCTTGGACTTGATGCGATGTGGCAACTTGTTGGATTTTTCTTAGGTTGGTCTGGCGGTCCCGGCAAAGGGCGAGCATTGGGAGTTGGTGAAGTTAAGTTCACTGGGCAAATCTTACCAACAGCCAAAAAAGTAACCTACAGAATTGATTTTAAGCGAGTAATCAAGCGCAAACTATTTATGGGTTTAGCCGATGGTGAAGTTGCCGTCGATGGTCGCGTGATTTATACAGCTAATGATTTGAAGGTGGGGTTATTTCAAGACACATCTTCATTTTAATTAATATCATTCGCTTATATAAAATACCGTTGTAAAAAAAGCGCTCAATTGAGCGCTTTACTAACATTTAACAACTTATTTTATTCGTGATCGGTCCATTCCTGTTTAAGCAATTTACTATTAGAATGCAGTTCATTGAAGTTTGCATTGCTTTTGAAACTTCTCATACGCCATAGTTGTGAATCTGAATTAAAAACCTGATTTCCCCAAAGTTGCGAATTAACATCGAACCTAGGTCTTCTCCATAATTGTGAATCAACATTAAACGAAGTCATACGCCAGAGCTGTGAATTACTTTCAAATCCACTCGGTGTATGTCTCCACAGTTGTGAATTCGAATTAAAGCTACGATTGCCCCATAGTTGTGAATCGCTATCAAATCGCCCTTTACGCCATAGCTGAGAATCATTATACAAGCCATTCCATTCGAGCCCCTCAGCGCCGATAATTTCAAACTCTTCCGTTGACTCATTAAATCTAACCGGACCGATGTAATGTTCCTCACCTGCTAGCTCTTTAGCTATAGACATAGAAGAATCAGTACAGTCATTTGCTGTCGAATACACAGCATTAAAGGCGTCAACTAACCCCATTCCTTGCTGGAATACACTGAAAGCCAATTTCTGTTCATCTAAAGTTGCAATGCGCGCCGTGTCCATTAGTCGACACTTTACTTCATCTGGCGTTAGCCACGGGTCGTTTTCAATCATTAAGGCAACAATGCCTGATACGACTGCTGTCGATTGTGACGTCCCTGATAAGTCAAAATAATCGTGCTCGTTGAACGGGTCGTTATCAAACATGCTAAAGTGATCTCGTATAAAAGTACGCTTGCTTATCAGCCCTTGAATTCTGCTGCCAGGAGCTACCAATTCTGGCTTTATAAACCCTTCTACGGTGGGACCAGCGCTAGAGAATGTAGGAACATAATCATCATTTAGATCATATGGTGTACCGTTATCCGTTGTCGCACCTACCGTAATGATATAGGGAGTATTGCCAGGCACCCCGACTGACATTGCACCAGATCCTCGGTTACCCGCAGCAGCTACTACAACAATGCCTTCTTGCCATGCGCGCATAACCATTTGGTTGAGTGGGTCGTCCCAATAATGACTTGATGGCAATGAACTAAAAGATAAGTTAAGTACGCGAATATTGAATAAATCTTTGTTGGCGATCACATATTCCATTGCTTCGAGTACTCGCGAGTATGATGATGTTCCATGCTTATCAAACGCCCTGACAATAAATAAATCCGCATTAGGCGCAATCCCGTTGTAGCTTTCTAAGTTTTCCTTCCCAGTTTTTCCATGTCTTATGGTCTTTGACGAGTTGGCAATGATACTGGCAACATGAGTCCCGTGACCGTTAGAATCGCGATTTTTGTACGTTTTGTTTTTGTTACGAACGACAAAATCCCGGAAAACCATTGCTCTTTCATCGCCATCTGAGTTGTAGCGAATGTTTCGCAGTCTGGAAATACCGGTATCAATAACAGCAACACCTACGCCGCGACCCGTGATCCCCATATCGTGAAGCTTATCGGCGTTAACTATACTAGAGAAAAAAGTATCGCGCTGTTTCCCTTGAACAATGTTTTTGTTGTTGGCATGTAATGTAAACCTCTCTTGCCCTTCAACATTAATCAACGCACTATAGTCGCTAGGATTTGCGCTAGCGAGCTCTTTAAATTTAACTTTTAGGTTCAGAGAAGCTTGTTCTTTAAGTCTTACGTTGTTTAATTTAAATGTTCTATATTGTCCAAGCGAAAAGCTTTGTTCAACACCGTCAATAAGAATTGTTTCAACTTCAGTGGGTTCGCCTGGCGCATTGATACGAATTGACCATATTCTTTTACCCCCATAATCTTTATCTAATGGGATGGTCCAAGCAACAGCGTTATTGAGTGCATCAAACTTGAAGCGGCTATTATCAGATAGTTCCTGCTTAACAAAATCCACGTTGTACAGATTGGGGTTAGTCTCTATGCGTTTGTTAAACCGAAGTCTTAAATCGACTGATTCACCGGGTTGGAGGATGATGTTTTGTCTTAGTGAAAACCATAGTTTGTCGCCTCTGTTGAGCCTTGTTTTGTCAAAATTTTTATTGTTAATTGCAACCCTTATCAACTCTCCATTATTCTTCGGGAAGTCCACATCTAATGCAGTTAATATTATTTGTTTGTTGCTGGTATTGGTCCCTCGCCAATCCATAGCATTTCTTGATTCTTGAAACGTTAGTCTCGTCGTTTTTAACACATCGTTAGAACTTGGGGTCGAGACTTTGATTTGATTGTCTTTTGTCACTCGCAGTTTTGAATGCTCTTCTTTTAAATCAACAACTTGAGATGGAGCTAGTGTGGCTGAAATAGCGTTAATGAACTTGAATTCTTTAATTACTTCTCCACCCGTGTCTTCAACAATTGACACGAGTTTGCTTTTTGGCAGTCCTTGTAAGATTACGTCTTCAGGTTTTTCCGACGGTGATTGTGTTGTTAGATGAATAATGCCCAGAATGGACATGATACCGGTTACAGTTGCTACCACTCTCATGCAACTTAACTCCTCTTGCTACTACGTGACTGCTTGATATCTGAGCGACAAAGCCCGACTGCGAATCGCTTGAATATATTCACATACCAAAACGACGACGCGTATTAAATCATGTAACAAAGGTCGTTAAATATTCATATTGATACCAAGTTGTCTGATAACATACCTATTATATTTGTGTCGTTAGTACCACTAAACAAAAACCCCGCTATAAGCGGGGCCTTTGGTTAATAAATATCGTCATCTTGGACTCGGACTCAAACCTAGTTGCCTGTCTGTGAGCGCTTCGCGCCATCCCCCCAACCATTGTGATCTGGCGTTAGACGTTTGAAATGGACATGTGTCTTTCGAACGACCGTTTATTCCAGCTTGATAGCCCTTAGAATGCGCTCTACTAAGTTTGTCTCTTTTTTGTCTTTTCATTAATGACCTCTCTTGGTTAAATGATTGAGAACTTCAAAAAAACAGGCAAGTTTTTTGTCTCAATTACTTTGATACCGTTTCTTTAATAAAGTTTCAATACCAAGACGTGCGATCACGTTATGACGAAACATAACTATATGAATTATTGCATTTTTGTTAACAAATTATTTTTTTCTATAAAAATATGTTTTTATTGTTAAAAATTATAAACGTCAGAACTGAGGCAAATGAGAGGTATAAGCGCTATTTTTTGTCGAAATGAACAAAGCGTTGCGCTACTAAGAAATGTTTTTGATATGTTCTCAACCAAGGCGCTCGCGGATGCTTTCGCGAGCGCTTATAGGGTTAGCTTCGTCTTCTGATGGCAACGGCAAGCAATAAAAATAAAATCCAAATCGTTTGAAAGCTTGCGCCTTGACGCTCAAACAACGGGTTTTCTTCAACTTCGCATTCAGACGGTTGATTACCAGTTGGCATTAGCTTAACACTAACAACATAGTCACTGTCTCCAGCGTTGTCACCGGTGACGACTTCACCTCTAATGTCTCTTGTTGGCCGCCTTACGAGTGCGTCGGCGATAATAATATCGGAGTCATTGATGTCATTTGCACCTATGATGGTATACGGGGAGTCGCAAGGGAGTAAATCGTTTAAATCGACGAAAGACTGATCGTTTACGTTATAAACGAAACCAGCTGTTTGACGTGTATTTGTATCAAATACATCGGATTCTGCGTCCCCAACGACTAAACCATTATTGTTTATCGCTCTTGGGTGCGTATTGGAACTTACAAAAAAGCCGTCAGGTCGAATGAGTTCCTGAGTATTCCGATTGAACACAAACATTCTGTTTCGGATAAGATCATTAAAGATGGCAGGAAAGAACCCTACGACGATGTCATCATTGTTTATAGCCATCGCATAACTGGAAACAATGTCATCAGCAGTAAATAGCCTAGACGTTTCCCCGTTTTCAAATACCGCAGCCACGGCGACAAGTTCTTCTCTCTCGGATTCTGGCACTGTCGAGAATCCCACCATAGTGCCAGCCGAATTTATATCCATTGCCCGTGCATAGGTATTAAAGTTGAAATCCTCAGGTGTATGAAGCAAGTCGTAAGCAATGGAAGAGATCACTTGCCCGTCACTATCCACTTGCCACATTGTAGGGCGAATATCCATAAAGCTAGCCGGACGAGATTCAAATAACGTGTTTGAATAGAGGAACGATGTGCTAGTGCTGAATGTAGGGCTGAAGTTGGTACTCGTAAAGACGTTGTAAAGGCAAACATCTATCGGCACATCCCCTCTCTCTTCGTCATCGGAGCAATTAGCAAGGAGATCATCTAAATTTGTGCTGGAGCTTACTGATGAAGCGCCCGCTACCTGAAGGTTTTGATTGATAGAACTGGCGTAACTAAACCCTCCTGCGCCAACATATTCAGGTGTTAATGGGGTCGTTTGCTGATCAACTTGGACAAAACCTCGCCAAGCGAAGTCATTAATGACATACGTTAAATCAACGTCACCCTCAGTTGTATAAGGCACCACTCGATAGGGACTTGTCATTGCGCCAACAATGTGAGTTCCGCTCGTTACATCTTCAGCGCGTGTAGTTAGTGAAAACGTAAATCCATTAGTGGCGTCGCTCTCCTGGTCGAACCCATTGATATAAGAAACATCGGTGCCATCAGAACGAAACGCGGTATCGTTTGCCAACTTCTGCAGGAAAAGACCAGATCGAGTCGTGTTCGCAATTAAATCATTGGCTACGATTGCCAATTCATCTGATGTGAAGTTGTTAGGATCGACATCATCTGGATCAGGCAGCAATGGATGGTTATCTACGTCAAATAGCGACAGATCGATTTCAGGATTAAATCGTGACCTAACAGCGCTCACCGTCGTGTTTGTTTCATCTATTGATAACCCAAAATGAAATGTCGCAACATCAGAAAGAGGAATTTCTTGAACTTCATAAGACGCTGCTATTGCCGCGCCGCTTGTGGATAGTAAGATAGCGGTGATAATGGGTGAAAACTTCATTAAAAATCCTGCGATTTAAATTTATTTGCTTTTTCTTCTAAGGCTTGCCATTGGTCGTAAGCCTGTTCTAGTGCAATTTCTGTTTGAGATAGCTTGGCTAATATTTTTTCGGTGTGTTCTCTCGATTGCTCAAAAAAACCATCTTTGTTCACTTCGTTTTGTATATCATCCACTTGAAGTTCCAGTTTTTCAATAATGCCGGGTAGCGCCTTTAGTTCGCGCTCCTCGTTGAATGATAACTTTGTATTTACTCGCCCTTCTCTCTTTTTTGTTACTTTTTGAGTTACTGTCGTTTGCTTTGCGGAAGAACCTGCTTTTCCTTGAGCTATATACCAACTTTCTACATCGCTATACCCTCCGACAAACTGGCGAATCATACCATTGTTTTCAAATGACAAACAGGTAGTGACAGTATTGTCGAGAAACTCTCGGTCATGACTGGCGACCAGCACTGTACCCGTGTAATCGACTAACAGTGACTCAAGTAATTCGAGGGTTTCGACATCGAGATCATTAGTAGGTTCATCCATTATAAGAAGATTGTTGGGTTTAATCAGCAGTTTAGCTAATAATAGGCGATTTTTTTCTCCACCAGAGAGTGCGCTAACAGGGACCCGAATGCGCTCGGGTGAAAACAAATAGTCTTGAAGATAACTCATCACATGACGCGGTTTGCCATTGATCACTACTTCTTGCTTGCCATCGGCGACAGCATCCATAACTGTTGAATCTAATGGCAGTTGTTGCCGATGTTGATCAAAGTATACAATATCTAATTGTGTACCAGATTTAATCGTGCCCGTTGTCGCTTGAAGCTCACCCAGCAGCAGTTTAAGAAACGTTGATTTACCAGAACCGTTGGGGCCAATAAGCCCGACTTTGTCACCGCGCATTATCAGCAATGAAAACGCATTAATTATGGATTTGCCTGCAATCGAATAGCTCAGGTTCTTTATTTTAAATACCTGCTTCCCGCTTTTATCTGACACGTTATCTTTAATATCGACGACACCCTGTGCAGATCGTCTCTGTTTAAATTCATTTCGCAACGCCTTGAGTGCTCTAACGCGACCTTCATTTCGAGTTCGTCTTGCTTTGATACCTTGTCTTATCCACGTTTCTTCTTGGCTAAGCTTTTTATCAAATGCTCGGTTGTGCTCCTCTTCAACTGCCAAATCATGTGCTTTTCGCAAAAGATAATTTTTATAATCGCAGGCGTACTCAGTGAGTTTGCCCCTATCAATGTCAACAATGCTCGTGGCTAGGTTTCGAATAAATGCTCTGTCATGACTAATAAATACAATACTTATCGTCAAATTCTTAAGCGTAGTTTCTAACCATTTAACAGTATCAATATCCAAGTGGTTAGTGGGCTCATCTAAAAGCAAAATATCAGGTATTTGTACCATTGCGCGAGCAAGTGCTGCCTTTCGGCGCCAACCTCCCGATAATGACGACAGCTTTGCATCAGCGGATAAATTAAATTGCGTTAGCAGCTGTTGCATAGTTTGTTCTATTGACCATGCATCGTTATCTTCCAGTTTCTCTTGCAGTGTTTGCAGAGCTGTGAGGTTTTTTGAGCTTGGATTTTCGGCGACTAACTGCGTCTGATACTGATAAGACTTTAGTAAATCCGAATGCTCCGAAAGTCCCTCAATTACATAATCAAAAATACTGATGTCTGTTCGCTGCGGCGGATCTTGGGGTAATAACGAGACTTTTACCCCGCTGTCTTTTATTAGTCTTCCAGCATCAAGGTTTACGATGCCTGCAAGAACTTTCATTAACGTAGATTTGCCGCTACCATTGCGGCCCACAATACAGACGCGCTGTTTAACTTTCACGTCGAAATCCACATCGTCTAACAGCGGTGGATGCCCGTACAGCACAGACCCCTTGATAATTTGCAGAAGCGCTTGTGTGTCCTTGCTCATTTCAAAAACTTTATTATGTCTTCGGCTGTGAATGGCCATCCAAGCTCATTGTTGGTATCGGTTCGTTTGAGTACGGGAATTCGCGCACCATAGAGATGAAAAAGCTCATGACTATCTCGCACGTTTACCTTTTCAAAACCAAGATTATTATCTACTTCGTTAAGTAAAGCGATGGCATCGTCGCATAGACAACAATGAGGTCCAGAATAAAGAATAATCATTATGATAGTATCCAACATTGATGAATTTTGGGGCGTCTAGAGAAGTCATCAGGAATGGTCTGTTTTGTAATGTCTTCAATGGTCAAGCCTAACGACTGCAATTCTTCCTCGTCAAGTGAGAAACCGCGCAGATTATTACTAAAATATATTCTACCTTGAGGTTTTAAAAGTTTTTTTACATTCTTCAGGAGTGCTAGATGATCGCGTTGTACATCCCAAGTGTTATCCATTCTTTTGGAATTTGAGAAAGATGGCGGGTCGACAAAAATCATGTCAAATCGTTTACTCGTATCAGACTGATTATGCGCAACCCATTCGACGCAGTTAGCCTGTACGAAGGATAAATGGCTACTTACGTCATTAAGCGCAAAATTACGTTTGCTCCATTCGAGATAGTTTTTCGACATATCAACGGATGTCACTGATCGGGCGCCTCCCAATGCAGCATGAACGCTAACACTTCCAGTGTAAGAAAAAAGGTTAAGCACGTCTTTGTTTTGACATTCTTGTGCAAACAATTGGCGCGTTATTCGATGGTCTAAAAACAGACCAACGTCAAGATAGTCAGTTGGATTAATCCAAAATTTGGCATTTCCTTCAAATACCTTTACCGAAATATTCTGTTTATCTTTTTTAGTGTACTGGTTTTGACCACGCTGCTTTTGCCGCAGTTTGACGGCGATATTCGTAAATTTGATATTTAGTAGCTCAGGAAGAGAAAGAATTGCGTGCTGCAATCGTTGCTTTGCAACGTTGTCAGAAATCGTTTTAGGCGCTTTGTATTCTTGTACAATCGCCCAATCATTATATATGTCGATAGCAAAATTATAATTTGGCAGGTCAGCATCATAAATTCTGTAGGCATTTGTATTTGCGCGATTAAGCCAGTTTTTTAAACGCTTTTTATTCTTAATGATTCGATTTGAAAATTCGTCAATGCTTTTAATATCATCAAAACTTTCAAGGTTTTCTGCTGTCAATTCATAGGTGCTAAAAATACAATCGAGGGCGCCGTTTTTGATGTTATATTTTTTCCTGGCACGAAGTTTAAGAGCGCTGAGTAAATCAGGCTCACTGCAAATTAGCGATACCTGCCAATTAGCGTAATGTGACTTTAGCTGTTTACCCCATCGGTAATAAAGAGGTAATAGCTCAAGGTAGCTATTCAATCTTTCGCCATACGGTGGATTTGATAATAGGATTCCGTTAGTGGCCGGCGCTGGTTGCTCTATGGCATCGCCTTGCTTGAAAGATATAATGTCTAAAACACCTGCCGCTTGTGCATTTGTTTTCGCCTTTTCAATCAACGTATGGCTTATATCACTGCCAATAATATTGACGTTAGGCGATTCAACAATTTCTTGTTTACACCTTTCACGCAGTGCTTGCCATGTGCGTTTTTTGTGCCCAAGATAATAATCAAACCCCCATTTTTCGCGATGTAAATTTGGCGGAATATTTTTTGCCGCAAGAGCAGCTTCGATTAATAGCGTCCCCGAACCGCACATAGGGTCGTAAAGCGTTTGTTGTTGAGACGATAGCCATCCCGATCTTGCAAGAAGTAAAGCGGCCACATTTTCTTTTAACGGTGCCTCACCCTGCTCACTTCTATAACTGCGTTGATGCAAACTATGTAAACTCAAATCTACACAAATCGATACATGGTCTCGATGTAGCCTGACTTGAAACACAATCTGTGGATTACTTTTGTCGACAAAGGGCCGTTTTTCACCGCTGTTGGTAAAAACGTCCGAAATCGCGTCTTTAACTTTTTGCGCAACAAATTGCGTATTCCGCAATTGTCTATTTGTTCCCTTTGCTTGGATGCTAAAGGTATTTGAACTTAAAAATACCGTCGGCCAATCCACTTGTGATGCGCTTTGATATAACTCTTCGGCAGTTCCAGCTTTACCCGTTGATAAAACCAGTAGCACGCGATTAGCTAGGCGGCTTTTTAAACAAATAAGATAAGCAACATCCAGCGATGTATTAAGAGAAACCTGCCCTGGTCTTATTTGGATATTAGCCTTGATAGCACTGTGTGTCTCGCCATGCGCATTTATTATTGACGAAACTTCGTCCGCCAGTATTTCTTCTGCATTAGCAATCGTGGTGATGATTATATTAGGCATAACGATAATGGACTGAAATAATGAAAAGGTTTTCAGGCAGACACAAGTTCAGTGATTAAGTCAGGTCCTTTGTAAATAAAACCTGTGTACACTTGCAGTAGTGATGCACCAGCGTCGAATCTCGCTTTCGCATCTTCTTTTGAGTTGATCCCCCCAACGCCGACTATCGGGATTTCTCCTGCAAGCGCATGATTTAACTGTTGAGTTACGGATAGACTTTTTTCGCATAATACCGCTCCGGATAATCCACCCGCTTCTTTCGCATGTTTGTGGGTCTTAATTGCTTCCCGAGACAAAGTAGTATTTGTGGCAATAACACCATCCATTTGCGTAACTCGAAGTGCATCTGAAATTTCTATAACATTATCGTTGTTTATATCGGGTGCGATTTTTACCAACAATGGCACGTATTTACCATGTGTGTCTGTTAATTTTGTTTGTTCCGCTTTTAAACCATTTAATAACGAAAGTAATGCATCGCCATATTGCAGATCACGAAGGCCAGGCGTGTTAGGTGATGAAATATTGATGGTGATATACGTCGCTAATGGATACACTTTTTCCATGCATGCAATGTAATCGTCTAACGCATTTTGTTCAGGGGTATCTTTGTTTTTACCTATGTTAATGCCAAGAATTCCCTTGTAATTGCTTTTCTTTACATTCTTAACAAGAAAATCTACACCGCCACTGTTGAACCCCATTCGATTAATAATGGCACCGTGTTCAGGTAACCGAAACATTCTTGGTTTAGGGTTGCCAGGTTGGGGTCTTGGTGTGACCGTACCGATTTCAACAAAACCAAATCCCATGGCGGCGAATGCATCGATACATTCTCCGTTTTTGTCCAGACCTGCGGCTAACCCTATTGGGTTTGGAAACGTAATCCCGAAACACTCTGTAGGTCGCTGAGGAGTTTTATTACGATAAAACGTGTCTACCAGTGTATTTTGGCTAGCGGACAAAAACTTGATCGTTGCGTCATGACTCCACTCTGGATCGCATTGTTGAAACATCTTTTGAATAATTGAATACACAGCGTTCTCGAAAAAACAGCGAAGCCGCAACAAAGAAATACAGCGGCATATCGATAAAAACGCGTAGTTTAATGCTTTGTACTGTTACTTAACAGCATTAACTCACGTAATGCGACAGAAAACTTAGCAGATTCGTGTGTACCTGTTGTTTTGAACTCAGCCATCATGGTGTGCCATCGATGCAGTTTCACATGATTTTCTTCCTGCCAGGTCGATAGGATTTTATCTGCACTTTTTGTTTTTGGCGCGAAGTTAAGGAGCACAATTGTCAGCGCACGTTGTTGCCAATCCAATTCTTCTCTATACGATGCGCGTGCCAGCGCTTGCCAGTGATTATCTACAGATTGATTAGTGATCTGGGTTAAAAACCAATGTAATTCTAAACTGTGTCCCAGTTGATAATAAAGTCGTGCAACCAGGTCTACACTGCGATTTTCCTGTTCTGAAATATGTGCTAAATCGAGACACGAAAATAGATTACTCATTTGTGCAATTCTTTGTGCAGCATCCTTAGGAAAGCCAGATGAGGTTAAATCATTGACTTTTTGATTGACCTCATCAACCTCTTCTTGCACGAGATACGTCGTGAGATTGTTACTAATGATGGTGAATGCACTTCGATACTTATTTATTGCGTCTTCAATACTTAAATCCGCATCACCGTGACGCAAATACCATCTGCACGTTCTTCGCAACATGCGTCGCATGTCATCTAGTACGCGCAGTTGCAAACCTGCATCTATGATGTTGTCCAGTGACTCAACGGTTTCCCAAAGTGAGCCCATATCAAAAACGCCTTTAACGATGCTGTAAGCACGCGTTATTTGCGCCGCTTTAGAACCCGTCTCTTCAGACATACGAAAGACAAAATTTAACCCCATATCATTAACGATTTCATTTGCAAGCTTGGTCGCAATAATTTCGCCTCGCAAAGGATGATGCTGCATTTCATTGGGATATTTTCGTTGAAGGACCTTAGGGAAATAATGAATTAAATGGTGATTATAAAATGCATCGCCTGTTATTTCTTCTGTATTAAAGTCCTCTTTTAACACCATTTTGCTATATGCAATAATTACTGAAATTTCTGGCCTAGTAAGACTACGACCCGTTTTGAGGCGCTCCAAAATTTCATCATCACCTGGAATGAATTCTAACTCTCTATCAAGGGCGTCACGTTTTTCAAGTCCATCGATAAACCGCAACTGTTCTCTAATTAACTTAGCGCCCTCTAATTCACTGATTGACATGGACTGAGTTTGTCGATAGCAATCCTGCAGTACAATATGTGCTACATCATTTGTCATATCGTATAGAAGTGAATTGCGCTGTTTAATCGTGAGATCTCCATTTTCAACCAAGCTATTTAGGAGTATCTTAATGTTCACTTCGTAATCAGAGCAGTCAACGCCGCCAACATTATCTATGTAATCAGTGTTTAATTTAACTCGATTAAGCGCTAATTGGACTCGGCCTAATTGCGTAAGACCCAAGTTTCCTCCTTCTCCTATTATCTTTGCCTTTACTTCATTGCCATTAACGCGCACGCCATCATTTGCCCTATCGCCTACTTCAAGATGCGTTTCTTTGCTGCTTTTTATATAGGTACCGATACCGCCGTTCCATATTAGATCGACGTCCATTTTTAGTGCATTGTGAATAAACTCATTCGGTGTCATAGTGGATTGGCGAGTATGCAGCCACTTTCGCATTTCTGGTGTGAGTTTTATTGCTTTTTCAGACCGTTTAAAAATGCCTCCACCATCAGATATTAATGCTTCGTTGTAATCACTCCATGTAAGAGAGGGATCTGCAAAGAGTCGTTCCCTCTCTTTATAACTGGATTTTGGGTCTGGATCAGGATCGAAAAATATGTGCATATGATTAAACGCGCAAATAATGCGTGTCTGCCGCGATAGCAACATGCCATTACCAAAAACATCCCCTGACATATCGCCGATACCAACGCAAGTAAATGGTGTTGTTTGGCAATCAATACCGATCTCCCTAAAGTGCCGCTTGACACTCTCCCAGGCACCTTTTGCTGTGATCCCCATTTTTTTGTGGTCATAGCCAACACTTCCACCTGAAGCGAATGCGTCACCTAACCAAAACCCGTATTCTTCGGAAATGCCGTTTGCAATATCTGAAAACGTTGCCGTACCTTTATCAGCAGCTACAACCAAATATGCATCATCTTCATCTAAACGTACTACTTTTTCAGGATGCACAATTTCGCCGTCGATAATGTTGTCGGTAATATCAAGAAGACTGCGTATGAACATTTTATAACACGCTTGCCCCTCTCTGATCATGGTGGCTCTATCGGGTTGAGGTGGCATTTTCTTGCAAACAAAGCCGCCTTTTGCGCCAACGGGAACGATCACAGTATTTTTAACCTGTTGTGCTTTTACCAGGCCAAGTACTTCAGTGCGAAAATCTTCCATTCGATCTGACCATCTAAGTCCGCCTCTAGCAACTTTGCCACCTCTAAGATGAACGCCTTCTACGCGCGGAGAATACACAAAAACTTCGAATTTGGGCAACGGTAACGGCATGTCTGGAATACTATCAGGCAACATCTTGAAGGAAATGTAGCTTTTTGATTTGCCGTTGGCGTCTTCTTGATAAAAGTTTGTTCTAACAGTCGCATCAATCAAGTCAAGATAGCGCCGGATTATACGGTCGTCATCTAAGTTTGCGACGGAGTCTAAAGAGCTGAG
This sequence comes from Glaciecola sp. UBA2563, assembly GCA_002340325.1. GTDB lineage: Bacteria > Pseudomonadota > Gammaproteobacteria > Enterobacterales > Alteromonadaceae > Glaciecola. The sequence goes on along the minus strand of DDLV01000028.1, from coordinate 19,480 downwards.
TATAAATTCAGTAATTTGGTTTTGTTTGTTGTTGTCTCTTTTGATGTTCGGATTAAATTTCTGATCGAACAAAGAGATTAATGCATGTGCTATTTCAGGATAGCTCGCCAGTGTATTGGCGATGTAATCAATACTGAACAGAGAACCAATCTGGCGCATATACTTGGCATATGCACGCGCTATCGTCACCATGCGTCCTGTTACACCGATATCTAGTATTAATCGATTAAAGGAATCATCTTCCAGCTCACCTTCCCACATGTCGGCAAACGCGCTTTGGAACAAAACCTGAGCACTTTCAATGTCAATTTTTTGATTGCCTTTTAGTAGCATTGAAAAGTCCATTACCCAGTTTATCCCACACGTTTCGCATGTCACTTTATAAGGCGTTTCATCAATAACTTTTAACCCAAAATTTTCGAGCATTGGGAGCACATCAGAAAGATGGATAGGTTCATCTTTATGGTAGAGTTTTAATCTAACGGCATTGCTTTCCACGCCTTCTTCCTGAGGACGATAAAAAAGAATATCGAGTGGATTTTCTTTTGTGAGTTTTTCAATCCTTTCAATATCAACAAGCGCTGTGCTTGGCAGATTTTCGTCAGCATAGCTCGTTGAAAACGCATTGGCGTATTTTCGTGTCAAGGCGCTGCCATTTGCTTCTCCGAAATGTGCAATTATTTTTTGATTGAGTTTGTCTTGCCATGTTTTGGTAAGCTCAATTACATTATTCTCAATTTCGCTCACATCGAACTCCATATTATTATTATCTACTCTTGCTATGTAATGTGTGCGTGCGTACACCGATTCTGAAAAATAAGTATTAAATTCAACGTCATTTTGAGAGTTAAATGAGCGTTTTAATAAGGCCTGTGTTTTTTTCCTAAGCAGCGTATTGTAGCGTTCTCTTGGCACATATGTCATACATGAAAAGAAACGACCAAATGCATCTTTGCGAACGAACATTCTACTGATACCACGCTCTTGCATTTGAAATACGCCCATAATGATACTAGCGAGTTCGTCGTCTGGCGTTTGTATTAGCTCGTCTCTGGGATACGTTTCGACAATATTCACCAATGCTTTGTAAGCATGGGTGTTTAATTCTAAACCTGTTATTTTGCGGATGCGCTCTATCTTCTCACTTAACATCGGAAGATCGGTTACGCTGCTGTTGTAAAACGAGGCTGAGTAAAGACCTAAAAACCTGTGTTCGGCGATTACATTGCCTTTGTTATCAAATTCCTTAATGCCGATATAGTCTATGTATGCGGGCCTGTGCACCCGACTTTTTGAATTGGTCTTTGTTAAAATCAAGGGATTACTGGATAATGCCTCTTCTCGGGCACTTGCAGGTAAATTAGAAAGCAATCGATCGCGGTCGTTTATGCTATTTTTCATCAAACCAAGACTGCTATCATTCATCGGGATCCAACGATAATCCCCTTCCACCGCTCTAACATTGTAATAACGATAACCCATTAATGTGAAATTGTGATCATTTAACCAGTTCAAAAATGTTTTGCATTGAAGCTTTGTTTCTTTGTCCGCAGTACTTTTTGATTTGTCGAACATGTTTGTGATGTCCGACAATTTTTCACGCATAGGCTTCCAATCACTGACTGCCAGTGACACCTCTTTAACGACTGAGTGAAGCTCTTCGGTTAACGCAGTAATTTGTTGTTCTGTGCTTTGTCTATTAATTTCGATTAAAAAAATCGTTTCGGATGTTGAATTTTCTAACTGTTCTGCCATGTCGCTGACGGCAGTGACATAGTTATGTCGATTTCGTTTTACATGGATGGGCTCATGCAAAAGAAGATGCGCCGTATGGTTCATTCTATTTAAGGCCATTCGAATCGAATCGACGAGAAATGGTGAGTCATCTACGATGATTTCAATCACAGTATGCGTAGACTGCCAACCGTGCTTGGCAATATCCGGATTAAATACGCGAATAATTGCTGAATCATTGTTCTTTTCGTTCATCTGTTGCCAGAGGCTCATAATGGCGCCGTACAAATCACTTTCACTTCTGCCTTGCAAATCGTCGAGTGAGATGTTTTTTAGAAGAAGACGACCAAACTGCGCAATATTTTGAGCATCCTTTTGTTTGGCTTTTTTTCCTACCAGCGTAAAAACTTGTTCAAGTAACACTGAAATATTGTGTGCAGTTGTTGTCATGGCGGGCTCTCGTTCTTTATTTATTGGGGCGTGTTGACATTTGCGCTGCAAAATAGTCCCACTGCGTAAACACTCCCCAAATAAACGGTCGTTATTGTGGTGTTGTCAGATGTTTTTCAGTTACAAATGAATTATACAGTTATTTTATTAACGTTATATTTACATTTTCCTTGAATTTACAAGTATAACGTATAAAAAAAGACCATATTAGGCCTTTTTTGCTATTTCGGAATTGAGCAATACGCATCTCGATCGAGGATTATTTTTATTCAATCAGTATTTAACCTATCCGCTTTAAATCTTTAAAACTATTGTTTTCATCTACATCAAGTCTAAAGTTTCCTTTAATACCTTGGGGTGTGAGAAACTTTAGAACGTGTGATTTCTTTAACTGAATGTTTTTGCCCTGATTGTCTTGCACAACCACGTACCGAATTGTGTTGTGATATAGCGTGTCGCATTCAGCATAATTCATGTTGATAGTAAAAAAATAGCTTTTCATAGCTTGACCAATCACGTTTGAGCAACGTTTCTGCACAGTGCCATAAAGAAGATCTAATCTGATGTTTCAGCCAACGAAAGGGACTTTGAAATCTTTTCAAACAAGTCTTTGCTTATTCCTTTGGTATTGAACATCCTGCCCAGCTGTTCTTGCATTGCTTCACGATAGGTGGTGGCGTAACGTTTAAACGATAACATTGGTGTAAGGATCCGACTTGCTACTTGCGGATTGAGCTTATCGATTTTAAGAATATGGTCACACAAGAATTTATAGCCGCTCTTATCTGCAACGTGAAGTCCTGCCACGTTGAAAAAACCAAAACTTCCTATCACTGCTCGTACTTTATTAGGATTATTTACATCAAAACTTGCATGCGCCATTAATAATTCCAGACGCGCTAAAATATCATTTCGAGAGGTTGTCGCATGAAGACCAAACCACTTGTCCATAACAATTGGATCGTGTTTGTATTGTTGCTCAAAATCCTCCATTAAGTTGTCAAAAAGCGGTAGCTGAACGCGTTGCGCTATTTTTAAGCAATTGAGTTTATCCGTCATATTGTCCGCTTGTAGGTATCTTTTTTCCATTATTGTCATGGCAGTCTCTCCCTTTGTGCTGCTGCCAGTGAAGTTGGCACTAGTTTCAGCAATACAAGCAAGTTTTAACCATACAAAAACTGCGGAACGTTGATGTACTTGACGTTGCTCATAAATATAGGGAGCGCTCTCTATGTTACTCAAGTTCTCGAGACAATATGTATAAAGTGATAACGCCACTAGTTCTTCAAGGCTTGTTATTGATTTATCAAGTAAAAGCGGATCTACGGATGATTTTTGACCAGCCAGTTCGTCAAATGCAGGCAATGTCAATAATTCTGCAATAACATCTAACGAAACATCGAGCGTAGAAATTAATGCAGAGAAGTTTGCAATGTCTTGGTCGATTCGACCAGTTTCACCGTCATATGCTTCAAATATCCAGCGCGTGTAGAGCTGCTGGCTAGCATCCCATTTGGCATAATCGGATGAGCTTTGCGCAATTATCGTCATCAACTCATCAATAGAATGCTCATAATGAACGATAATAGGCGCTGAGAATTGGTCCAGAAATACCGGTACTACGTCTGCTTGACCCACAGTTTCTGTCTTGTTTTCTGAATCCACAATAATATTTTTGGTGCCTGAAGAGAGCACTTTTTCACCATCGCTAGACTTTGTAAGAAACTCAGTTTTTATTGGCACATAAAGTGGTTCTTTTTTATCTTGATCTGCGGTTTTATGCGTAACTTGTTTAAACGTAAAAACAGTAGAATCATTATCGGCAGTCTTAGAAATGGTGATCTGCGGTGTACCGCTTTGCCCATACCATTTTTTAAAGTGCGATAAATCAACGTTGTTAGCGTCCTGCATCGCTTCAACGAAGTCATTACACGTGACTGCCTGACCATCAAAACGTTTAAAGTAAAGGCATATCCCGGCCAAAAACCCTTCTTCACCCAGTAATGTATGCAGCATTCGAATTACTTCCGCGCCTTTATCATATACAGTGACCGTGTAGAAGTTATTCATCTCCATAACTTCATCAGGTCGGATTGGATGACTCATTGGTCCTGCATCTTCAGCAAATTGATGCCCTCGCATCGTTTTGACTTGGCTAATTCTGGTACTGAGTGGACTTGCCATATCTGCACTGAATTGCTGATCGCGAAAGACAGTGAGTCCTTCTTTGAGGCTTAATTGAAACCAATCCCTGCACGTAACTCTGTTACCCGTCCAATTGTGAAAGTACTCATGCGCGATGATCGATTCGATATTAAAAAAGTCGATATCGGTAGCAGTTGCTGGCTCAGCAAGTACAAACTTGGAGTTGAAAACATTAAGTCCTTTGTTTTCCATCGCTCCCATATTAAAGAAATCAGCCGCAACTATCATGTATATCTCAAGGTCATAAACTAAACCATATCGCTCTTCATCCCATTTCATTGCGCGTTTCAAACTATCAAGTGCAAATGCACCTTGGTGTTTTCGCCCTTTTTCAACAAATAGCTGCAGTTCAACGCTGCGATTATCCATTGTGATGAACGTATCTTTCAATACGTCAAAATCGCCAGCCACTAATGCGAACAAGTAACTGGGTTTAGGGAATGGGTCATGCCAAGTGACTGTCTTTAAGTCATCAGTCTGATGCTCTTCAATCAAATTTCCGTTAGAAAGCATGTATGGAAATTCACTATGTGGTGCAGTTATGGTGACCCAAAATTTAGATAGAACATCAGGTCGATCTAGATAATACGTAATTTTTCTAAATCCCTCTGCTTCGCACTGTGTGCAAAAGAATCCCTGCATAAAGTAGAGACCCTCAAGGCTTGTATTTTTACTCGGCGAAATAGTGTTTTTTATACGTAATGTAAAGCTGTCTTTAGGGCGTAGTATTCGCAGCGTATCCCCAACTAGCGCATAATCACTTCCTTCATTTAACTCATCATCATCCATTAATACACTTTCTAAAATAAGGTCGACGCCGTTTAATACTAATTCGGATACAGTACGTTGATGTGTTTCTGCAACGCCTTTGTTCTTGACGATGTGTAGTAGTGCTTCAACATGCGTTTCGTCCGGCGCTAATAGAATATTTAATTTTGTTTCGGTAATTAAAAATTCAGGCGGCTGGTAATCAAGTCGTCTTTTTACATATGTATTTGTCATAAAATACCTTGTGGGTGACTAGAGTCTCATAATGTTATAGTTTTTTTTCTGTAAAAACGTTCAAGCGGGGGATCGAACTTCAACCTTTGGCGGTGTTAATCGTAATATTTTAATCCCAAAATAGGCATAGATCACGGCTAGTATTGGGTTTACTAGATTGAAAAACGCATACATCCAAAAGTCGATGACAAGTACGCCTAAGGCTGATTGCATATAAGCGCCGCACGTATTCCAAGGGATCAGGGGTGAGGTTATTGTGCCGCCATCTTCGAGACTGCGAGATAGGTTGAGTTGGTGTAAATCTCGTTTACTAAATTCTTCTTTATACATTCTTCCCGGCATAACAATCGCCATATATTGGTCAGCGGTAACCAGATTTGTGCCAATACAGGTGAGGATTGTTCGGCTGATCATTGAGCCTGCCGACGTTGCACCTTTTAAAATGTAAAAGACAATGGTTTTTAAAATGCCTACTTTCTCTAGTACAGCACCAAATGACATCGCGCAAATGATCAGCCAAACCGTATTTAGCATACTCGACATTCCACCTCGAGAGATTAAATTGTCAAAGTTTTCAACGCCAGTAGAAAACTCTACGCCATTGAACATTGCTGTCCACACGACCATTAGACTTTTAATTAGAGGATTGTGTTCGCTATTGAGCAAACTAAGGACAACATCTAACTGAAACAGAATTGCGCAAATACCCCCAGCTAACGCACCAATCGCAATTGCTGGAAATGCGGGCATTTTATTTAGCGCAAGTGTTAAAAGAATTACCAATGGAATAAGCGTGTACCATGAGATGGTGAAATTTGATGTCAACAATGTTCGCATTTCTTCTATTTTTTCTGCACTAGCAACCGAATCAATTTGCAATCCAAGAAACGTAAAAAGAATCAACGCAATGACGACACTGGGGACTGTCGTCCAAAGCATATAGCGAATATGCTCAAATAAATTTGTACCTGCAACCGCGGGTGCTAAGTTAGTTGTTTCAGATAAAGGCGAAAGCTTATCACCAAAATATGCGCCCGATACCACAGCGCCAGCTGTAATTGGCAACGACAACCCCATCCCCGTTGCAACACCAATAAGCGCAACCCCAACTGTTGCTGCGGTTGTCCATGAGCTCCCTATTGACATCGCGACAATGGCACAGACTAATAGTGCGGCTGGATAAAACCAAGACGGACTGAGCAGTGAAAGACCATAATAAATCAAGGTTGGAACCGTACCAGAAAGCATCCATGTGCCAATCAAAGATCCTACAGCAAGCAAAATTAGACATGCACCAAGTGACATCGAAATGCCGTTGATGAGCCCTGTTTCGATAGCTTTCCATGAATAACCATTTTTCAACCCGATAATAGAAGTGATAAACATACCGATGATGAGCGCAATTTGATTCGGCCCATATGATGAGTCATTCCCAAAAAGCCAAACAGATGACGCCATAAGTAGAATAATAACGAGTATCGGAATGAGGCAATCAACAAACGAAGGTGCTTTGACGTTAGGGCTGTCTATTTCTTGTTTTTCCATTATGTTCGCTCAGTTGTTTATGCGACAGACAAATAAAAATTGGTTGCAATTAATACGGGGCACACAAATTTGATATACCAGGGCCATACCTTCCAAAAAAAACTAGACTCTGCTTTCGGGTCGCCGTTTTTTAGTTCCTCTAGAATTTGATGCCTATTCCACAACCACCCTGCGAAGATACATAACATTAAGCCAAGTAAGGGTTGGCTATATTCTGTTGTTAGTGTAATTACAAACCCAAATAACAGTTCAAAATTAAACACAATGCCGGCGCTGATTAAAAACACCATTGTGGTCAATAGCAAGGTTGCAGCAGGTCGCTTCATGCCTTTGTTGTCAACTAAAAATGAAACAGGAACTTCCAACATAGAGATAGATGATGTAAGCGACGCAATCACCATCAGCATAAAGAATACAGTGGCAACATATACACCAATTAACCCGATATTACTGAACAAGGAGGGTAATACTTGAAAAATTAAGTCGGGGCCTGACAACAACGTACCATCGTCTGCGAAAATGGTCACACCGTTGTTCAGCGCGACAAACATAGCAGGAATGATGAGCATTCCGGCAAGAATTGCTACGCCAATATCTACAAGCGCGACACTTGCACCAAGTGATGGAAGGTTTTCTTGTTTTTGCACATAAGAGCCATAAACTAACATAGTCCCAACGCCGAGCGACATTGAAAAAAATGCTTGCCCCATTGCATCTAACATCAAGGTTGGTTGAAAAACTTTCCCTATATCGGGAATTAGCAGCTTTTTCCAGCCTTCGCTTGCGCCACTTTGGAAACTAACATAAATAATGAGCAACACCATCAATAAGAGAAGTGTTGGCATCAATCGAACTGACCATCTTTCAATCCCTGCGCTCACGCCTCCTATCACTACATAGCAGGTGAGAATCAAAAATAAGGCCATGAAAATGATGTTACGGCAAATAGAGTCAGTCGTGAGCCAGTTTATGTCTAATTGAACAATAGAGGTGAGTGAATCGAAAAAATACGCAATCATCCAGCCAGCGACAATACTGTAAAACGCTAGTATTAAAATTACCGTTATAGCGCCAATTCCGCCGACAAAGCTGCCAAACGGGTTTCCAGATATTTGATGCAACGCGCCGACCATATTAGCTCGTTTTGCACGCCCGATGATAAGCTCAGCCATCAACACAGGGTATGCTAAGAGAAAAGCTAAAATCAGATACATTAGAATAAATGCGGCGCCGCCATTTTCAGCAACCTTTGTGGGAAACCCCCAGATGTTGCCGAGACCGACGGCTGAGCCTGCGGCGGCAAGTACAAACCCTATACGAGAGGAAAATTGGCCTCTTGCAGCCATGAGCTCTCCTTTACATTATTGTTGTTCTTATTGGAGCGTTTTATATAACGGCTATTGTTCGTAATCCACCTTCGAAAAATATAGGCACAAACTCAGACTGACACAAGACACTTAACAGGCCAATCGACAAGTCAAATGTTAAGTGCATAGCTTCCAGAGGCAATCATATCTCCGGTAATTTGAACTGCTTCGTCTAAGAATGGGTCGATATCGTCCAAAACATCCGGGATTTCATCATCAAGAGACTCAATTTTCGCCAACCCAAGCCTGACTAATCGTTCGTTTATTCGTTGCAGCCGTTTGTCGTCTGATTCTTGGTTTTCCGCAATGCGTTCAGATTTTACGAGCGAAATGTATTTTCTGTCTTTGTTTTCATTATATTCCTTTATATCCTCGAAGATATATTGGAATTCGGGATCTTTCATTGCGCGAGCATTGTGTTTGGCTGTAAGCATATCGATCATGCGATGACTGTCTGTCACCTGATTGTATTTAGCCTTTTGAATGCTGTCCCACGGCAACGCGTTTTCTTCTCTTGATTCGCCCCACTCTTCAGGATTAATTGGGCTTGGGTATGAAATATCAGGGAGGACGCCTTTGTGCTGCGTACTTCCGCCACTGATGCGATAAAATTTGGCCATCGTATATTGAACTGCGCCTAATTTATTTTCGAAGAAGTCATAAATCCTTCCCAATGGACGATGCTGTTGCACAGTGCCTTTGCCAAAGGTCTGCTCACCAATAATAATGGCACGATTAAAATCCTGCATCGCGGCTGCAAAAATCTCACTTGCCGACGCACTGAATCTATCTACGAGGACAGTTAATGGTCCATCGTAAATTATCTGTCCATCTCGGTCGTAATTAACTTCTATTTGGCCGCTCTCATGTCGAATTTGTACGATTGGGCCTTTTTCTATGAATAACCCTGACAATGCGATAGCTTCAGGTAGCGAGCCGCCGCCATTGCCGCGCAAATCGACAATTATGCCCTTCACCTGTTTATCTTTTAATTCAGCAAGCAGGGTTCTAACATCAACGTGAAGATTGTGATAAAACGAAGGAATGTCTATCACGCCTATATTCTGACCTGATTCATCTTTGATGACCTCAGCTTTAGCTGCTTTGTCTTCCAGCTTCACCTTGTCTCGCGTAATCGCCAACTCCAGCACTTGCTTCGTGGATGTGCCACCCTTTTGCACTTGTAGTCGTACGACACTTCCTTTCGGTCCTTTGATCAATTCTACAACATCGTCTAGACGCCAACCAACAACATCTGTGAACGATTTATCGTCTTCCTGTGCAACACCGAGGATTTTGTCTTCTGGTTTTACTTGTCCGTTTTTGTCGGCAGGACCGCCAGCGACAACGCTAACAACCGTTGTGTGGTCATCTTCCGTTCTCAATACAGCACCAATGCCTTCCAGCGATAAATTCATGTCCATTTGGAATCGCTCGGTTCTACTTGGCGATAGATAACTGGTGTGGGCTTCTATGCTGCGTGCAAATGAATTCATGACCGTCTGGAAAACATCTTCGCTATTAGTTTGCGTGAGTCGGCGTATCGCGCGATTATAGCGTTTGGTGAGTATGTCTTTTATCTCCTCGTCCGTCTTCTCGGCGAGTTTAAGACTCAATGCATCGTATTTGACACGCTGACGCCACACCTCATTTACTTCATCAAGTGAATTCGACCAGTCAGCGTCTTCTCGGTCATAAAAGAACTTATCCCCTTCTTTTTCGAAATCAAAGCCGTCTTCTAAAAGTGTAATTGCATAGTTGAAGCGCTCTTTTCGGCGTTCGAGATTTAACATGTAGATGCTATATGCAATAGTTAAGTCGCCGACCCTTACAGCATCGTCAAACTCTTTAGTGAAGCCTTCGAATTTCTTCACGTCACTGCGCAAGAAAAAATGCTTATTAGAATCTAACGCATCGATATATCGGTCGAATATCTGTTCTGAAAGCTCGTCGTCGATTTCAAATTTTTTATAATGTGCTCTGGTAAACGTATTTGATATACGTTTAGCGGCTATCGAGTGCTGTTTTTCCTGTTCTAAAACAGGTAAATCTACTATTTTATCAGTGGTGTCAGCAGATGCGGTTGCAACTACGGCTACGCCGACTACAAGAGTACCTAATAATCTCTTCAGCTGAGAATTCAAAAACAATCGCGAGTTTCCTGCTCTACTCATAAAACCACCTTTTTTATATCTATCGCTTGTCCGCCACCATTTTCAGCTGCGACTCTTGAACTTTGACAGTCATTCCAGAATTAAGTTGCACAGTAACGCCGTCTTTCGCAACCTCTGTGATTATAGCTTCCATCGGCTGCCTACCTACTTTAACGGACACCTTCACACCAGACTTTAACTCATCCTGCGAGAGAGATCGAACAATTGTTGGCTTATGCAATCTAGATTTTCTGTGTTTTACTGGGATTTTCGAATCAGATTTGCTTAAAGGCTTCCGGTTTACTTTTAATTTTGGCTTGGTTTCCTGTGATTTTTGTTTGCGTTTTTCGGCTGCGCGTTCCTTACTCTCTTTTAACTGTTGGGCCGCATGCTCTGCATGTTGCGCAGCCACCGATTCGACTTCATTGCCGTCTAAATCGATGCGATTTGCGTCTTCTACAACAGAGGCAAGATAACGCCAGCTATTGGTGTAATGCCGTAGCGCTATTCGCAGATATCTATTGCTCACGCGTTGATCGTCAACGAGCCGGTCGGCGACATCCCTGAAAATACCTATTTTAAGAGGCTTGACGTCGTTTCCTTTGAAAAAGCATTTTGGAAATTGTTCGCAGAGAAAACTAATAATCTCGTCATTAGAAGTTAATTTTTGTTGTTCCATTTACCGTTTTTCGCGTGAAGCTAGTTCCTGAGTTGTTGCCTATTATTTCAAGTATTTAATTCTTGATCTACCCAATTTGACAAATCTTCTACGTCAATAAAGGTTAAATCAGGGTGTTTGTGCCAAGTTTCCCATACAGACTCGAGTTTTTGGATCAGTGTATCTGTGCTGATATCAACGTCGGATTTGTCATACATTAAATGTAAGACTTCATTCAGTACATCTGATGCTTCCGCCGCATCGCTATGCCAATCTTCCATGTCTTCAACGGTAGAGAGATAGATATGAATGTCGACAGACGATTTCATCGCCAGTACCTGCTAACGAGCATTGCTATGTGTTCCAATCCTTTCTTATCGCGTTGGTCAAAGCGCGATTTAAATGGCGCATCAATGTCCAAAACCGCGACAACCTTTTCATCTACGGTAATGGGCACCACTATTTCACTCATCGATGCTGCGTCACAAGCGATATGCCCATCAAAAGCGTGCACATCATCAACTAACTGTGTCTTTTTTGTTTTTAATGCCGTTCCACAAACTCCTCGACCATTGGGTATGTGGATGCAGGCCGGTTTTCCTTGGAACGGTCCGAGTACTAAATTACAATTTTTTACGACGTAAAAGCCGCACCAATTAATGTTATCCAGTGCATCGAACAAAACGGCTGACGTATTCGCTAGGTTGGCAATCAAATCGCTCTCGCCTTGGGTTAGCGCATCTATTTGTTGATAAAGTGACTCATAAAACAATCTCATTTCTCTCTGTGCGTACTCTTCAGTGCTATTTTCTTTAATTCACTTATACAGTCGATACATGCTATCGGGCCAAACTCTTCTAATCGATTCACTTGGTGCACCCCAAAACTCACGGCTACTCTTGGCATATCAATCATTTCGGCCATTTTCATATCATATATTGTATCACCCACCATAAGCGCTGATGACGCGTCTATTTGCCATTTATCTAGAAGTTTCAATAACATATCTGGTGAAGGTTTTGAACTTGCTTCATCTGAGCAAATTGAATCAGAAAAAAAGTGTTTGCTATTGGTCATTTCCCACGCCCTTTCTAATCCTCTTCTTGCTTTGCCGGTGGCAACAGCGAGTGTGAAGTGATTTTGTAGGTCGTTAAGCGTTTCTCTAACGTTTGGAAATAAAGGGCACGGGGTTTGATCTACTGATATAAACACCTTTTTATAGTGTTCAGCAACCTCATGAGCTTTATCGGTGCCAATATCGAATAGAAGTTCAATCGCAGGCACTAAACTTATACCTATAATCTCTTTGACTTGCGCTTCGCTTGGTTGGGAAAGGTTTGCTGCGTTTGCTGCCAATTGCATACAACTGACAATTTTGGCGGAGGAGTCCATTAAAGTCCCGTCCCAATCGAAGATAATGTGTGAATACATATTGGTTAATTTATCCGTTTTTACATGCTGCGATAATAGTTTGCATTTGCGGCTCGTGCGCGGCTTCAACGGTCATTGGCTTTTCACTACCGGGATGTATAAAAGCTAAAGAGTGTGCGTGAAGACAGAGCCGACTGCATCCTAGAGCTTTTATTGTCTTATCGAAACTTCCATCCCCATATTTTGGGTCGTTTGCTATTGGATGTCCAAGATATTGACAATGAACTCGTATTTGATGGGTACGCCCTGTTATTGGTTGCGCTTGAATCACACTGTATTCTGTCCCCTTCTTGAGTAAACTAAAACGCGTTTTGCTTTTTTTTCCTTGTACATCATCTACCGACACGATTCTCTCTCCACCTGATAGTTGATTTTTGTGAAGCGGTGCGACGCATTGTCGAAGATTTATGTCCCACTGGCCGCTTACGACAGCATGGTACATTTTTTTCATTTTATTCGATCGCAACTGCTCGTGAAGAGCCCTAAGCGCTGAGCGACGTTTTGCAATCAACAAACAACCCGAGGTATCACGATCTATTCTGTGTACGAGTTCCAAATAATCCGCATTAGGTCGAGCAGACCTTAATATTTCAATCACACCGGCTCGTATTCCACTTCCACCATGTACAGCAATACCCGAGGGCTTATTGACAACAATAATGCGTTCATCTTCAAAAAGTATACTGTTGCTGATTAACGTTTTTAGTGTATTTGAAGGATTGATTTCCTCACGGTCGTCGGCTACTTGTACTGGCGGGATCCTAACAATATCTCCGATTTGTAATTTGTAGTCGGGTTTAATTCGTTTTTTATTTACTCTTACTTCGCCTTTTCTCAATATCTTATATATCTTGCCTTTTGGGACGCCTCGCAATTGACCGAGCAAAAAGTTGTCGATGCGCTGAAGTTTGTGGTTATCGTCTATTTCTACAAAAGTAACGGGCGTAATATTTGATGACATTTAGAATATCGTGCGTGAGAAATGATTACTAACTGATGAATACTCCTGTGTAATCATCTTTTTGTATGATACCATACTAACGTTTTAGGTGTTTATCATTATTTTATTGATAGCTTTCTCACAGTGATTGGGGATTGCTTAGAAAATGATAAATAAGCGTCGTTCGGCCGTTATCTCAGCAATGTTCAAGGCTAAGCGAAAAGGCAAAAGTACCTAAGAATTTATATCAAATAACATTTGATTTATACGAAATAAGTTAGAAGTTAGAAAGAACAAAAGACATACCCGAATTTAGAATAATTGTCGGGTGTTGTATAAAAGCAAGAATTGATACTCAAGCAAAAATGCTTGGACAAGCGGTCAAAGTGTCGGACAGTGATACTTTGAACATAGGCGTTAGTAGTCTAAATATTGAGAATACCGCTTTCTGAAACGGAAAACGAAACTAAACATTTTACAACAACAATCGCGAGATTCTTGTAGCTAGGTGTCGATTCTGTAGCAATACAGAGTAAACCAATGAAAAGAATGTTGATTAACGCAACTCAGCAAGAAGAGTTGCGCGTAGCCCTCGTTGATGGGCAAAAGCTTTATGACCTCGATATTGAAAGTCCTGGTCATGAACAAAAGAAAGCCAATATCTACAAAGGCGTTATAACAAGGGTTGAACCAAGTTTAGAAGCAGCCTTTGTCAATTACGGTGCCGACCGGCACGGTTTCCTACCAATGAAAGAAATTGCACGTACGTATTTTCCCGAAGGCTACCGATTCGAGGGACGTCCGAGCATAAAAGACGTTGTCTCAGAAGGCACAGAAGTCATTGTCCAAATTGACAAAGAAGAGCGCGGTCAGAAAGGCGCAGCGCTCACCACTTTTATTTCCTTAGCCGGTAGCTATTTAGTCCTTATGCCAAATAACCCACGCGCTGGTGGCATATCAAGACGCATCGAAGGTGATGAAAGAACGGAACTCAAAAGTGCATTAAGTCAGCTTGATTTGCCAAATGGTATGGGACTAATAGTAAGAACTGCTGGCGTCGGAAAAGCAGCTGAAGAGCTTCAATGGGATTTGAAGGTTTTAAAACACTATTGGGAACAAATATCTGACGCTGCAGAAAAACGTCCTGCGCCCTTTTTAATTCATCAAGAAAGCAATGTTATTGTAAGGGCTATCAGAGATTATTTACGACGAGACATAGGCGAAATTCTCATCGATAAGCAGCATGTATTCGATCAAGCAAAGCAACATGTTGGACTCGTGCGTCCTGATTTTGTAAATCGAGTAAAGCTCTATACTGGGGATGTCCCTCTCTTTTCACATTATCAAATTGAGTCTCAAATTGAGTCCGCATTTCAACGTGAAGTCAGACTTCCATCTGGCGGCTCTATCGTCATAGATCCAACTGAAGCATTGACATCTATTGATATTAACTCCTCCAAAGCAACAAAAGGAGGTGATATCGAAGAAACTGCATTAAATACTAATCTAGAAGCGGCTGATGAAGTCGCTCGTCAACTTCGTTTACGTGACCTGGGCGGTTTGGTGGTCATTGATTTTATTGATATGTCGCCAATCAAACATCAACGTGAAGTCGAAAACCGCATGAAAGATGCGGTTAAGAACGATCGAGCACGTATTCAGTTGAGTAAAATTTCAAGGTTTGGTCTGCTTGAAATGTCGCGACAGCGACTGCGACCCTCTTTAGGAGAATCTGCTCATATTCCGTGTCCAAGATGTGATGGTCAGGGTACGATCAGAAGTGTGGAATCAACAGCTCTTGCGGTACTGCGCCTTATTGAAGAAGAAAGCATCAAAGATAATACTGGCCAGATTCAAGCACAGTTACCGGTGCCAGTAGCCACCTATTTGTTAAACGAAAAAAGAGACGCCATTCAAAAAATTCAGCAGCGGCAGAGCGTAAACCTGGTAATTTTGCCAAACCCAAATATGGAAACACCTAAGTTCCAGCTTACCAGAAAACGAACAAATGAAGTTGGTGCAGACTTGAGCTATAAGCTCGATTTAGCTGAGCAAGAGCCTGAGATTGTGAAGTCTGCTGAGCAGCAAATTAAACGAGAAACCCCTGCGCTTCAAGGTATGACAGCACCCACTCAAGCTCCTATTATCGAAGAAAAAGTGGTAAAAGCGCCGAGCCTGGGCGAAAAAATAAGTCGTTGGATTAAAAACTTGTTTGCAACTGAACAAGAAGTAGAAAAACCGCAGCCGAGAAAAACCAAATATAACAAGGGTAATCAATCAAAGCGGCGCAATAATCGCGGAAAATCAACTCGACATAAAAAACCGCAGCACCAAAAACACCAGGAAAGTCAGACCAACAAACAACAGAAGCAGCAAAAGGTTGAGCAGACTGAAACAGCTGAAAAGGTTGATAATCAAAGACGAAAATCATCAACCAAACCAAAGCGCAAACCTGCTGAGAGACGAGCGAGAAGAGATAAAAGGCCAAGCGTTCGTGTCGCAGATAATGATATGGCAGCGTCAAACACGCCAGATGTGCTTAATGCTGTCGCCACGACGGCAATTCACGATACTGCGCCAAGTAGAAAAGACGTTGAGATACAGCCATCATCCGAGGCACAAAATGTAGATACTGAAGTGGTTTTAAATAAGGCGAATGGTGTTGATGAATTTGCCAGTAACAGTGCAATGAATGAAGATGCTACTAGCCAGACATCAGCTGAATTTGAGACCAAGCAAGATGCTGACGAAGCATCAGATAATGCAAATCAGCACGTACAGGAAAGAAAGGATAACGATGAGGATGTTGTAGTTCGTAAGCGTTCTCGCAGAAGCCCTCGTCATGTTCGCTCCGCGGGACAGAAGAAAAAACGAACGCAAGCGGAAGCGTCAGAAAGTATTCTGAATGAAGATACAAAAGATACGCTCAATGAGTCTGCATCAAGCAACATTACAGAGAGTACGGAGCCTCAACCAACAACTCAGTTGCAACAGGATACCGGTAAAACAAGTATTGAACGCGCGATAGCATCTGCAAAAGGCGAGATAATGCCTAACGATACAATCGATAGCGAGGTCAGTGTCAATGATATTGAAGCAACTGTGCCTTCATCAAAACCTGTTTTTCGAAATGATGGTTGGTCATTTACCAGCGCGCCTATGGCAAACCCATTGTCAATTGAACTTCCGCCGATGAGTGATAGTCATCCAATCATGTCTGATGATGCCAGAGGCTTTTTAACGAGTGCCGGTATTCCAGCTATTATCTCGAATGCTAAAAGCCAGTCAAGCGCACCTGATACAACCCCAACAGCTTTGTTAGAGGAATAAAAAAAGGGCATCCAAATCTTGGATGCCCTTATCTTCTTATCGACGAGTATCAAACTCGCCTTATAATAAATTAGTCACTATCTACTACGTCATGCCTTGGTGGGCTTTTTCCGTTTGTCGTCTGCCTTCCATGTTTTGCCATCGAACCATGCAGACCATCCCGTAGCCTTTTTATCTTCATTTTCAGACATAACATATTGTTGCTTGGTCTTTCTGCTGTATCGTATCACCGTGTTTCTGCCATCTGGATCTTTCGCAGGTGCATCGGCCAAATAATAAAACTTTGGAGAAATCCTATCTCGAAAACGCTTTAACTCTGCAACTAATGGTGCGCGTGTTTCTCTGGATTTCGGAAAGGTTGACGCTGCCAAGAAAATACCACTAGCACCGTCTCTAAGCACGAAATAGCCATCTGAATTTGTACACGGTAACTCTGGCAAGTGCACAGGATCCTCTTTAGGTGGGGCTGGCTCGCCATTTCTTAGAAGCTTTCTGGTATTGCTACATTTCTCATTTGTACACCCAAAATACTTGCCGAAGCGACCATTTTTTAACTCCATATCGCTACCGCACTTATCACACTCTATGATTGGGCCATCATAACCTTTAATTTTAAATCTCCCGGTTTCTATCTCAACTCCGGGGCAAGTAGGCGAATTTCCACAAATGTGAAGTTTTCTATTCTCATCAACCAAATAGCTGTCCATCGCAGTACCGCAAATTTGACAACGGTGTTTTGATCGAAGCGCTTCAGTTTCAATTTGATCTTCATCTGCTTTTATTGCGTCTTCACCAGGTGTGAGACTCATAGTATTAGTGCAGCGTTCTTTCGGCGGTAAATTATATCCTGAACATCCCAAAAAGACGCCGGTTGACGCGGTCCGAATATTCATTTGTCGACCGCATTTGTCACACGCTATTTCAACAGGAACAGCTTTATTCGGTTGCATTCCCCCGGACTCTGATTCCAGCTCAGCCTGCCCTAACTTAGCTTCAAAATCGCTGAAAAAGTCATCCAGTACTTGTTTCCAACTAAGCTTTCCGTTGGCAATGTCATCTAGATGCTGTTCCATCCGTGCTGTAAAATCATAATTGATAAGGTCAGTGAAATTATCTACGAGCCTATCGTTTACGATCTCCCCCATTTTTTCAGCGAAGAATCGTTTATTTTCAATACGTACATAGCCTCTGTCCTGTATTGTAGAGATAATGCTTGCATACGTAGATGGCCTACCAATTCCTCGCTTCTCGAGTTCCTTAACTAATGACGCTTCGTTAAACCTAGCGACAGGTTTAGTAAAATGCTGTTTAGGATCGAGTGCTTTGAGTGAAAGGTCTTCATCTTTTTTCACATCGGGTAACTCAACATCGTTTTCGTTGGCTTTTTTAAGCCTTAACAACACTTTAGTCCAACCATCAAACACCAATACTCGCCCTTTCGTTGTCAATTGAAAGGTGTTGCCATCTTTCGCAGATGCGTTCACTTTTATTGTTGTGGCGTCGTATTTTGCATTTGTCATTTGGCAAGCTAAAAACTGTCGCCATATTAAATCATACAGCCGCTGAGCGTCCGATTCCATATCAGATAAGCTGGTGCTCTTTACAACAACATTTGACGGCCGTATCGCTTCATGCGCTTCCTGCGCGCCTTCTTTGCTCCCGTAACTGATAGCTGATGCAGGTACATAGTTTTTACCGAAATTTTTCTCAATGTATTCTCTGCCCGCGTTTACGGCTTCTTGACTGAGATTGGTAGAATCCGTTCTCATGTATGTGATGTGACCCGCTTCATACAATCTTTGCGCTAACGTCATTGTCTTTTTCACACCAAAGCCAAGACGTGTACTTGCAGCCTGTTGTAATGTCGACGTTATAAAGGGTGCTGATGGTTTGCTTTGAGTTGGTTTAGACTCACGGCTAACAACACTGAAATCAGCTTCTTTGAGCATGTCAACAGCTTGATTTGCTTGAGCTTCGTTGGTGGGTTTGAACGGCTGCTCATTTTGTTTGACAACTTGTAGTCGCAGAGCGCTGTTTTTTTGCGTCTCTACGTCTGCGTGTATATCCCAAAACTCTTCTGGAATAAATGCCTTGATTTCGCGTTCTCTTTCAACGACCAAGCGTACTGCCACTGATTGAACTCGGCCCGCAGAAAGACCTCTGGCTATTTTCTTCCACAGCAATGGAGACAACATGAAACCCACTATTCTGTCAAGGAACCTGCGCGCCTGCTGAGCATTAACTCGGTCGATATTCACATCTGCTGGGTGTTTGAATGCGTCTTGGATGGCAGTTTTGGTTATCTCATTAAACACCACCCGCTGAAACTGTTTATCATCGTCCTTCAACAATTCCTGCAGGTGCCATGCAATGGCTTCCCCCTCTCTGTCCAAATCCGTCGCGAGATAAATTTGGTCAGCGTTTTTAGCTAGTTTTTTTAACTCATTAACGACTTTTTCTTTGCCTTGAAGGATCTGATAATGTGCATGCCAATCATTTTTAGGATCAACGCCCATACGATCGACCAATTTGTCGTATTCAAACTTTTTAAGGTAATTTTCTTTCTTTTTGTCTGAGAATGTCTTGAGTTCTTTTGCTGACTTTTTTGGCGCAACGAGCCCCAAAGACTTAGTTGGCAAGTCTCGCACGTGGCCGACGCTTGACT
>DDLV01000104.1 GCA_002340325.1 Glaciecola sp. UBA2563 | reverse complement strand
GCTTGATGATCACAACCGAAGCGATGATTGGCGATTTACCAAAAGATGAAGCAGCTGCTCCTGCAATGCCTGATATGGGCGGCATGGGTGGAATGGGCGGCATGATGTAACGCGCCTTTTTAGCAAACCACAAAAACGCCAAGCAATCGCTTGGCGTTTTTTTTCATCCTTTTGCTGGGCTATTTCAGTATACAAAACATGTTTGTTGTCATCGGCTTCTTGAGACGCTCTAATGCCAAAATCTGTTGCGCCTTTGTTTCACTACTCTTATTCGAGCGTTTTTCTTATTGGTTTATTCACTTTTTGTACACCTGTCACACTGTTCGCTCAAGAAAATGAGACTGCAAAAGTAGAAAAAGCCGATCGCGCGATCACCGGGTTTGAATCAATAGAAGAATCTCAACCGCTTTGGGAATTTGGAGCCGGGGGAGGCTATGCGCAAACACCTAACTATCCCGCATCTTCAGAACGCAACCATGTAGCGCTTGCAGCGCCATATTTTATTTATCGGGGTGATATCTTTAGAGTGGGCGATGGCGGTGGCGTAAGAGCAGTGGTCGCAGAACAATCGAATTGGGAATTAGATCTTTCATTTGACGGTGCATTATCAGCAAATAGCGATGAGGACGATGTTCGTCAAGGCATGCCTGAACTCGACTTCCTATTTGAAGTTGGTCCGCAGCTTGTATACCTCGCACTGGAGGATACGGACGAAAGAGGAAGGCAGAAACGCCTTAATTTCAGACTTCAGGCGCGCGCAGTATTCAGTACGGATTTTAAGAGAATCAACCAACGAGGCTATGTTATAGAGCCTGAAATAGAGTGGCAACAGCGAGGATTTGTCACCGAGAAAACGTCTTTAAGCGTGAGGTTTTCGATGACGTTTGCCACAGAAGCGTTGCATGACTACTTTTATCAAGTTGACCCCGTTTTTGCCACTAATGAACGCGATGTCTTTGACGCCAAGGGTGGCTATTTGGGCAGTGAATTTAGTGTTGGACTTGGGTTCCCAATCTCAAAAAACATCAGAGGGTTTATTGGCGGTTCGATCAGTTCACACCACGGCGCTGAAAATGAGCAAAGCCCCTTATTCGAAAACAAACTAAATTGGCAAGCGGGCGCTGGATTCGTATGGAGATTGTATACATCCGACGCCAGGGCAAATTATTAAGCGGATGTAACTGCGATTATACAGTGCCCATGATTTCGTCAAACTCTAAAAATTTACTACTGTCATTTTGTTCATTCTTATCAAACAGTTCTTGAGCAGCATTAAACAACTCTTCACAACTTCCACCAACTGCTGGCGCGGCTATGCCAATGGCTATTCTACAGGTAAGATCATGAGGGGAACGAGCCTTTGCATATATATTGGATTTTGAAAGCACATTCATTATCTGCTCGGCCTTCAATCTAGCCCCTTCTGTTGAACAATCTGATAATGCTAGTGCAAAACAATTTTCATTGAGCGAAGCGAGCACATCGCCAGGCCTTGCTCCAATAGATGATAGCGCATCAGCAAGACTTGCTATGAGCGCATAATACTGGTCCCTATTATGATTTTCCTCATAAATTTCAATATTTTCGAGTCGTATAAGTAAAAGCGACAAATGGTGCCAATATCTTGCACATCTTAACCATTCTTGCTTTAAGATTTCCGAGAATTTCGTTGCATTTGGCAAGTGTGTAAGCGGGTCTATATCAATCAGTGTTTCAAGATCTACTGTTCGGCGGTACTGACTTGCATGTAGTCTTAATCGTGATACCAACTCGGGCACTATTATAGGTTTTACAATATAATCTGAAGCGCCTGCGTCAAAGGCGTTAGCTCTGACCTCCGGCTCATTTACCTCTGATAAAACCATAATGGGTGTATTTCTTGTATTTTGATTTGCTTGCGTTGTTTGGCACAGTGCCGATACTTCGTCCTGAGGAAGTAACGTATCAATCAAAAAAACATCAGGCAGCGTCTTCTTTTTGAGTAGCGCTGTCACCTCACTGTTGTCCTGTAAAGAAACAACATCAAAATGCTCTTCGAGTGCTCGTGAGTAGGAATTGAGTTCTTTTTCATTTCCAGCAATCACTACTACTCTAAAATGATTGTCGGATTTTGTATTCCCTATCTCGCTCAAGTCAGATGCTCCCATGCAGGTCCTTTTAAATTTATATTAAAAGTACATTAGATAGATCAGTCTCGCAATGACGATTATGCATGGTCCTGATCAAAGCCTATATCTCCGTATAGTTTCACCCTATTTCGTCCCTGATTTTTGGCCTGTGTTAGTGCGGTGTCCGCATATTGGGTAAGGTCTTTAGCTGTCAAACGCGACATTAGCGGTAATGATGTCACACCGATGCTGATTGTCATTACTTTCAGCAGACTGAGTTTGGTTGCTTTGTGCTCAATCCCTTGCTCTTGTATGAATTTTTGTATTTTGCTAGCGTATGCGACGGCACCATTTGCATCGCTATTAGGCAAAATATAGGCAAATTGACCTCCTTCATACCGAGCGATTAAATCACCTTTTCGGTTTAGTTTACTATCAAGTAATTGCGCAACTTCAAGTAGTCGATTATCGCCTTCGATATGACCATAGTGCTCGTTATATTCTCTAAAGTGATCGATATCGATAAGCAGCAGGGAAAGAGGTGTGTGATTTCGATTCGCTCGGCCCATTTCCTGGTCCAGCACTTCATAAAAATAACGCCTATTAAAAAGCCCAGTCAATCCATCTCGTCGACTGACTTCGTAGTTATATTGTTCGGTTTGGGCGCGTAGGTGTTCAGAGACGCTTTTATTTATTTTCAACTGTATTGCATTTTTGAACATACGATTGTTGGCTTTTAGTACAGAAAACGTTGACACAAAAAATAACGAAAATACCACGCAAACAATGATGCTTTCCGGAGTTCCTTGTAGCGCCAGATAAATTGTTACTGGAATAGCCAATGGTGCAACGAACCCAAGCGTTGCCGACAGACTAAAGTTAAGGATTATTGTAGAAATACTTACCAAATATAAGGTAATCAACCCGATAAAATAAATCGATGCAGGATCATCTTTTGGCACTAAACCGATAAGGCCAATGGCGTACGTTAGCGCGGCAATAAAAGACACGCTCAACCAACAAAGTCGCCATTTCTTTTTCTGTTGAAGTGTCGTGGATTCCTCACTACCTTTGTATAGAGTATAGGCCGCGACCCATACACATATGCACAAGAGCAATGTGGCAAACCAAGCATGTAAAGTAACTGAAGCTACGATATCGCTAAGGATATAGACAACAACTATGGCCAGCACCTGCGCAATAACCATATATGGCGTTCGATCAAACAAAAGATTAATGAGTTCAGATTGAGATTTGACTTGGATTTCTTCGCTCATTATTTGCTTCTTACTGTTGGTGGCGCGAGCTTTACACGTACTCTACTGTATCGACGCTAACAATCTGTTATTTAGCTTTCGTTTGCTCATATTTTAACTGCCAAAATCGAGGCGTTGCGATGTTTATAATATTGCTTTCGGCATTCATTAAAAATGCGATCCCCGTCTTTAAATCAGGCGAGAATGAAACATCGGCACGATATCCCTGCACCCATCCACTGTGGTGATTAATTTTGACGCCTTGATAATCGTAGACTCTCCAACCTAGGCCGTAATGAGCAGAATCAAGCTTGCCGCGCCAACCTCGACGCCTTAATTCGCGCTTAGTCTCAATCAGTGGCGCGGTTACTTCATTGACAATGGCGCTGTCAATAACACTTGGCTTTTCTAACAGCATGGCCCTTAACCATTTAGCCATGTCAGCTGCACTTGCATTGATACCTGCCGCGCCGGCGTACTTATAGTACGTATCTTTGACGCTGACCTCTCTCCACCTATTTCTGGCAACAGCTGCGTGTGGCCTTGCCCAATTAGTTGACTCCACCAATTTCTTGCGACCAATTGTGGCTTCCATGTCTAACGGATCAAAAATCGCTTTTTGTATTTCCTTTTCAAACGACGTCTGGTTAGAGAGATAGTACTCCTCCAAAAGCCCAAAAAATACATTTTGATACGTGTAACATCGGCCTGGTTCGCATAGTGGCTCCAAATCAGCAAGCATCGACATCACTCGTGTTCTTTCATAGCCAGCTTCTATTACATTGTCATAGGCATTTGGCGTAAAACCTGTAGATTGTCCGATGACATGTTGGAGTCTTATTGGATTGTTCTTGCTTTCACTGAAGTCATATTGTGGTGTCAAATCATTAAGAGGCTTATTCCACTTTAAATCTGGATTATCTTGCTGCATCGCGAGCAAGGTACCGGTGAAAGTCTTGGAAACAGAGGCAAGTCGAAACATGGTGTCCTTGCCAATGCGAGTGCCGCCCTTTCGCGTGTATCCAAACGTATAATATCGATTGGGCTTGCCTTCCTCGACAACGACTATGATAAAACCCGGAATCCCCTTATTTGCAGCATCGATTCGCAGATCGACAGCAAATTGGTCCAACCATGCCACTCTGGCATCGAGAAGGCCAGAGAAGAAAATCAGCGTAATGACTAAAAAAATACGATAAAACACAATTTTAAAATACTGTTCCGAAAAACACGCTTTTAATTACGTGTATTGCATTAAACTGGATATGTCCTAAACAAAAGTCGAAAGATGTTAACACTTTTTATAATTCCATGTTATCCAAATTATTCACACCCGATCAATGCCAGCGCGCCAGAATATCGAAAGACCCAAGGTTTGACGGATTGTTTTACGTAATGGTTCAATCCACTGGTATTTTTTGTCGTCCTGTTTGCACAGTAAAAGCACCAAAAGAAGAAAATGTAAGTTATGCTTTTAGCGCCGTGGAAGCTATGCATAAAGGATACCGTCCTTGTTTGAGATGTCGGCCTGATAGTTCACCAAATTCGTTTGCCTGGAAGGGAATAGAAACGACGGTTGAAAGGGCTGTGTCAATAATAGAAAAGAGTCCTGGGATGTCAATAGAATCAATCGCAGTGCGCCTTGGTGTCTCGACCAGATACTTGCACCAATTGTTTGTTCGATATGTTGGCATATCGCCTAAGCAGTTCATGCTGTATCAACAATTATTGATGGCCAAGAATCTGCTTCATCAAACAAAAATGAGTGTCGAATTAGTGGCGCAAAACGTCGGTTTTTCTACGTCTAGGCAATTACAATTGCATAGCAAGCAATACTTAAAATTGACACCTCGACAAATTAGGCAAAACAAAATGTTAACGACTTCAGATAGTGTCTGTGTATATCTAACATATCACCCTCCCTATAGATGGGATCTATTAAAGGAATTTTTACGCTTCCGCCAGATTGATGGGAATGAAGTCTTTACTTCCGATTCAATCACTAAGTACATATTGATTGATGGTGATTATGTTAGTTTTACTGTGACGCATGAAGCAGAGAAAAACCGATTTAGACTCGAGTTTAGTGCATTGTGCAGCAAACATAGTCAGGCGATAATAAGCATGGCAAAAACACTTCTCGATTTACATTCATCACCAATGTTGGTTGACGAGGCGATTTTAGACACCGGTTTAGATGCATCAAGCGTCCTTACTGGGATCCGTATCCCTGGTGTTGTATCACGATTAGAAGCTGGTTGCAGAGCTATACTTGGTCAGCAAGTGAGCTTACAACAGGCCGTCGTAAAGCTGAATCAGCTGCACACTAACCTATCCAAAGATCGATTCTTTCCGACCGCTAGCGTCATTGCCAGTTCAAATTTGTCTTTCTTAAAAATGCCTGGCACTCGTAAACAAGCACTACGAGAGTTGGCAGATACATTTGCGATGGAGCCAGACTTACCAACAGATGAACTGTTATCTATCAAAGGGATTGGGCCTTGGACGTGTAATTACATCAAAATGCGCACGCACGAATCGACCGACATCTGGTTGGATAATGACCTAATAATCAAGCAGAAAGTGGAAATGATTAAACGTCAAAACCCGGCGTTTGATCCGGATAAGGCCGCACCTTGGAGAAGTTATTTAACGTTCAATCTTTGGAACATGGCTTATTGAGGCGAATGCTTCCAGTAATAATACAAAGAGGTACAGATGAGACAATATTGTAGTAGGCTGCCTACCGACATTGGGGTGATCTTAATTGAAGCATCGGATGATGCGATTTTATCCGTAGCATTTGTCGATCAAAAGGTAGAACCGCAAAATGCCGTCACAATTCAAGAGAATGACATTAGCCGACAGGGAGTTCAGCAGCTGAGTGAATATTTTGCGGGTGAAAGAACAACGTTTTCATTACCTTTGTCGCCGACAGGAACAGCTTTCCAGCAACGCGTTTGGACGCAGCTTTGTGAAGTGCCATACGGTGAAACCGCGAGTTACCTTGATATAGCAAAAGCACTCGCCAAACCGACAGCTACGAGAGCCGTAGGTGCAGCAAACGGTAAAAACCCGATTGCCATTGTTATTCCCTGTCATCGTATTATTGGTGCTAATGGCAAATTAACCGGTTATGCTGGTGGCCTTGAAAGAAAATCGTATTTACTTGAGTTGGAATCGCGTTGAGAGCTAAGGATTTTGCTGAATTATTGCTGTTAGGCGCTATCTGGGGCGCTTCTTTTATGCTGATGAAAGAGGCAGTGCCCGGTTTTGGTGTTTTTGCGTTGGTCGAGTTTCGCGCGATTGGCGCAACGCTTTGCCTGTTGCCTCTTGTTTTTTTTAAACAACAACAAAGTGACTTGGTTAAACATTGGAAGAAACTGCTTATCGTAGGTTTGTTAAATACTGCCATCCCCTTTAGCTTATTTAACTATGCAATGTATTATTTGGACGCTGGGCTTGCTGCCATTCTCAATGCAACCGCGCCAATGTTTGGTGTTGTCGTTGCTTGGCTCTATCTTAAAGAAAAAATTAGTTATTCAGGCGTGATTGGCATTTTATTGGGTTTTGTTGGCGTTATTATTATCAGTGTTGACCCCGCATCGTCATCAAAAACATCTTGGTTACAATCGTTGTTGCCAATTTTAGCGGCGCTTGGTGCTGCAATTTGTTATGCCATCGCAGCCAGCTATTTAAAACGACATTTAAGTGATGCAAAACCCTTCGCTGTGGCTGCAGGCAGCCAAATCGCAAGTATCGTCCTTTTGTTTCCGCTGGCAATTACACATTTACCCGCCGAGATGCCGAGCGTAAATGCTTGGTTTTCGGCCATTGTCTTAGCGGTTTTTTGCACAGGGCTTGCCTATGTGATGTACTTTGATTTAATTGATAAAATCGGACCATCAAAAGCAATAACTGTCGGTTACCTATTGCCATTCTTTGGTATAATGTGGGGCGTAACTGTACTCGGTGAAACGTTAACCTTAAAACAGGTCATCGGGTCTGGGTGTGTTATCGCAGGCGTACTGCTTGCTACTAACGCGCTAAAAATTCTGAATCAGTTTAGAGTTTCAAGGTCTACAGAATAGCGCTTGATCACAGGTAAACTGCATCTTTCAATATGCACAATAAAAGTCATTGCTAACATTTAGGTGATGCCGTGGCAGACATTCCCAATCTGCTCATCTACACTTATTAGTATACAAAAACATAGGAATAATGATGTCGTTAACAACTGTCATTTTGGCTGCAGGCAAAGGCACCAGAATGAAATCTTCAATTCCCAAAGTACTGCATAAAATTGCCAACAAACCCATCGTTGAACATATAATCGAAACCGTACAAGCGCTTGAGTGCTCGAGTATAAATCTCGTCTATGGGCATGGTGCCGAACAACTACAAAGTGCACTGTCTGAATATTCGCTGAACTGGTGTTTACAAGAAGAACAGCTGGGCACAGGTCATGCCGTGATGCAGGCAATGTCGTTTATCGATGACAACGAAGATGTCCTGATTCTGGTTGGTGATGCGCCACTGATATCCACCGATACCCTGCGTTCGCTAATACAGGCCAAGAAAAACTGCGCTTTGGCGCTTCTTACAGTCAACATGGATGACCCTACCGGTATGGGTCGAATCATTAGAGAAAAAGGCAACATCACTGCAATTGTCGAGCACAAAGACGCGACTGAACAACAGCGTAAAATCACGGAAATCAATACCGGCATCATGATAATGAACGGCGCAGATTTAAGGCGCTGGCTCGGCGATTTATCAAATGAAAATGCACAAAACGAATATTATTTGACGGACGTGATTTCAATGGCTGCCGCAGAAGGGAAAACAATCGGTTCGGCGCAGCCATTTTGGAATAAAGAAGTCGAAGGCATCAATAATCGCTTACAGCTGGCAACGTTAGAACGAGCTTTACAAGAAAAAATCGCTGAAGGACTAATGCTAGAAGGCGTGACCTTGGCAGATCCAAAGCGGATTGATGTGCGCGGTGAACTCAGTGTGGGCACAGATGTGCATATTGATGTGAATGTTGTTTTTGAAGGAGAAGTGCATATTAGCGACGATGTTTCTATAGGGCCTAATTGCGTATTGAAAAACTGTAACATTTCGGCAGGAACAAAGGTACAAGCGTTTTCACACATAGAAAATGCAAACATTGGAGAATCGTGCATCATAGGACCTTACGCGCGATTGCGCCCCGGTACTGTTTTGGGAAATAATGCCAAAATAGGCAATTTTGTCGAAACCAAAAAAGCCCGCATCGGTAATGAAAGCAAAGTAAATCACTTGAGCTACATTGGAGATGCAGTAGTGGGTGAGAAGGTCAATATCGGTGCAGGCACTATTACGTGCAATTACGATGGTGTTAACAAATCGCAAACTACAATTGGCGACTCCGTTTTTGTTGGATCGAATTCTGCTTTGGTCGCGCCGGTAAAACTTGGCAATTCCGTTACGATTGGTGCAGGAAGTGTAGTGACTAAGAACGTTGACGATAATGAATTAGCGATCGGGCGAAGCAAACAGCGCAATATTGCGAACTGGGAAAGACCTGTTAAAAGAAATAAAGATTAATTTTTGAAGAGAATCGATATATGTGTGGAATAGTTGGCGCAGTCGCAGAACGTAATGTTGTACAAATTCTGTTAGAAGGACTTAGAAGATTAGAGTACAGAGGATATGATTCTGCCGGCGTTGCACTCATTAGAGAGAACAATCTTTCTATTGTAAAACGTACAGGCAAAGTACAAGCATTGGTTGATGCCATCGATGAGGATAACGGCAAAGGTACAACAGGCGTAGCACACACACGCTGGGCAACACATGGTGGTGTAACGGAAGTAAACGCTCACCCACACTATTCACACGACAGATTTGCAGTGGTCCACAATGGCATTATTGAAAATCATAAATACTTACGCTCTGAATTAACTCAAAAAGGATTTGAGTTTGTTTCAGAAACCGATACTGAGACCATTGCCCACAATATTGCAGCAAATATGGCCGAAACCGGGGATTTGTTACAAGCAGTATTGACGGCAGTAAAAGGCTTTGAAGGCGCATATGGCACAGTCGTTATTGATAAACAGAATCCCAACGAGATGGTAGTAGCCCGTTCAGGCTCCCCTTTAGTCATCGGACTAGGCATTGGAGAGAACTTTGTAGCCTCAGATCAAATGGCATTATTTCCTGTCACTAGAAGGTTTATCTTCCTTCAAGAGGGCGATGTAGCAAAAATCACTCGGACGTCCGTTACAATTATTGATAGTGATGGCAACGAAGTCGAAAGAGAAGCGACAGAGAGTAATGTACAACACGACGCAGGTGATAAAGGTACTTATCGCCATTACATGCTTAAAGAGATTTATGAGCAACCCGATGTCATCCGCAACACGCTTAAAGAAAGGGTAACTACAGATGGTTTGACGGATAACTTGTTCGGACCAAATTCAGATGTGATTTTTGAAAAAACAAACTACATCAAAATCATTGCATGCGGCACCTCCTACCATGCAGGTGTTACAGCAAAATACTGGCTCGAGCAATACGCAGGTGTGCATTGCGACGTAGAGATTGCATCAGAATTTCGTTATCGCAAATCTTTTGTCCCCGATAACAGTTTACTTATTACCATCTCACAATCAGGTGAAACTGCCGATACGCTAGCCGCGTTGAGATTGGCAAAAGAACTCGGATACATGTCAAGCCTTGCTATATGTAACGTTGATGGCTCTTCGTTGGTACGTGAATCTGAAATGTCATTTATGACCAAAGCAGGTACAGAAGTTGGTGTTGCCTCTACCAAAGCATTTACCACCCAACTCGCGAGTCTTTTGATGCTGACGATATCGATTGGACAGCAGAAGGGAATGTCCAGCGATGTTAAATCAAGTATGCTAGCTGGACTCTCCAGCCTACCAACAAAATTAGAAGAAACCTTAGCTCTGTCTGATGAAATCGAAGATCTCGCAGAAGAGTTTGCTGACAAATATCACAGCCTCTTTTTAGGCCGTGGCGATCAATATCCTATTGCAATGGAAGGCGCACTCAAGCTAAAAGAAATATCCTACATCCACGCCGAAGCCTATGCATCAGGCGAATTAAAACACGGGCCATTGGCCTTGATCGATGCCGATATGCCGGTGATTGTTGTTGCTCCTAACAATGAGTTGTTGGAAAAACTACATTCAAACGTAGAAGAAGTCCGAGCGAGAGGCGGCATTATGTATGTCTTTGCTGATAAAGAGTCACAATTTGAATCTGACGAGACGATGCGCGTGGTTAACGTGCCTAATTGTAAGGACGCCATCGCGCCAATTATCTATACAATACCGCTGCAACTACTTTCATATTATGTCGCACTCATTAAAGGTACAGACGTTGACCAGCCAAGGAATCTGGCGAAGAGTGTAACGGTGGAGTAGCGCGGCTGTTGATGTGTCCAGAGTCATTAGACTAGATCAACCATTTAGTTGATTCATTTCATGGTTTTTTGCCTTAATGCGAATGTTTAACTAGAGTGAATTTAATGGCTCTTTCTGATTAGATTTGGATTTACATCATTTGTTAGTTGCAGGCCTTCAATGTTATCAATACGACGATTTAAAAGTGAATAGTTATCCAATCAAGTTTTTTACCACGCTTTTTGTTTTCTTATTCCTTTCTCTTGCCATCAACTCACAAGCGGATGACGAATCTATACAGGAATTAAGTTATCGCTCGAATGATATCAAAGCACTTGAGCTGACTGTGCTTTCTCAACAAATCGAGCAGCGTATTTCAACTTTGCGCATTATCTCAAAAAGTCTCGCTAGTGACTCACACATTCACGCCTGGGTGGCATCCGGGTTTCCCGAAGCTGGCGAAAAAACATTATTGGATAAGCTCGGGTTTTATGTAAATACTTATAACCTGACAAGCGCATCCTTTGCTGATAAATCGAGTAATAAATATTGGAATCATGAAGGTTTCTTGCGCGTCCTCGATCCTAAGATTGATACTTGGTATTTCAAATATGTATCTACTGGCGATGAACAGCTTATCAGTATCTATCATGATAAGAACAAAAAGCGAGTCGATCTTTATGTCAATTATCAACAAGTTCCAGGCACTGGCTTATCAGGTGTCGCAACGTCTTTTGACAGTGTATTACGCTCTTTTCAGCGCTCGAATCTCACAAAAAATGGCAATATATTTATTGTCGACAAAAGCGGAGATATCAAAGTGCACCCAGATATTATTTTTGGACGCCAGACTATCGAACTTGATGACATCATAACGTCCACACTATCAAACCAGTTGCCCAACCTCAAAGCGACTAAATACATCGAAGTTGATAGTCCAACAACCCAATATCTAATCGTAGCGCCAATAGATGAAACTGAATGGTACGTCGTTTTTCAGCCCCACTAGGACGTGTTGACCTCGATAGCTTTATCAAGAAGCCGCACTACCTGTCTTGCCGTTATATACGGTTATTTTTTCACATACTTATCAATACGAGTATTTATGTATACTTTTAGAATTTCGAAAGTAGGTTTCTGTAGAGTCTGAATCTGTAAGACAGGTCTTATTGAACAGGAGAGGGGAGTGTATGAAGTTATTATTAGTACTTGTGGTGATTATGGCATCAGTAGGCATTGGTATGTATTCTCAAGACACATCTACCCAAGGCTTTATTTTATCCGAAAATGCCAATTACGCTAACTCAAGCAGTGTGAATGTTTCAAATAAAACAAGCGCTTACATACTACAAGGTGACGATATAGCAGACATACACACTATGCTCGAAACACTTGGTGCAAGTGTTAGCCAAAACTTTCCAATGATCAATGCGGTTGCCGCTATGCTTACCCCGGAGCAAGTTTCGGAGATACAAGTTGCGGGTAATTTTCGATTACAACATGACCGTACGGTTATGACTACAAGCGATACATTCAAGCCGGAGAGGCTTTACTTGAGCCTCAACGACTATGGTTATGATGACTATGCTGATGAGTCTCGTAGTGGGATAACCTTACAAAAACAGTAATATGGCCGGTTAACCCGAGCCCAAAAGACCTTTTAACTTTTCCTTCGCCTTTTCTTTCAATTCGTCTTTCTTCGCGTCAACTTCCTCTTGAAGTTTTTCTTTCGCTTCTTCTTTCAATCGATTTTTTGCTTCTTCCTTTGCTTGTGCGATGATGTTGTCAAGCATAGTGTTAGCGATTGCAGCGCCTACTTGATCGGCGGGTATACCGTTTGGCGCACCAACAGAACCGGCATTAAATGTTGGCAGCGTGATATCGTATTGTT
This sequence comes from Glaciecola sp. UBA2563, assembly GCA_002340325.1. Classification (GTDB taxonomy): domain Bacteria; phylum Pseudomonadota; class Gammaproteobacteria; order Enterobacterales; family Alteromonadaceae; genus Glaciecola. The sequence goes on along the minus strand of DDLV01000104.1, from coordinate 21,188 downwards.
TGTTGCTGAGTTCGATTCCGCCCGTAGGTAGATTTTCGAAATCGAGTTTCAATACTGTATTTTCAACCGTTACATTTTCAACAATTACCAATGGCAATGGCTCTGAACTTGTTGGAGGAGGTGGCTCTGAACTTGTGGGTAACATTTTCTGAAGGTTATCTTTTAGCGCTAATAAATTGCCATTACCACTTGCGTCCAATTCATACAAAATCTCGGGTGATGATATAGTCACCTCTTGAATGACGTAAGGTTCACTTGTTGAACCCTGAAGGTCTAATGTTATCCCACCTAGTCCGAGCGCTTTTGTTTTACTAAAGCCTGTTGGATTTTGTACATCAACATTAGAGATAGTGAGCCTTCCCTCTGTTAGTGCCAAGTCAACTGCGCTTACCGTAACGCTAGTACCCAAAAATTTACTTCCCTGCTGCTCTATTTGTTGTTTAATAAAGTCGCCAGCCCCGCCTAGAAAATAAAGCGCAAGCCCGACAACTATTGCAATAATCACTAAAAGTGAGAGTAAAACCTTTTTCATATCCTGCCTTATTAATTAAGTAAGTGCATCTTTATCGATGCATTTTTGAATACAGATGACGAGAACTGAACATTGTAAAATACATGTTAAAACACCACTTTGTTTTTTCAAATTAAATCTGCGTCCACTAACAACTGGTACGTCAGTTTAAGTACACCCAATCTTTATTCCGAGAAGAGATCTTGGAAGAAATATACAACGGCTGCTCGCTTCCATTCGCCTTCAAACGGCACTATCTCGCCGTTTGAATTGCCATCAATCCACACCTTTCCGCTGTCTGTCTCAACCAATCCAACTTGCGTGCCATTTCTCCAGACTTTTCCATTTTCTTCCAGCGTACCTATATGATTTCCTCGAAACCAAACCTTTCCATCTGGTTCAATAGATCCCAAGTCGTTACTGCCCACCCATATAGTGCCGTTTGCTGTTATGTCCCCGACATCTTTGTTGGACATCCATATGCTCCCTTTGGCATCAAGATACGCTAGCGTGCTCCCTCTATACCATAGCTCCTGCTTTATTCCTTTTAGAAACGTTGGGTTCACCTTCCTCTGTTTTTTTGGCATCTTTGCAAGTGCTTGCGAAGTTGCCCCTACTCCTGCCAACATCTGGTCAAATCGCGATTGACCCTTCGCAATATATTCAATTTCTTGTAGTCGATTAGGGTTAGCCAAATCCGGAAACGTTTCATCTAGTGCTTGACCAACTGCACTTGCGATCAATCCGTTATTTAATGTCGAGGCATTTTCTCTGCCAATAGCACCATTCGCCATATTGAACGCCTTCATGTCGTCGCTCTCGTCGACAGCTAGAATTTGTTTGGATAAATTTACCGCCGTTAAAGCAGACCCGTTAAAGCGCTGAAAAGCAGCTTGAATGTCTTCGTTAATTTGTGTTTGAAACTGCCCGCCTATCCATCTGCTTACTCTATTGGCGTCTTGTTTACTCACGCTAGGATCATTTAGTAACTTAAGATCTTTTTCTAATTCCGTAGTTTGCAGTAGCTTAGTTGCTTCCGCCCATTTTCTGGCGTCTTCAGGGCTGGGATATTGCGCAAGTTTAGGGCGGTTTTGGCGCTGATATTTACTCAAAATTGCATCTGCATCCACTAACCTAGTGCCTGCTGATTGAGGCTGGCTTGATTGCGCCCCTGTTTGCTCTTCAGATGTAGATGAAACCACATTTTGTTGGTTTGCCGATCCCCATGTTTGAGCGATCTGGACCATTTGCTGTTGATAAGCATTCCACTTTTCAATGCTTGTTGCATAATCAGGGTGAGCTTGACTAGAAGACGCTTTTATCAATTCGGCTGTTTTGGTGAGTTTTTCTGATATGCGGTTGTAACTTGCGACATCACCGGCTTTCAAACTTGAAAGGTTCTTTTCGATTTGCACAAGATTCCGTTTAGCCAAATTCAATTGAGCATCCATCTGTTGAGCATACACAGTTGGCGAAAGAAGGGTGGAAAAAAACAAAATGAATAAACTTATAACACCAAGTCTTGTTGCGCGCATCAAACCAGTCCTTTGTCTTTAGAACAAACAATGAGAACGTAAACGTTACTATACTTTAGGATTATGTCAAAGCGTGTTGGTTAGACTATTAAGATTGTCTCTATGAGAATTGAAGTTCAGCGCGCAACGTTCGACAAATGAAGCTACGTTTTGCTCGATGAAGTGATCGCCTTTTCCGGGTTGATTTGGTGCTATTGGCGGATATGCGCCATATCCAGCCAGTAAGCAATGCCAAGAGATCGTATCCCAGTGCATGCTGATATTTTGCCGTTTAATTTCGGCGGTTAAATCTTCGCACTTGAACCATTGATCGAGCACTTGGGCCAAAGATGTTGAGATATGCGTATTGTTTCTATTGTCTCGCCAGTAGTCGCTGTCATCACGTGTATTAAGTTTATAATGCGCGACAATATAGTCCCTTACCTTATCGAACCGCAGCTTCGCAAATTTATTGTATTCGTCTTGATAAGTATTGCTGTAGTCACCCTCGATAAGTCTATCGATAAACATTTCAGTACAAATTTGTACAAGGTGCAGTGCTGTTGCTTCTAAAGGTTCAATAAACCCCTGAGAAAGACCTAAGGCAAGGCAGTTTTTCTCCCAATGGCGCTCTACCTGTCCAACTTTCATTTTGAGATGTCTACATTCAGACTCACTCTCCAGCATATCGATTTGTTGTCGAAACTCCGTTTCAGCAGCATCCTCGGATAAATAATCAGAACTATATACATACCCATTGCCATATCTGTTCTGCAACGGAATTCGCCAGCTCCATCCGCAAGACAACGCAGTGGCATCTGTTTCACTTGGAATATTTTCATTTACTGGTGTTGGCATCACGACAGCGGCATCGTTAAACAGGTTTTCTTTATAGCTGTTGAAACTGACACCTAAGGTTTGTTGAATAAGCAGGCCCTTAAAGCCTGTACAGTCAATAAAGAAATCCCCTTTAATTTCGTGGTTATCATCACATAACAGCGAGGCAATGCTGCCATCTGGATGCGTTTTGATTTCGCTGATATTTTTCTGTAGATGATTGACGCCTCTCACTTTTGCTAGGTCGCACAGAAATTGTCCTAGCAAACCGCTGTCAAAATGATAGCCATACTGGATTTGAAACGGAAAGGTTTCTGGCGTCAATGGACCTTTATTTTGTTTTGCTAAAATACCATTAATTAGGAAGTCTTCCGGTGTCGTATGCGTATCTAGACCTAATCGGCGCGTTCGGCAGTTAACTTCAAACGCACGTTGCGTAAACACATCCGTTTGTGAAATAAAGGGATGGCGGTAACTTTTGATACCTGATTTTGGACTCCAATCATGAAATTGAATGCCTACCTTGTAGGTTGCATTGCATTTGGGCATCCACTCGCTTTCTGATACTTCAATGAGTTCAAAGAATCGTTTTAACGTGGGTGTTGAGCCCTCACCAACACCAATGATGCCAATGTCGGGAGATTCTACTAATGTGACGTTAACCCGTTCTGCTGGGCACAACTTAACCAATAGATTTGCGGCTAACCAACCTGCGGTGCCGCCGCCTGCAATTACAATGTCCAAAGGCTTATCCACACACCTTCTCAAGAAACTCATCGTGGGTTGGCAGTTTGGACACTGGATCTTGTTTGATTTTTCGAATGGTTTTTAGCATTTCTAGCAAATTTTGCTCAGATACACCTTTTGCCATTGGGTGATAATCTTCTGGTGTTACGCCCTGTCCCTGCATAACTTGAAGCCATGAAGCATCCAAAAACAAATCGTTGTGTTCGTTGATGAGCCGTCCATTTTGGCGGAATAACGCAATTTTATGTTTTAGGCGCTCGGGGACTTCCATATTCCTAACATCACGCCAAAACTGACTGTCATCCCGCTCATTTACATGGTAATGAAGGATGATGAAATCGCGAATTTGTTCAAATTCTAATTTGGATTGCGCATTGTATTCGGCAACGATGCTTTCATTAATACCATCATGAGGAAATAAATGCAGCAGCCTTACGACCGCAGACTGGATCAAATGAATACTGGTTGATTCCAATGGCTCAAGGAATCCACTAGACAGTCCGACGGCGATAACATTCTTATGCCACTGTTTACGCCTGCGTCCTGTTTTAAAACGAATAAAATTAGGTTCTCCGACGGCCTCAGTTTCCAAATTATTTTTTAAAGTGTGCAAAGCTTCATCATCAGAAATGTAATTACTGCAATATACATGGCCATTACCATTTCGATGCTGCAAAGGAATGCGCCACTGCCATCCAGCTTTATGCGCGATGGAACGCGTGTAAGGAAGTGTTTTTTCAAAACGATTTGATGGGATCGCTATCGCTCTATCACACGGCAACCAATGACTCCAATCATCGTAACCTGCACCGAGCTTTTGTTGAATGAGTAAACCTCTAAATCCCGAGCAGTCAATAAATAAGTCCCCCTTTATTTCTTTACCATCCTTTAAATGCACACTTTTGATAAATCCTGTCATGGGATCTTGTGTAACATCTGCAATCATTCCTTCGGTTCTTGTAGCGCCGGATTGCTCAGCTATCTTGCGCAGAAATTTAGCATACAAGGACGCATCAAAATGGTAAGCAAACGGCATATCTAAAATTGGATCTTTGACATCCATTTTGGCAAAGCGACCTTCCATAGCACTCAAGTAATTTAAGTCGTAATCCCAGATAGTGGATGTTTCGGCTAACTCCTTGCGTGCGCGATTTAAAAAATGATGGAAATGGCAAAATGCATAGCTTCTACCTGGGGAACCGAAGGTATGTAGATAGCCTCCACCATTGACTCGCCAGTTTTCAAATTTTATCGCAAGCTTTATTGTCGCTTTAGTTTCACGAATAAACTCGGCTTCATTCAATCCCAATACATTGTTGAGCATTCTAATTGGGGGGATTGTTGCTTCGCCGACGCCAACAGTACCTATTGCCTCTGACTCTACCAACTCAAGCTCGATCGATTGGCCCATGACTTTTTTGAGCAAAGCCGCCGACAACCAACCAGCAGTTCCACCACCGACAACAACCACTTTTTTGATAGATTCGTTCATAGAATACCCATATCGCTTATATAAAAAAGTCCCAATACAAACTCGATTGGGACTTTACGTTTTTACGTCTAAATACCGATTCCGTCAAGACTGAGTCGATATTTAGCCACTATTACATGTTAGAAAGAGTAATTAAATCCTAACAAGTAGTTAGCGCCAAAGGTTGAGAACGTTACGATTTGACGCGGGTCGCCGTTAGCAAACGTGACATCATCTTCGTCTGTCAGGTTTTGACCCTGTAGTGTCACTCTCAAGCCTTGCAGCCACTCAATATCAGACTCGCTAAAGTCATAACCGATTTGAGCATCCACCAAGGTTGAACCTGCTCCGCGCGTTTCTGCAAGCGCTAGACTCAAACCGCGAGTTTCGGTTGAGAATTCATCACGCTTAGTACCAGCAACACGGAATTCCCATCCTGCTTTTTCGTAGTAAAGCGTCAATGAGTAGGTCTCATCTGACAAACCAGGTACAAACCCTCTACCGCCGTCTTGGAATTCTAGCTCACCGTCAAGGAATGTCGCACTGGCGAACATACCAAAACCGTCTAGCGCATCTACGAATTCACCGAATGCTATGCTCGCTTGAACTTCCCATCCTTCAACCGAACCTTTTGCACCGTCTTCTCTGAAAGAAACTTCGCCGAGGAACTGCTCTGGTTCAGTTAACGGTAAAAGGTTGCCATCTGCATCTCTGATACCGTGGTATCCTGGGATGTAAAGGTCAGAGAAATCAGTTAATGTATTTCCATCACCATGCCAGTTAGTCAGGTCTTTGTAGAACCAGCTGATTGCAAAGTAGCCATCAGGCGAGAAGTAGTTCTCATAGGAAATATCAAACTGGTTAGCTTCTAGTGGTTTTAGACGTGCATTACCCGTGCTACCTGACCACAAGAACTGTGAGGTCCCAGATGCAAAATTAAACGATGCGTTATTGTTAGGACGCATGTCATCCATTCTTGGACGGCTTTGAATCTTAGAAGCGCCCAAACGCACAAACTCATTTTCAGCGACTTCAAACGCTAAGTTCAAAGAGGGTAGCAAGTCAGAGTAATCTGTTCCATCGCTAATAGGCACCGCATTCACAAATAAGCTTTCATCGATAGTAGTGCTGAACCCAGTCGCTTGCTGGTCTGAGTCTACAAACTGAAGACCAATGTTACCTTTGACAAATACGTCGCCGATTTCGGTGTCGATTTCTAACTTGGCAAACACTGTTAATATTTCTTCATCTACAGTATACGTGTCTGCAAGTCTTCCAGTTTCCAAGTCAGCAGCATCAGTAGATGTATAGTAACCGCTGTTAAATAGCGCCAAGCTGTCGTATGCCAACACGCCTTCTAATCCCAACCAACTGAGATCAGCTACACCCAAGATATTAGGAATGGGGTCTGCATCTGGCCATACAGGTGAAGTCAAATAAGCACCGCCGTTAACTTTTGACTTGGTGCGGTCTGAGTAATTAACACCGACGTTTAACTGGGTAAAGATCCCCCATTCGACATAGCCTTCAAGCTCTAGTCTTAGGGTATCAAGTTCTTCATCAAATATTGGCTGGTTAACGAATCCGTCTTGTCCTGTTTCAGGACCGAAGTCTGGATTTCCTTGTAGGAACGGCACTGGCGCTAATGATGCACCCCATGGCTGTGGACCCGCAAGTGAAATGATTGATGGGTCAGTTAGGTTAACTGCAGGGAATGCAGCAGCATCTGGGTGCGGACCAAATGTAGGTAGACCGCCGTTCATTGTCCAAGAGCGAGCGGGTAATGGACGCCCATCGACACCAGCACGGCCTGTTCCTGAATAACTCTCGATATCTGTAATTGTCTTATCAACTTCACCCGTTGAATAATCAAAAATACCCGTCCACGTGTCGTTGATCGTATATTCTACATTAAGGGCTATAGTGGTTAGCTCTGATTCTTGGCTTCTCAAATCATTTCTGATGACTGAGAAGAAACCGTCTGTGTATGCTTCAGTAACGAACCCATTATCAACAGCCACGGTAGTCGTCGGACCACCCCATGCTAAACCTTCTTCCAAACCGCGACGCGCATCATTTTCTTCGAAATCGATGTACAAAGCATCCAGTTGAATCATCAAGTCATCACTAGGTGCGTATTGAACAACAGCTGCAACAGAATCACGTTTTAACTCTGCTGAACGTGTGAAGGAATCGTGTCCACCTAAGATAAAGTTACCATCACCGTCTTGCGCCCAGTTACCATCACCCCATGCACGGAATTGCCTTTCCTGTCGAGGAGATTCCATTGACGCTATGGTCAAAGCTAGACCCAACTTGTCATCTGCAAATTGGTCTACAAAGTTAAGTGAAATTCTGTGTCCTTCGTTATCGTAGTCAGGGTTGCCCGCGTCTTCAGCATTTCTTTCGATGTTGCCGTTGATGGTAAAGGTGCTGTCGGCAGAGAGAGGCTTGATAGTTTGAAGATCAATTGTACCGCCAATGCCTTGTGCCAAAAGACCTGCTTCTGACGTTTTGTAGACAAGAATGTTAGAAACAATTTCTGAAGGGTAAAGGTCAAATTCAACTCCACGGTTGTCACCCATACCAAGCAATTCTCTGCCGTTGAGAGATGCAGCGACGTAGTTTTCGTTGAAGCCTCGAACCGACAAGCCGCTGGTTCGTCCATTTCGACGTTCACCGGCTAGGCCTGGTAAACGTGCCAGTGATTCTGCAACTGACGTGTCAGGCAACTTACCGATATCTTCTGCCGAAATTGCTTGAACGATTGAAGTTTCATCCATTTTTATCGCTTGAGCGCGTTGAAGTGCTCCACGAATACCTGTGACCTGAATGACTTCCGTTTCTTGTTCAGCACTTTGATCAGTTTCCTGCGCTAGTGCGCTGATACTCACACCGCTTAACGCAGTGGTAACCGATAAGGCCAAAACGCTTTTCTTGAAATGTGACATTGTGTTTTCCCGTTTTAGTTTCCATCAATTGAGGAGCTTCTTCCGATTCGTATTTGAAGCGGCACCTGCACTCTTTTTAACATTTTTGGATCATACCGGTTAGAGCATTGCCTGGACAATGCTGTGCATACGTATTCATGGTATTTTGTAAACATAAATTTAACATTTAGACAGTGAGTGGGTAGAAAAATCTTAATTTAAGCTATTGAATTTAAATAATTTATTTAAATTTTTTGCCGTTGACGAAATTGGTTGTACCAGTAAATTTTTATGCATAATTTATCGTATGACAGGCTTAAAAATGGTGCATAATCACGAAAACAGTGACTGGGATGAGAGGGAATAATTAACAAATTTAACAATTTACTACGTTTTCTTGCGAGTATTTTAGACTTTCGTATACGCATGTTTGTAACGTGTTTTAGCCACTTCACCCATCAAATTATACGAGCATACGATCTTTCTTTATTTTGTTGATATTGCACCTAATAGAAATTCAAAAGGAATATGTAATCTATCGCTCCATGCATTTTCACTATGATCGGTGCCGGGAAAACTCAGCACTTTTGTAGCTGGTAAAACATAACCCTTTGCTTCCAATAGCGCGTTTATTTTCTCTTGATACGGTGGATAATATTGATCTAGCGTTTGATCGCCGTGGTCAAAGTAAAGCAAGAATTGTTGAGGAACAAGGAGGTTTTCTTCCAAATATCCATAAAATTGCGTAAACATTTTTTGGTCTTCAGGATCAAAAGCACCAAGCCAGTGAGTTGATAGACAAGCTGCACCGCCAAATTCGTCTGGATACTCGTTCACCATGTACCACGATATTAAGCCTCCCATACTAGAGCCCATAATAAAATGCTCTTTATGGTCTTTGCTCACTGCATAATTTTCTTCAATATAAGGTTTTAATTCTTCAACGATGAATTTGAGATAGTTATCGCTTTGGACTTGATGTCCGCCAAAGAGCAATTGATTTGGTCCCCTTTTTAAAGCATAAGCTTCGGCTATTTCCTCTTCGGACATTGCTTCAAAGGGTTTTTGCGGAAAATATTCTGCGTGTCTCTTTTCTGCAATATTATCAATACCGACTACGATAAACGGTTTGACTTTTTGTTCATCTATAAGTGACTGCGCAACATCATCTACATCCCATGCTTGCCCATTCCATGTTGCGGTAGGATCAAAAAGCATTTGTCCGTCATGCATAAACACCACTGAGTATTCTGATGTGTCGCTGTACCCGTCAGGCAACCACACTCTGATAGGGCGGGTTTCGATATATTTAGAGGAGAAATCATCAATGATGTGTAACTCACCTACTGAAACGTTCATTGCAATTGCCTTAACGTGAAATCCTAAAAAAAACGTAAGTGTTAACAAAAACCATTGCTTCATTATGCTTCCCATTGTCCGATGAGTGCCGTTTATTGTAAAACCTCATTTACATATAACCAAATTCTCATTAACACTTCAATGCCTTGGACCATCAAAGAAAGCTACATACGTATTCAGGCGAATCATCGTAGACAGACGCATTCGCAACTATCTATATTAGGGTGTTAATAATCCGTTAATTTATGACGTTGTCGAAAGGACAGTTTGATGAATCCCACGAGAAAACGCGCTAAAACAACGAGTCATACAAATTTGATTGTATGCCTCAGCTTGCTTTTAATAAGTTGTGTTGATGCGCCAGAAGAGCAAATCGATGAGGTTGAAGAAGATGAGTTGCTATTACATGTAACGTCACCTGATTGGCGAGACCAAGTTATCTATTTTCTGATGACGGATAGATTTAATGATGGCAATCCATCAAATAACGATCAAGGTATTAACGAATACAACCCCGCCCTGTCAAATCGTTATAGTGGTGGTGATATTCAGGGTGTTATTGACCAGCTGGATTATCTGCAAGGTCTAGGCATGACCGCCGTGTGGACCACGCCTATCGTTGCCAATCAATGGTGGAGTGATTTTACTGAATACGGCGGCTATCACGGTTACTGGGCAACAAATTTCAGTGAAGTAGACGCTCATAAGGGAGATTTAGAAACGTACCAGCGTTTGTCGGATCAGCTGCATCGCAGAGGCATGTATCTCATAAAAGATATTGTGGTAAATCACACTGGAAACTTTTTTAACTATCAGGGAGGAACAGCCGGCTACAACCCAGAAAATACAGCAGAAAACTTCTTCTTTTTAGAATCTGAAGATGCGCTGCAGCAACGTCCTACGCAATCACCCTTTGACTTGATTAATAGAAACAATCCTGACCATGTAAAAGCTGATATCTACAACTGGACACCTTCAATTACCGATTATCGCAATCTCGACCATCAATTTACCTATCAACTTGCAACACTAGCAGATATCAATACAACCAACCCTGTAGTCATAGATAAGTTTAAGGAGATATATGGTGACTGGATTGAAAAAGCGGGGATAGATGCATTTAGGATTGACACCGTTCGTTATGTAGAACATGAATTTTTTGATCATTTCATGAATGATGAGGATGGGATTTTAGCAACCGCTGAAAAAACAGGGAGAGACAATTTTATTGCCTTCGGTGAAGTCTTTGACACCTCCAAAGCATATGAAAACGATGCAGAAAAGCGTGTAGCAAGTTATATGGGTACCGCAGACAAGCCAATTCTGAATTCGATTATTTCTTTTCCACTCCATTTTGAATTGAAAACAGTATTTGGCCAAGGCCTGCCAACCGACCATTTGGCCTATCGAATTCAACAACATATGGACGTGTACAGAGACCCTTATTTGTTACCCACCTTTATTGACAATCATGATATGGAGCGGTTTTTAGCAAGTGGAGATGTTGCAGGCTTTAAACAGGCGCTTGCTGCAATTATGACCTTACCTGGAATTCCCACTATCTATCAAGGTAGTGAACAGGCGATGACACAGTCACGGCAAGCGATGTTTAAAGGTGGATATGGTCAAGATACCGATATGTTTAACACTGAAAGTGAGCTTTACAAGCATATTAGTACCCTTGCTAATTTGCGAACGAGTAACAAAGTATTCACTCGTGGCGATGTTAATATCGTCGCGTCCGAAAAACGCGGAGCCGGTGTTCTGGCCTATACAAGAGAGTATGAAGGCAAAAAAGTACTCGTTTTATTTAACACGTCTCGCTATCCCATCTTAGTCAATAAAATAAACGTGCATTCACAAGCCGCAAAACTTGTTGCTTTGTTTGGTGATGTTGCAGAGAAGAAACTAAGTACAAATGGAGATTTAACTACCGAGATGGCGGGAAGAGCCATTCAGATAATGGAAATCATCGAAACTGACATAGAAACAAATACAGGTTCTGCAGAGTTCGAGTCAGGCAGCCCAACCATCACAACAAAATCACCCTATAGCCCCGTTACGCAAGATATATTGATAACAGGCACAACAAGCGAACCAAACAAAACGATTAAGCTGGTAAAAAACGCAAAAGTTAGCAAAGCAGTACCTATACAATCTGACGCCGACGGAAACTGGGAATACAATTACAACGTCAATAATTTAGGTACCGAAAAGGTGTCAATAGAGGCGTATGACCCAACAGTTGGTCGAGCCAGTGATACACTTATGTTCACAACTGTTGTCGATAAACCTGAATCAACCACTATCTTCGAAGACCCTTCAGCCGATGATGTCGGCCCAACTGGATCGTATACGCCTCCAAGACATGAACAGAGTATAGGACAACAGGATATCACTGGCCTGACAGTCGAAAAAGGTGGCGATGTATTAAGGCTCACTTTTAGCATGCGTGAATTAACCGATGACTGGATCCCGCCAAACGGCTTTGACAATGTTGCCTTTAGTATATTCTTCGACACCGAGAGCAGTGCTGGCATAGCGGAACTTCCATTGATCAATAGCACAATGCCAAATGAAAGATTATGGGATATCGGCCACGTTATTTACGGCTGGGGTAACACAACGTTTACCTCAGAAAATGCGTCTTCTAGCAAGCAAGGCAACCGACTAGGGGTCGCGCCTTCCGTTAGCGTTGATAAAACAGCGAAAACCATTGCTTTCACCTATCGCGCAGACGATTTAGGCATAGATGGTTGGGACGATACACATATCTTTATCTCAACTTGGGATATTACCGGTGAAGGCATGTATCGAGAGTTGTCCGAAGAACCAAGCGATTGGCATTATGGCGGCGGTCCGAAAGATGGCGCTAAGGTATTGGATTCTCTTTTTATTAGTTTGTAGGTAGAAACATGCAGTGTGTCGAGATTTCAAATAAAACAAAGGCGATAATTCATTGACATAATTGTTGATGAATCGAGCAGGAGCTTTTTTTCGGATTGCTGTCTTTAAATCAACTGACACTATTATAGTATTTCAAAGACTTATCGAGGGTCAAAATCACTAAAAAAGCGGTTCGTTTTGAGTCCTTTTGGTGAACCGGTACTCTAATTAGTTTTAGTCAGTGGTGTTACGGTATTAATTGACTGGTTTAATTTAAGTACACTCAAAGTGAACCAGTCTTAAAACCGCTAATTTAGCGTTTTATTCTCAAGCTTTTAATTCTCTCACCCTCTAGAGAGGCTATTAATAATAGACTCATGAGCACCTGAAAAATTAATGTAGATGCGATGACAAAAATAAAGAAAAATCAACGTCCCCTTATGGCGTTCATGCTTTCGCACGTTTTATTTTTTGTAACTGCTTGCTCTACGACAAAGACACATAACAGCGAACTCAAAAACAAAACACCTGATGGATGTTTCTATCAGCCAGAAGTGAATAGAAATGGCCTTCGTATAAAGGAGCAGATAATATGTCCAACGGTCCCCGACATAAAAAACAGTCCACAAAAAGTTCTTAAGAAAAGAGGCGATTCGAAGAATGCATCGGTCGATATGTTCCCAAAACCCCAGACACGAAGCAGGCCAAATTTTAAGGACGGGTAATCGCATCCTTGTCATCATCAATTAAACAAATGGTTTCAGCAAGAACTGCAGCATAACTTCTCTGTGTTGCGCCAGTTTTTTCACCATTGGCTTCAATTAGGATCCCATTTTCAAATCGAGGCTCCCATTTCACCGTTAAAGGCTTGCATGCGTCGTTAAGCATGGCTTCAACGACTTTTGCGTCAAATTCATTGTAATCACTGCCGAATGTCATGGTGACGGGGTAACCTTTCACGGCAGTTTTTTCATCTTCCTCAGACGAAAGAGTCTCAGCGAAGATTGGATGAGAAATGAAAAGCAACCCTAAGAAAAATGCATGAATGCGCACAAAAGAGGTCCTTGTCGATTGGTTGTGAACAGGCTGATATTAGCAAAAATCAGTGGAAAAGTGCGAGGTTCAGTAAAGGTGTACTCTAAACGAACTAACTTTAACGGGGCATTTCGCCCCTATCCGCAAGTGCCCCACTGATGCCGATTTCGAGGGGATGGGCGCAAAACTCCTATTTCTAACAGTGCTGAACAAAATTCCCTGTCGTTTGCATTCACCGTGAAAGCTGAAACACTGGAGGATAAATATACCAATTGATGACAGCATGGATACACCAAAAAACGACAAGGTTATATTAAAGGGCGAAGCCGCAATTAAAAAATGGAAAGCAGGCAAAGATGAATGGAACAAGTGGGTTGCTGAAAACCCAAACGCAGATGTTAGTTTTGAACAGGTAAATTTTGCCCTACATCGTAAGGGTGAAAGTGAGATCGCATTTGCTGGGTATCATTTTCCAAACGGCGACGTCGATTTTAGTGGCGCAATCTTCGGGGACGGCTACGTCGATTTTAGTAGCGCAACCTTCGGGGACGGCGACGTCAATTTTTATCGTGCATCCTTCGGGGACGGCTACGTCAATTTTGATCGTGCATCCTTCGGGGATGGCGACGTCGATTTTAGTGGCGCAATCTTCGGGGACGGCTACGTCTATTTCCGTGACGCAACCTTCGGGAACGGCGACGTCAATTTTAATCGTGCATCCTTCGGGGACAGCTACGTCTTTTTTTATGGCGCATCCTTCGGGGACGGCTACGTCTTTTTTAATCGTGCAATCTTCGGGGACGGCGACGTCTCTTTCCGTGACGCAACCTTCGGCGGTGCAACAGCATTTAACGTTTCAACTTTTGGCACTGGCAAGTTGGATCTGAGCGGTATAACAGCAAAATCTCTAGACTTTGAATTTTCAGCTCATGAAAAGAGTGCTGCGCCGCACTCATTATATCTATCAGACTTTAGTTTGCGCAAAGCTACCATAGCAGGGCCGTTATTGCTTAATCATTTAACATTTAACTGTATTCCAGACTTACGCAGCACCAAGATTTCACATCATGTTGATATGACAGAACTGAAAATAAATTTAAAACGTGACAGGGCAGGCTGGCAGGGATTTTGGCATCACAATACAAATGATGTTTACGCACAAGCTAAGCTACGGCGGCTAAAAGAAATTGCTGAGCAATTCAAACATCATGAAGAAGCGCTTGAGTTTAATGCGCTAGAAAGCAAAGCTACGCGCTGGGTACACGAACACTCATTTTTTAAAAATGTATTAGACATGTGCTATTCGTTTTTTTCAAACTATGGAAGGTCGGTACTGCGACCTTTATTTGCTCTTATTACAACGTGGTTATTATTTGCAGGCATTTATAGTTACTTTGCCGTGAAATGGTGTTTAACATTGCGTAGTTATTGGGACATGTTTCAACTTGCAGCAATTAACAGTCTGCCCTTTGTACCCATCGGCAAGCCCCTAAGAGACGAAGTATTTACAGAATATTCGTTGGATCTTATTACAGGTCTATCTCTAATTATGGGATTTCAAAGCCTAGTCTCTGTCGTGTTAATCTTTTTAATCGGCCTTGGTTTACGGAATCAATTTAGGTTGTAGCAACAAAATAATTTCGCTCATTGGGTTTGCCGCATACACAAAGAATACAATTACTACTTAGTACGACGCGCAAAAACGCCAGAGGTACACTCAAAATGAACCGATAAAAGAGGTGAACAGCCGTTTGTTTTAAACGCTCGGTTTTGTAAATGATATTGTGCTAACAATTTTCGTAAACGTATTCCTCGTATTTACTAATTTCTAAATATCACTTCGAGGTTTCCTCAAATATTCAAGAAAATGACCCATTTGGATTATTTATCACCTCAGACCACTTAAGCAATCTTTCTAAAAAAAGACGACGGTCAATGATTTAGCTAATTTGATGCTAATATGTGAATTACAAAATTGATACGATTGTTGGTAAAAAAATGACCCATTCATTCACTATTAAGTTGTTAGAAATACTATGACACCTAACGAAGCGTACGAATTATTGATCAAATGGGTCCCTCTCATTGGAGGGTTCGGGGCATTCATGTTTCCATTTTTATATTCCATTATTAAGGATGCCCGGACCAGAAGAATTGAAGCTCAAAAGCCGCACCTTGAACGGCAATTGGCTCTATACACTGAGGCTTGTCAAATTGTAGTTTGTCTCGCTACTTCAACCGAAACCACCAGTAGGACGAATGCCGAAAAACGATTCTGGGAACTCTACTGGGGCGAACTCTGTATGGTTGAGAATCGTGGGGTTGAGCGTGCTATGAAAAGAGTCGGAGATTTACTAACGAAGGAAGAAGTTGAAAAAGAAAAGCTACAAATTGCAAGTTATGAATTAGCTCACCAACTTCGTAGTTCATTAGAAAAGTCATGGGGGTTTCGTGTCAGAAAAATGCTTCCGTACTAACGGTTCTAAAGCGGCGTTAATCTTTTTTTCAACATCGCAGAGAGTCATTTAACAACAGAAGGTTGTGGTTCTATTTAAGTGTACTCAAAAAAGACCGCTCAGAATGTCCTATTAATATTGCTTTTGCAGGAAAGAGCTAAACTGCTAGTAGATTTTTAAAGGGCTATCTAGACTGAGGCATCAAACAAAACCACGATTTAACTATTTTCGTCTTTCTGTATCTTCCAAATCTGGATTAGAGCCACCTAATGCCGCAAAACGTTTTGCCGCGTGTATTCTCACAATAGTTTCCATTGCTTTTCGGATGACACTTGCCTTGTTACTATTTGGTGGGCGAAACTATTCGGCTTGTTCAACGAGCTAATCTTCAATTGTAATAGTTGCTATCATAAAACATCTTCCTATTACATCTTTATTGATGAGTTAATTCATCATATGTGAAGTTGGCTCTGTATGACATAAAATCAGTATCTATCCCCAATCAGTCCTCTGCTTTTCTAGCGAAACATAAATACGCTACTGAGGTTTAGCGAAGATCTGCTCAAGTTGTTCAAGCGATTTCCCTTTTGTTTCCGGTAATAGCCAGACGATAAGCACTAATCCAATGACAGCAAATACCCCATAACTCGCAAATGTGAGCGCAGCGCCAAGCGTGGCAAGTTCAATTGGAAATACTAATTGTACGCCAAAGCTGACCCCGCTATTGATAAGCCCGACAAACGATATTGCAACACCTCGAAGCTGATTGGGGAAGATTTCTGAAAACAGTACCCACATTACAGGCCCTAATGAAATCGCAAATGATGCAACAAATCCTAAAATACCCATAAGGATTAATATGGCATTCATCGAAATACTTGATTTTATTAGGAGACTTTCATTATCCCTCGCCGCTTCTTTACCGATTGTATCTCTAAGTGTATTTTTAAAGTCAACGTCGTTATCAAACGTAACGCCAATCAGCGGCCGGAGTAATTCGGTATCGAATTTGTCTTCAATATCCTCCTCCGCTTGGATTTGTGTAAAGCTCTCGTTTGAAATGGTGTAGGTAGCTTTTGCAAAACCGTAAGTACACAACGCCATGCTAAAAATGATGCCAGATAAACCAACAATAAGCAGTGGTTTACGTCCCCAACGATCGATTAATGCCATGGCAACAAACGTAAATATGACATTAATAACACCTACCAAAACTGCCTGGGCGAATGCGGCATTCGTGCCAATCCCGCTCTGCTCAAAGATAGTCGGCGCATAAAAGAATATGGCATTTATACCCGTTATTTGTTGGGTAACGGCCACTATAATCCCGACAATCAGCGCTAATCGCATTTTCGGACCGAAGATGTCTCCCAATCGTTCCCATACGGATTCTTGCTCACTTGCGGAACTGTTGCGAATAGTTGTTAACTCATTTTCGGCCTCTTCTGGCGGTAACAGCTTTCTAACGATACCATTTGCTTCGTCTTCTCTGCCTTGATTGACCAGCCAGCGCGGTGTATCAGGGATTGTGAACAGTGCTAAAAAGAAAATTAACGCAGGCAGTATTTCTAAGCCTAACATCCAACGCCAGGTGTGTGCCTCCAGACCGATAGCGGCTACCCATTCAGCGCCCGATGTGCTTAGATCCAGAATAAAATAATTGGTGAAATACGCAGCCGACAACCCTATAACGATATTTAGCTGGTTGATTGAGACTCTTTTCCCTCTCGATGCGGCGGGTGAAATTTCGCCAATGTACATAGGGGCAATCATGAGTGAGGTAAATGCAAAACCACCAATCGCTCTTGCAATCACTAGCATTTCATAGGACACAGCAAACGCGGAAGCAAGGGCAGAAAGCACATAGAGAAACGCGATGATCAGCAGTACTTTTTTTCGGCCAAGAACATCACTCATCGGTCCGATAACCATAGTTCCCAAAACCCCAGACAACGTTGGGGCAGCCACAACAAACCCCGCTTGGATTGGATTTAAGTTAAATTCCGTACTGACGAAGCCAACGACACCCGAAATAACAGAAGCATCAAACCCAAAAACAAAACCGCCTAATGAGACGACGATCGCACAATAGAGTGAATATGAAGGTTTATACATCGCAGAATACCTGTTCTTATTATTTTCTTATGTTCCAGAGGCATTGGATACTAGACCTAATACAACTGCATCTTTATAGACGAGAATACCACAAGTTTTTGCAACCCGTTACTACCGTGTTATAGTGCATTTGCGGAGTTAAAATGGTGTTTGTTCGCATCAGGGAGGAAAACTCATGACAAATCTATTGCGCTTTGTGATTTTGGTGGCACTACTCGCTATCGCTATTTTGTTTTATTCAATCGGATTCTCTACCGGCACCGTATTGATCATCACGCTAGGTGCTTTATTTGAGTTAGCGTTTTGGTTTGGCATATTCAAAGTGACTAACAGTCGAGCCTAACGTCTGCGCTCCAGCTTAATCCATATAAAAACAGTTTCTTCAACAGCTCATGCCTATGATCGTATTGATTATTTTTCTTGTGTTCGGTGTGACGCAAAATTCACGTCAATGCCAGCAATCAGAGGCGAGATCATCTCTATTCCCTCCTCATGGGGGAATTAAAAAAAGCCGCGATAATTGACATAGTTACTTGTCAAAATAAGGCGGCTTTCCGTGTCTTGGCTCGCAAATCAGCCAGCCAGAGTGAGTTCAAAAAAAGGGTTAGTTTAACTGTACCTCACCCATAGCTGATTCACTAAATTTCAAAACACTCGACATATGATCACCTCCTCGATTTATCTGCTAAACACAAAGGGCAAGTTATCATATTTGAAAATCAGTTACCAGACTGCGCTTTTTGGTCTCTGCGTGCTTGTACAAAACATATTACACCGCCTACCAAAAACACACAGCCCGCAAGTAGGAACAACCAATTCGATGGATCACCGTCATTGGACATGATAATGCCAACCACGACATGAATGATAGAAATAATAAACAATAGGATAGCGAGGATTACTTTTGGATGCATCGATTCTCAAGATATTTGTCATTCATCTACCTAGGATAAATGAAAGCAAAGTAGTGTACGGCTGTCAACCTACTGTGAATATTGCTACGTCATTTAAGTAACTATTAGGGGCTGTTTATCTTTCATATTTTGCATCATCGAAGGTCCAATCTTTCACAAAAAGAGGCGTGAATACCGTGATTTAGTCATTCTAAATGAGGTATTCAGAACAAAGAGTGTGGAAGATTGGGCTTTGACCCTTCGGGCCGGGCCTGAATGTTTCACCCACTTCGTCATTTGTCGCTCATTTGAAGTTACCAAACCACACTCCTCTTTCCTTGTTGGTGAAACATTCAGTCGCCAGTGTTGCATAATATGAAAGATAAACAGCCCCTAATTGTCAAGTAGTCCATCGTTGAGAAAACCTGCGACTGCATGCTTGGGGGTTAGTTGATTTTTATCGCTCATCCAAACCACGACAGCATTAACTTCAGTATGTGCTAGCAACTTTGGCCAACTAAAGGTTTTTCCCGCTTTATAGTCAAATGACTCAAATCCTAGAACGATGAAGTCTTCAACTAACACTCTATTCGCATTTTCCCCTCTTTTTACTGGTGTCTGTGCGCCAAAGCCCAATACAGCTATATTGATGATATCAGCATGTAAGACGTCGTCTTGTTCGTCAAAGTATTGTACCGAAATACCACGCTTGCTAGCGGTCGCTTTTAATACCGAGGTTGATTGGTCTACACGGTGTTTTTTCTCAGTGATCGGTTGCCCGGCAAACCATCCTGTCCATTCGCGTCCATCCACCACAAAACCAGGCGTATAGACAGAATTAATGTTTCCAAGATGGTAATGTTGCCTTTGACGCTGAGAATATTTCGATGACGCAAATGGATCTCGCCAACCAAGGTAGTCCCAATAGTCCACATGGAAAACCATAGGTATAACGTCTTCCCACAAGGTTTCGGTATTCATAAAACTATTAACCCATTGTTGTGCGGGAGGGCAGCTGCTGCAGCCTTGTGATGAATACAACTCTACCAGTAGGGGTGGACTTTTCGATGACACAAGCACTTGTGATTTTTCATCCGCAATGACATCAATATTCAACGCTAGAAGCACAAACAATATATAAAAGCGCATAGTTTTCCCAATTCGCAAGACTTGTTTACATAGACCTTATCAAGTGGGAATATTATTCAAACGTTTCGCATTCAGTGTACGGTGTTGTTTAAGCACTTCGATATTTTATTGCGAAATTGTGAGAGACTAATATATAAACCTTAATACAATTATTGATAATCTCCATATACAGAATGATTCAGATGAGAGGTTGACACTATGAAATTCATTACCGTTGTTTTCACCCTTTGCGGTGGTTTTCTTATCAGCGTGCTTGCAAGTAGTACGTATGCTCAAAATATCGAAGAAAGTGAAAGCACTGTTCAACCCACCCAAATCATTGATGATGTAAAAACACCTGCGGAATTAAGAGACGAACTAGAAGATATTGAAACGATTGAAATAGAGAGCAAAAAACCCATAAGTTTTTACAGACGACAAGTAGAAGCCGCTGAACTCGATTTTTATGACTTGTACAACTCAATCGCCAATGAAAACAAATTTAAAATGTACTGTCGATTGGAAACGAGAGTGGGTTCCAGGATTAAACGCACAGCATGCTACCCTCAATATTACTTAACCACCTACGCGCATCTCTCACAAGAAGCGATGCTGAGAACGCCTTCATATGACCTTGCTAGAGGTGTCATTCGGCAACCACCTAGCATGAAAGACGTGGAGTTCTTAATTCAAAGAGAACAGGAAGAAGCACTTGAATATGTGGAAAAACTCGTTAGTGAGAATCCGAGTTTATTAAAACAGCTAGAAGTAATGAATAAAGCGCTCGAAACATACAACTTGCAGAAAAAACAACGAAAATAGGGCGTGTTTTCTGTCGCGTGATTTGTCGCTGAATGGTAAATACCAGCCAAGTGCGTTTTGACTAAATCGCATCTTCAAGCTATATCTTAAATAACACACCTCGAACTCTACTCAAGCAGTTTGTAATTTTGATTGCTTGACCCTCTACTGTACGTATTTAATGAACCCCAAAGCTAACATACAGACTATTGAAAACGCAGACGATTTGCACCGTTATCGTTTTAAATATTACGATTTTATCATGGCAGCTACCTGTGTCATTGTTGTGTGTTCCAATATCATCGGTGCAGGTAAAGTAGCAACCGTCGCCGGGTTTACCTTTGGCGCTGGCATTCTGTTTTTCCCACTTTCCTATGTCCTTGGCGATATTCTGACAGAAGTCTATGGTTACGCCAGAGCGCGTCGTGTCATATGGGCAGCTTTTGCCGCTGCGGGTTTTGCGGCTTGTATGGCAGCGTTCATTACTGCAATACCTCCTGCCGAG
>DDLV01000069.1 GCA_002340325.1 Glaciecola sp. UBA2563 | reverse complement strand
GGAATAACACCAACATTTCAATAATGCATAGAGAACTCACCCGCCAAGACATAGAAGACATACTATTAGGATGCACGGTTCTAGGCACAGGAGGTGGCGGTGAGTTATCTGAAGGCTTAGCTTATATTGATTATGCGCTGGATAGAGGTAAATCATTTAAGCTAATATCGCTTGAACATGTGCCGGAGAGTAGCTTAATTTGTACACCCTATCTTCTAGGTGCATTGGTTGAAGCAGAACAAGTCAATGAAGACTTTGATATTGAGCGACAATGGCCCATTTTCGCTGCATATGAGAGACTAGTTTCCTACACAGGACAAGATGTTTATGGCACTATCTGTTGTGAGTTGGGCGGTGCGAATACCGCCATTAGCTTTATGCTCGCAGCAATGGTAGACGGCTATATCATTGATGCAGACCCTACTGGCAGGGCAGTGCCTGAAATCACGCATTCAACATACTATCTTAATGACATTCCCGCGTCTCCCATCATAAGTGCAAATGCAAGAGGTGAGGTCTATATATGCGAGAACATCCACAGTGATAAGCGTTCTGAAAACATAATGAGAGCATTGTGCAGTCTAAGTGATGATTCTATTTCAGTCATTGACCATATTGTACCTTTAGGTGAAATAAAGCACGCAGTGATTGATGGCACGATCAGTAAAGCAATGCGAATAGGCAAATACCTTCGACAAAAAGCACATCTTGGAATGTCAGCGCTAACCAATTTAGCAAAACATGAATTAGGACAACTGATTTATTTAGGAACTGTGCAAACATACCGGTTTGAAAACGTAGAAGGTTTCACGGTAGGTCACGTTATGCTAGAAAATGACGCAGGCCAGGTGCTAGAGATTCAAGTAAAAAACGAAAACATGGCATGTTTACTTGATAATGTTTTGGTTGCTACCATCCCCGATCTTATTTGTTGCTTCAATGCGACGACAGCAATGCCAATCACCAACCCGAACTTTTCTGAAGGAATGTCAGTCGCCGTGGTGTTGCTGCCCGCGCCAATAGCATTTCTCAACGAGCGTGGCCTGCAGATCTTTGGACCGCGATACGCTGGATTTGATGTTGAATTCACCTCAAAGGTATCTGACATTTGAATGATACTGGCGCAAGTTCACAAATAAAACCCGTCAGTGACTCAGAACTTGTTGCATGGCCACGCGTTGCGGCTATTTCGGTGATGGTTGCATTTTCATTACCTACCTTTATCACGGGCATTGAAGTCTACAATGGAACAACGATTAATCAGGGCATTTGGGCATTACTGATAGCATCTGGTCTATTAACACTCATCGGCGGATTAATGGGTGTTATTGGGGCGCAAACCAGAATGAGTTCTTATCTATTAGTTAAGGTAGCATTTGGCGATAAAGGCGCTGCGATAGTAAATTTTGCATTTGCCATCTCACTTATCGGTTGGTTTGGGGTAAATATTGATCTGTTTAGTGAAGCGGTTCAACGTTTATCAGAACAGACACTCGATGTCTTTATTCCTGCTTTCTACATTGAGTTACTTGGTGGATTACTCATGGTGGCGACAACGTTTTTTGGCTTTAAAGCCATCAATGTATTCGCAAGTCTCTTAAGTCCTATAATTGCGGTAGTGACGCTGTTTCTGCTGTTTGGCGCTTTTGAGTCCTACTCCATCAGTGATTATCTTGCGCAAACGAAGCCTTCAGATTTATCGCTAAGTCAGGCCGTTGGCGCAATCGTAGGTGCCATTATTATCGGTGCTATTATCCTCCCTGATATTACAAGATTTTGTCGGCATTGGTCGGGCGGGTTTTATACCGCGTTTGTTGCATTTATGGTTGTTCAATTGTTTGTTTTATCAGTAGCGGCCTTTGCGGCGTCCAGTCTGGGCAGCAATGATGTTCTGATACTGATGTTAAAAGCAGGGCTTGGTTTGTTCGCTTTCTTTATCGTAATTGCAGGAAGCTGGGTATTGAATTCACTAAACCTGTATAGCGCTATGTTGAGTTTAGAAGCCACTTGGCCTGTGTTAGCGAATCGCTGGGTCACGATAGTCGTCGGTTTATTAGGTGTGGTCTTTGCGTTCTTTAATATTCTCAACGCATTCATCGGTTTTTTGATTGTCTTGGTAACGGTTTTTATCCCGGTATGCGGGATTATTCTCGTCGATTATTACATTTCCAGACATGAGGCTTATCGATTTGAACGACTATCATCGAATCAACATTGGTCTTTCCACGCATTGATGGCTTGGTGTGTTGGCGCTGGTTATGGGTTGTTTGTAGAGATACAAATCATTAACAGCATTAGTGCAATTGCCGCTATCGATGCCATTGTGATTTCTGGTGTTGTTTACTTCTTTAGCAATATGTTGCAGGAAAAGATGTCATCTTCATCACATTAAAAGAAATCTGCAGTCTATGCTGTCGACATAGCGCTGGCTGAGATTGAGCTATTTATTAGCTGGAGTTTGTTGTTGGTCTAGCCAATGCAAACAATCATCCCAGATAATGCTTGCGTGTTTTTTAAAATATCCCATATGCCCAATGCTTTTCATTTTCATCGCGTCTGGCGAGATGTCTTCACATGCCAATTCAGCGGATGTGTAATGATTAACAAACGCATCTCGTGATTGCGCTGTTGCCCACAAGTCATCAGTCGCATTTACCGCTTTAAGTGGTTTTGAATATCGCTGGAATGATGTAATAGTCCAATCGTATTCGGGATCGCCAAAAAAGTAATTGGGCCTCTTGCACCAACGTTTCCACTGACGATAAACGCCCAAAGGTAAATCTTCTCCCATGCCTAATTTACTCCACGTTAAATAACCATGAAGTTTGACAATAATAGGTGCTATACAAGACCACATAAGATTTACTTTTGCTCTTTCCATTATTGGCATCCAGCCTGACCAACCGGCACCAGTGCCGAAAACGTAGGCTGCATGCAAATTGTTGTAATCTGGCAGTAGCCCTAACGCATGGCCACCAAAAGAATGCCCAACTAATACGACTGGGAGGTTTTGCTGATTTGCATAGCTAAGAGCAGCCGCTAAGTCCTGTTTAGCCCAATCTAGGTAATCTACATCATAACCTTTTAATGTATCAGGCGCAGACGCTCCGATTCCTCTGTAGTCAAATGTTATGACGTCGTAACCTCTTTTAACCGCGTATTCAGCAAAACGACGATAGTAACCTTGCGGCACTCCGGTAGCACTAGCGACTACCATGATGGCACTATTTTGCTGATCACAACGTCTGTAAGAAACTGCGTGTATAACTGTATTATCTGCGGTTTTTAGCGCTACGGGTGTTGATTCAAAACTCATTGAACCCTCTCTCTATGCATTTGTTGAGAAGAGTATAAACTATGGAGTATACTCTATAGTCAAGCGAAATTTTGATGTCGAATACAACTGATGAGAAAAGAGAATGAAAGCAAGTGACATTGAACAACTCACAGGTGTTACCAGAGACACGCTTCGATATTATGAGAAAATAGGATTGATTAGCCGACCGCCTCGCAGTGTAAATGGCTATCGAATATATGGCGATGTGCATCTAAAACAATTGAAGTTTATTAAGTACGCGCAATTTATTGGATTTCCATTGAGTAAAATAAAATTAGCCATACCGCATCTCGAAAATCCTGATCCCAACTGTCCTCACTTGCAAGATGCCATTAACGAGCAATTACAGGAGATTGAAAATAAAATTGTGCAATTAAATGAAGCAAAAGGCGAATTGCTTAAATGGATAAAACCGACCCCGTTAATTTGAAAGATAAAGGTTATCGAGATAAAGAGTTTTAGATACCGTTGGTTTTGGCATCACAAAGCTGATCGAGTAAATTCTAGACATATCTAACTGGCGGTCTTTGGGATCCATTTTTATGTCGGTCAATGAAATGACAATATCATTCCACCCTTGTTTTAATTGGTACTCGCGATCAAACCGCATCTGGTAATCTTGAATGTTTCTTCTACTATCGTGGTCATGGACAATAATGATAAGTCTTTCAACACCTTGCTGTGAATTGAATATGCTCATGTGCAAGTGCTGAAAATTACGCCAATCCCACTTCATTTCTCTCAATACAGCGTGAGGATGTTTTCCTGGTTCATAAATTACTTTTAACGCCTTGTTTCCATTGCGGGTAACACTCTTGGTGATTTCATGCTTTGTTCCCATTTCTATCCAACGTGTTAGTTCGAAAGGGGTTTCAAAGTCGGATAAAACAGGTGCATTTTTCTTAGTCTGATACGTATCATAAGACACGATGAGAAACTGTTGAAGACCCAAAACAAGTAACAATATGCACAAGGTGCCATAGGCCAGGTTTTGTTTAAATGATTCCCGTATCCCTA
Organism: Glaciecola sp. UBA2563; assembly: GCA_002340325.1. Classification (GTDB taxonomy): domain Bacteria; phylum Pseudomonadota; class Gammaproteobacteria; order Enterobacterales; family Alteromonadaceae; genus Glaciecola. Next base: position 8,781 of record DDLV01000069.1, on the reverse strand, counting down.
TTCGACTAAATGTAAACCCGGCAATCCCACCAATAATATCTCGATAAAGGTCATCAGATTCAAAGCTTCTGCCAACGATAAGTTGTAATACTTCCGTTAAAAGTCCGAGGATAATGCTTCCCAATAGAATATAAATAAAAACAACGCCAATGCGCTTGTTTTTTGCCCAGTCTAAGTGACAGGCGATATAGGTTAAACAAGCGAATAAAAAGAAATGACCGGATTCCCAAGCTTCCTTAATCATCCGGTTATCTAAATGGTCAATGCTTCCAACGAAGAGGAAAATGAGCATGAGTACTGCTGGCAATATCGCTACTCTGGCTGCGATCTGATGCAAGACCATTCCTTTTTTTGCAATGTAAAGATTTGACTGAAGTAAAGGCGTATAAAAACACAAATATTTATGGAGTAAGAATACCTTTATTTATCACCTGTGCAATAGCCTTAAAGACCTGAATCAAATATCAGGATTAAAAGGGATGCCTTAATTTTCAGTTATCTTGGCAAGTAGCAATCCTTTTTCAACCCATATTGTGACGGATAGACCCTTTATTAAAACCTCAATCGGCGGTTTCCCTTCACCAACGTTTGGTAGCTCTCCAAACGTCTTGACGTCATATTCGACTTGGTAAAGCGTTACTTTGTTATCCCGATTAAAATCCAAATAGCGCAATTGAGCTGCCGTGACGCCAAATATAGAGCAGTATCTGCCGCCCAACAAAGTTTCATCCTCAATGCCTGCTGACTGAATAAGCGCAAAATCTAACTGAGTAAAATAGCGTTTTAACTCGTCTATTCGAGCGGTTTCCATATCCAATGGCTTCATTTTGACATGATCTTCTGCAACTTCCTGGGCAATGCGGTAAGGTAAGTTAGTGTCCGATGGCATTGAAAAATAAAAAGTGACGGAGATCACTGAGATGAAAATAGCCGCTGCAACACCAACCCACGGCAATAGTCTCTTGTCTTTTTTTTCTGCAGTTTTTCCTTTTTGTAACGAAACCAAGGCGTCTAGCTGCTTTTTGTTTAATACTTGCTGTTGATAATAATTTTTCACGCTATCGCGTAATGGGGACTTCGCCACTATCCACCTCCACCAAGTTGTTTATCTTGATCTAATGTTTGAAGCTTTTTCTTAATCCTAAATAATCTTGACAGCACAGTACCACGGGGAGCATCGAGATAATCGGCAATTTCTTTAGCGCTGTAACCTTCTACAGCCCACAAAAATAAAATTTCGCGTTCCGCACTATTTAGCTCATTAAGCAGGTAATCGACATAATTATTGTCGATCCAGAAATTTTCCAGGCCTTTTTCATCAAATACGACGGGATCAGTTGTGTCGATAGGCTCAAAGCAAACAGTCTTCTGTCTTCGACAGTAATCAATAAATTGATTTCGTATTACTCTTCTTAAATATGACAACGGCTTGTTAATGGTGCTGTTTGTTGACAATGTTTTTTCAATAGCACTATGCAAAATATCTTGCGCTAACGTGGGGTCTGCGCATAACGACAGGCTGTAACGAAAAAGCGAATTTAAGTCTTCGCGATCCAACATATTGTGTTAACCCACTATGGTTCTGGTCGCAAAAAACATTGGGCTCACAAAAGATATCACGTTTACAAAATACTCCATTCAGGCAAATAGGGCAGAACCAATGCTTCCAATTTTAAATCAAGCCCAGTAAGTACCAATAAGCCCAATATCATCATCGTGCCGCCTAGTAATTGTTTACCATTGCCAAGCATAGCAGCGAAAAGATTAGGCAATGATTGTTTGATAAGTGTATTAATACTGGTCGCCGCTACTAACAATGCAGTAGCTGTTCCCAATCCAAAACTGAGCATAACAAAGGAAGCAGACAGCATTTCTTGTCCTTGGCTTGCCAACGCGATAGCAGCACCTAACGTCGGCCCAACACAAGGTAGCCACACAAAACCAAGCAAAAGACCTAAACCAAAAGGACCGAACCACCGTTCGAGTTTAGTGTCGGTTGTATCTGCAAATGAGATGAGTCGAGATAATATGGTAGATAAATTATCTGCAAGCGTCTTCATCAACAATGTCAGTCCCACTATCAAAAGCATGACCGCAGAGATAGACCTATACGCAACTGGATCAATATTCAATGACAGCAATAACCATGTTAACACTCCTCCTGCTAGCGCGAACGCCAGCGCTAGTCCCAAAGCCAAGAGTAATTTCGGTATAATGCCTTGGCCATTTGCACTCATAAGAACTGGGATCAGTGGCCAGACACACGGTGATACTATTCCAACGACGCCAGCAAAAAATGCCAGTAGAGCAGATGTCATTGTCATGAGTTTTCCGTTAGAAGCTTACTGTTTTGAGCTATTCGGATGCGACAAAATAAGACGCTCGCAAAACACATTACGTTATGTCTTTGGCACAAAGTCAAACGCTTGTTCAATCCTACTTGTTATCATGTCTGGTCTGGACTCAGCCACTGAAAACCAAAACTGATCGCTACCTTTATAGAGCAATAAGGTTGACTGACGTGGAGCACCCAACATTTTGACGACGTCTTTTTGTTTATCAAAATCTACTTCCAAGATATGTAATTCACGCTCTGGATGTTTTTCTAAGTAGTCATTTATCGCAAGTTGTTGTTTTTTGCAGGTGCCGCACCAGTCAGCATAAACATCAATCAGAATGACTTTATTACTGTCTTGAAGTGCACTGAACTTCTCAGCTGTGAACGGTGTTTTATCGAATGACCAACTCAATGTTGAAATTGATAATAGGGTGAATGCTATTAATGCACTAACTACGATGTGTAAATTTTTTAATTTAAATACCATGTCTTTCCTCGAACGTTTCTAATTAATCGCCAGTTACAAATAACTATGCGTTTGAAAGTCAATTTTTATTGACCGTTAATAAGGACGATCTGGAAAGACATTTGATTGCAAAAACTTTTAAAAAAAACGCTAGTGAGTTTGCAGGTCCGTTGCTTCGTAGACGCGAAGGTATTGGATAATATCTTGTGACTCGTACATCCACTCTATATTGCCATTATCGTTTTCTATTCTCAGACAAGGCACTTGTTGTTTGCCACCATTAGCAATGAGTGCATCACGATTAGCTTTATTGAATTCGATATCTCTCAATTCAATTGATAATCCCAGCTCATCAATTACTTTCCGAGTTGCTTTGCAATATGGGCAGTAGTCTTTGTGATATAGGGCAAGGGTTGGTTTTCGTATAGTCATGGTTTTTCCTCTTTATAACATTTACTTTCGACATTAGACCCCAGTTGTTAATATTAAATTCCGGTTAAATAGATATTTTTCAATCTAATAAATTTAACTATCTATTCAAAGGTGGATTTTTCGATTTTTTTTCTGCTCTAAAGGAAAGGAGTAGCGGGGTGGGATTTATTTGTCACAAAGCATGCCATGCTGGATGACGACTTCCTTTGATGGAAGCGTCCATGAACTAAGGCACGCTAGAGGATTATTTTGAGTCCCTCGTAAGCGGCAATGCATACAGCGTCATCTGCGCCGCCTATTTTTAGAATATCGTCCGCGTGAGACGTGATACTTTCGACATCATCATCAGTTCTTTCTGGATCGTGGCTGTAAAGAGCGAGAATTTTGGTCTGCGCCGCCATTGCTAATTTTACAGCCTCTTCAGCAACAGAATGTCCCCAGCCATGTTTTTTCGGCATATCTTCTACCAAATATTGTGCATCGTGTATGAGTAAGTCTGAATCTTTTGCAAACGCAACAAACTTTTGGAAATCTCCGTCTTTTTGATAGGGAGGATACAGTTCATTGTCGGTAATATAGGCGAGTTTTTTGCCATCTGCTTCAATGCAATAACAACTGCCACCGCCTGGGTGATTCATTCGCATCCGAGTTATGTTAGCAGACCCGATTGCCCAACTGTTTTCGGACTCAGCATACTCTTTGAACGTAATGAGCGAATTTAGCGCTTCTCTTGGGACAGGGAAGAAAGAACCTGTCATTTGTTCCAGTATCGCCTCTGGTCGGTACTCTTTTGTCAATCCAGGTGTGATAAAGATTTCACGCTCTGGTTGATATGCAGGAACAAAGAACGGAAATCCTTGAATATGATCCCAATGATTATGAGATAGCAACAGATGAATAGGTGCGGTTTTACTGGCTAGTTTGTTGCCCAAGAGACGAATACCTGTGCCTGCATCTAGCACGATGTCAGTTCCATCATTTAATTCAACGTGAACACATGCAGTGTTTCCGCCGTACTTCGCAAATGAGGGGCCGGGTGTCGGAATAGAGCCTCGAACACCGTAAAACTTAACTTTCAATCACGCTCCAATTTTGTCTACGGTAAACGCCACGATTTCATCAATCGATACGGTTGTTTTATCGCCAGTTTGTCTATTTTTGTACTCAACCACCTGGTTGTCCATATTGCGTTCCCCAATGATGATACTGTGCGGCACACCGATGAGTTCCATATCATTGAACATCACCCCGGGACGCTCTTTCCGATCATCAAAAAGCACCTCTACACCCAGAGCAATAAGCGATTCATAAATCTTGCTTGCTGCTTCAGCAACACGAGGTGATTTGTGCATATTCATCGGGATTATAGCGACTTGAAAAGGCGCAATGGTATCTGGCCATATAATCCCGTATTTATCATGATTCTGTTCAATAGCGGCCGCGACGATCCGGCTAACACCGATACCATAACACCCCATCTGTAATACTTGATGTTTGCCAGATTCAGTTAGCACGCCACAATTCATCGCCTTTGAGTATTTATCGCCCAATTGGAAAATATGTCCAACTTCAATACCTTTTCGGATCTCTATTGTCCCGTTTCCATCCGGAGAAGGGTCTCCTGCTATGACATCGCGGATATCTTCTATTTGATATGTTTTGACATCTCTATCCCAATTCGCATTGATGTAGTGTTTTTCGTCGATGTTTGCGCCACAAATGAAATCCGCAACCACAGCGGCGCTGCGATCAACAATAATTCTGCAATTTAGGTTGACGGGACCCAACGAGCCAAAACCAGCAGAAGTAACAGGTTTTACTTCTGCCTCATCGGCCATTTCAAGAGGTGATGCGATGCCGTCTATTTTAGATGCTTTAATCTCATTAAGTTGATGATCGCCTCGCAGAACCAAAGCGACTAATGCGTCATCGCTTTCTTCTGACGCTTTTACAAAAAGTGTTTTAACGCATTGAGTAGCTTCAACATTCAAAAGCGTTGCAACATCAGCGATAGTTTTTGCGTTAGGTGTATCAATTAGCTCGATATCGCTTGAAGCTGTGGGGCGTCCTGCCGTGCAAATCGCTTCAGCCAATTCAACATTTGCAGCAAAGTCCGAGGCATTTGAGAAAGCAATATCATCTTCACCAGAATCGGCTAATACATGAAACTCATGACTAACAGCGCCACCAATGGAACCTGAGTCTGCAACTACCGGACGATACTCAAGGCCGATTCGGTCGAAAATATTGCAATACGCCTTGTGCATTCTCTGGTAGGTAGTTTCTAAAGATTCAGTATCTAAATGAAATGAATACGCGTCTTTCATAATAAATTCACGACTGCGCATAATGCCAAAACGCGGCCGCACTTCGTCGCGAAACTTGGTTTGAATTTGATACAGGTTTAACGGCAACTGTTTATAGCTACTCACCTCATTATTGACCAATGACGTGATGACTTCTTCATGGGTAGGGCCCAATACGAAATCCCGTTCGTGACGATCTTTAATTCGCAATAGTTCTGGGCCATAATCGTCCCAGCGCCCCGATTCTTGCCACAAGTCAGCCGGTTGAACCACTGGCATGCTAACTTCAACTGCCCCTGCTTTATTCATTTCGTCTCTTACAATAGCGGCTACTTTGTTGAGAACCCGCAGACCACTGGGTAACCACGTGTATAAACCAGATGCCAATTTTCTAACGAGCCCAGCTCGGATCATCAATTGATGACTAATGATTTCCGCTTCCGCTGGGGATTCTTTTTGAGTTGCGAGTAAATAGTCTGTTGTGCGCATTAAATTCTAGTTGTAAGTCGTTGATTCCGAAAGATAGCGCAATGATAGCAGCCTGCAGATATGAATGGTACCGGAGCACATGTATCTTTGGCCTTAATTAACTGATTAGTATGCTTTTAAAACATCTAATACCGTTATTTCATCTTTCTTTGTGAAAGACCAATGAAGGTCAGCATCCCCAACCCTCATTTTATACATTTTGGTATCAAAGTTTTGTTCAGTATGTTTAGATTTAGCATGCGCTGGGCGAGGATCTTGCGATAGGATTTGTGTGATTAAAGCGGAATTCAGGGCGAACAAATCGAGCTTTTTTAAAATAGCATCAGTAATTAGCACACGTATATCGTTTGATGGTTTGGTTTGCGCATATCCGCATTCAGCGTCTGGTATGGCATCGGCGTATGCAATATAGGGCTTGATATCAATTATCGGCGTTTGATCCATTAGATCAACACCTGATACCTTTAGTTGATTATTAAAAACACCCAAATTAGCGACCACCGATAGCCCAAGTGGATTGGGTCGAAAACTGCTTCTGGACGCAAAAACACCTATTCGACTATTTCCACCAAGTCTTGGTGGACGGACCTTCATTGAAATGTCTTTTTGGGTGTGCTGATGAAAATGAAAGATCAGCCATAAATGGCTGAATTGCTCAATACCTTCAAGGGCATCCCTGACATTTATGTCGTTAGAGAATCGAATTGTTCCAACAGCGTCTTTTGCAAGGTTGGGTTGGCGCGGTATACCAAATTTCTGTTTAAAAGGTGTCTTAATAAAACCTATTGGTTTTACAGCTAATTCAGCGTTATCTGGATGTGAGTGAATAGTCACGAGAGAAAGGGTTTAAAAAAGGATTTGCCAAGTTTTCTAGCGTGCGCTTTATTTCTGAGAGGGATATTTTCTGGATGTTTAAATGAAGCTAGCGCGGACGATATGTCTTTTTCATCGATGATATGCAACAGAGGAAGGGGTGCGCGGTTGGTATAATGACTTGCATCATGTGTTGGTTCATCCGCGAAAAGGTAGTCGGGATGGAAGCTGGCGCATTGAAAAATACCGCTTAATTGTTCTTGTTCGATTAGCGTGGTAACTGCATCCACTAGGTCAAGATATATAAAAAAGTCCTCAAAACCTCTCGATAATGCAATGATGCTTGTAGATTTATGCTCGCTAGATAGAAGAAAACGCATTTCATCGTGGACGTCGCGCAATATGTTTTGCTGTGAGGTATCGTTGATAACTTTTAGATTAATCGCATGGTCGTCACGTACTTGCTTGGCAAACGGACAAAAGTTTTCATTAATAACAACCCTGTCCAACCACCTCCATATGAGATTTTCTATTTCTGTCGGTTGTTCTTGACTAATCGAAGTATTTTTCATTATTGCACTATTGACTGTGATATTTTACATAGGCTTCTAACGTATTTTCCATCAAACTTGCAACGGTCATGGGGCCAACGCCTCCTGGCACCGGTGTGATCCAACCTGCGTGTTCTCTTGCAACATCAAAATCTACATCACCTGTAAGCGTACCGTCCTCTATGCGATTAATACCAACATCAATAACAATTGCGCCGGGTTTAACCCAGCCGCCAGGAATGAAGTTGCGCTTGCCCACGGCAACGACCAAAACGTCTGCTTGATTAACGTGTAATGCAAGATTTTGCGTAAACTTATGACAGGTCGTGACGGTACATCCCGCCAACAGCAACTCCAGTCCCATTGGACGACCGACAATATTTGAAGCGCCTACTATAACCGCATGCAGACCCTTTATCGGTTTCATTGTAGATTTAATCATCGTCATGATCCCTTTAGGCGTGCAGGGTCTCAGTGCAGGGACGCGTTGCGCCAACCTACCGATGTTATAAGGATGGAAACCATCAACATCTTTATGAGGATGAATGCGCTCAAGAATTGGCTCTGCGTCTAAACCCGCAGGTAATGGCAGTTGAAGCAGAATACCGTCGATTTCCTCGTCATTATTGAGTGCATCAACGAGTGCTTCGAGTGCTCTCTGAGAGGTATCTGCAGGTAACTTATGCTCCTTTGAAATAAACCCAACTTCTTTACACGCTTTGGTTTTATTACCAACATAAACTTGCGAAGCGGGGTCTGAACCAACGCATATTACAGCCAAGCCCGGCACTCTCTTGTTGGCGTCGATTATATTATCAACTGCTAGTTTTATCGATTGACGAAGTTGTTTAGCAATTTGTTTTCCATCAATTAACTGTGCGCTCATTCACTTTCTCATGCTTGAAATCTGAAAGGACCACATTCTGACCGTCTGCGGCAATTGGACTAGATGATATAGTGTAAAAAGATACTGACCCAACGGCAAGGAACTGACAAAAGTAAATTCAGAAATTTGGTAAATATTAGTAATTCGTACAGCAAAGATCAAAACGCCCTAAAAATCGACCAAAAAAGGTTTGACGAAAATGGGCCAACTCGGTAATATGCGCCCCCCGTAGCACGGCTAATAAGTAAAGAAATCGGTGAGTGGCGCAGCTTGGTAGCGCACTTGGTTTGGGTCCAAGGGGTCGTAGGTTCAAATCCTATCTCACCGACCATTTTTTGTTAAGTGACACGCTTCAACAAGCGTTCGTAGCTCAGCTGGATAGAGCAACGGCCTTCTAAGCCGTGGGTCGCAGGTTCGAATCCTGCCGGACGCGCCATTTGCATGCGGTGTAAGTTACAAAGTGTTCTGATCGGTGGTGGGCGTAGCTCAGTTGGTAGAGC
>DDLV01000169.1 GCA_002340325.1 Glaciecola sp. UBA2563 | reverse complement strand
ATGCGCTCGCACGCTTTTAAATGCGTACATGCCTCCACTTTGACGCTTAAAAAGCCTTAACAAAAAATGCGGTTTAGGCTACGACATAGGCGAATCGGTTATTATTTAGCTGTGTTTTCTCGATCTATCGCCCTGTAGCCAATATCACGCCTATAATACATTTTGTGCCATGTGATTTTTTCAATTTCTTGATAAGCTCGGGCTTGAGCGTCAGCGACGGAATCACCGAGACTAGTGACGCAAAGTACTCGGCCGCCTTTCGTAAGTAACTGGTCATTCTGAACTATGGTACCGGCGTGAAAAACTTTGGTTTGCGTTTCATCAACGTTTTCCAATCCAGTTATCTCTTTGCCGTCACCATAGCTGTGTGGATAGCCACCAGACGCCAAAACAACCCCGACTGCGGGACGTGGATCAAACTCAATACTGTGCTGATGCAGCTCTTCATTACAGGCGGCTAGACACAATTCAGCGAGGTCTGATTGCATTCTAAGCATTATCGGCTGGGTCTCTGGATCGCCACAGCGACAGTTGTACTCAATGACGCGGGATTGTCCATCAGTATCTATCATAAGACCTGCATAGAGGAACCCTTTGTATGGCATACCTTCTGCTATCATTCCCTTCATGGTCGGCAAAATGACTTCGTTCATAATTTTTGAATCAATTTCTGGCGTCACAACGGGTGCGGGGGAATAAGCACCCATACCACCTGTATTCGGTCCCTTATCACCGTTATATACTCGCTTGTGATCTTGAGAGGTCGCCAGTGGCAACACATTTACGCCGTCACACAAAACAATATAGCTCGCTTCTTCACCCTTAAGAAACTCTTCAATTACGACTTTGTGACCCGCTTCGCCAAACTGATTGCCCGATAGCATATTATTGACAGCCTCAAATGCTTCGGCTTCAGTTTCAGCCACAACAACGCCTTTGCCAGCAGCGAGGCCATCTGCTTTGATAACGATTGGGATACCCTTTTGTTTGATGTATGAGATGGCCTCAGCTTCATCATCAAATGTGGCATATTCTGCAGTTGGAATATCGTATTTTTCCAAAAAGTCTTTGCAAAACGATTTCGAGGATTCGAGTTGGCTAGCAAGCTTTGATGGGCCAAAAATTGAAAGGCCTTGGTCTTCGAAATGATCAACAATACCATTACTTAACGGTAGCTCGGGACCTACGACAGTTAAGTCGATGCCAAGCTTCTTCGCATTATTACAAAGGGCATCATGATCGTATTCAAAGATCCGCAGTCGTTTGATTTTTTTGTTGGATTCCAAGTCGACACCGGCATTACCAAAGGCCACATATACATCGGTCACTTTATCGGATTGAGCAAGTCGATATGCCAATGCATGCTCTCTACCACCACTTCCAATTACCATTACTTTCATCAGATTGTCCCTGCAAAAAAATCAGTGCTTAAAATGTCTCATACCAGTGAACACCATGGCGATCCCATGGTCATTGGCTGCATCGATAACTTCCTGGTCTCGCATAGAACCACCTGGTTGAATTATCGCGCTAATACCCGCTTCAGCGGCCGCGTCAATACCGTCTCTAAATGGGAAAAACGCATCGGACGCCATCACTGACCCTGTTACCTCTAAGTTTTCATCATTAGCCTTTATTGACGCTATTTTTGCAGAATAGACACGGCTCATTTGCCCCGCTCCTATTCCCACGGTCATACCATCTTTGGCATATACAATCGCGTTTGATTTTACGTATTTCGCTACTTTCCAGCAGAATAACAAATCTTCCAATTGCGCCTGGGTAGGCTGCCTTTCCGACACGACTTTTATGTCATCCAAATCAACACTGCCAAAGTCGCGCTCTTGTAGCAACATTCCACCGTTGACACGCTTATAATCAAACTCTTGCGTCAACTGTCCTTTCCAATTACCACAAGTCAGTAGCCTCACGTTTTGTTTTTCTTTGCAGCGCTCAATTGCGTCATCTGTTACGTCAGGCGCAATTATGACCTCAACAAACTGGTTCTGAATGATTTCTTCAGCTAGCGATGCATCAAGTGTCCCATTAAACGCAATAATGCCGCCAAACGCTGATGTTGGATCTGTTTTAAACGCTTTTTTGTACGCTTGTGAAAGACTTGATGCAACAGCAACTCCGCAAGGATTTGCGTGCTTAACAATCACGCAAGCAGGTTCATCAAACTCTTTTACACACTCAAGTGCAGCATCTGTATCTGCGATATTATTGTAGGAGAGCGTTTTTCCTTGGTGTTGGACCGCGGTTGATATTGACGCTTCTTCAAGTGCGTTTTCAACGTAAAATGCAGCATCTTGATGCGAGTTTTCACCGTATCTTAAAGACTGCTTCTTGGTCATTTGAATATTTATTTTCCGCGGAAATTGCGTTTGAATAGCCGCTGGAGCATCTTCGTTAGCCCCTTCAGAAATATACTTTCCAAAGTGATTCGCTATCATGCCATCATACTCAGCGGTATGTTCAAATGCCTTGATAGCGAGACTGAATCTTACGAATGTTGGAAGAACAAAATCGTTTTTTATCAGCTCATCCATTACGCTTTCATAGTCGTCAGGACTCACGACAATACTTACGTCGTTGTGATTTTTAGCAGCGGCTCTGATCATTGCCGGTCCACCGATGTCGATATTCTCAATCAAGTCTTCCATTGTTGCGTCTGGATTAGCGGCAGTACTGGCAAAAGGATAGAGATTGACTACAACCAAGTCGATAGGCGTAATATCATGTTCGCTCATCGTGACTTTGTCGGTATCCCGTCGTCCGAGAATGGCTCCGTGGATCTTGGGGTGCAGAGTTTTTACGCGTCCATCCATTATTTCAGGATGCCCGGTAACCTCGCTAACATCAATTACGTTAATGCCCTCAGCTCTTAAGGTCGCCGCAGTGCCGCCTGTTGATAGTATTTCAACGCCATTTGCTTGTAAAAATGATGCAAATTTAACGATATTAGTTTTATCAGAGACACTGAGTAATGCTCGTCTTATCCTTTGACTTTCAGTCATTTCGTGTAATGCCTATGGTTTTGTTGATTTAAGTTCGGATAGCCTTTAGAGAAAAGTCGTTATCCAAGTCCGTAAATTTTCAACTTCTTTCTCAGCGTTCCTCGGTTGATTCCCATTAAATGTGCAGCCTGGGTTTGATTACCACGCGTATGCGTCATGACTTCTTCAAGCAGTGGAGCTTCAACTTCTGCAAGCACAAGTTCATATAGATTTTCGATACTTTCATTATTTGAATCTTTAAGATACTTATTGACTGCTTGCTTCACAGATTGACGAAGCGGCTTTTGATTGTTTGCATGCGATGATGTAGGCACAATTGTTGTGAAAGGGGAAGTGAGGTTTTGATCAAACATATATACATCTCTCTTATTGTTTTATTTTTATGCTACTGAGGAATAGCTAAGTTGTTCTTGCAAATCGAAATACTCATGCATTAGCTCCAGTTGCAGGTCAGCGCTGTCCAATGCATTAAACTTTCTTCTATATTCATTGCCCATAGGCTTGTTTTGGAGATACCAGCCGATATGTTTTCGCGCAATTCTCACGCCAGTGACGTCTCCATAAAGACGATGTATGCCAGCAAGATGTTGAGTTATAACATCCTTTTGTTCGGCGAGTGACGGTGTTTCAGGTGCAGCTGAATCCATTATAAATTTTTGTATTTGGGCAAAAATCCATGGGTTTCCTTGCGCTGCTCTGCCAATCATAATGCCGTCGGCGTTGGTTATTTCTAAAACCCTCTTAGCTTGAAAAGCGTTAGTTATATCGCCATTTGCGATGACAGGAATGCTTATCGCTTCTTTGATTTTCGCTATAGTTTCGTACTCGGCATGACCTTTGAACATACAAGCTTTTGTCCTTCCATGTACGGCTAACGATTGTATCCCAGAATCCTGTGCAATCTTAGCAATCTGAACGCCATTCTTATGCTGAGGATCCCAGCCAGTTCTGATTTTTAATGTAACCGGAACAGCCACTGCGTTAACAACAGATTTTAGAATTTCTTTAACGGTATCAGGCTCTTTTAACAACGCTGAACCAGCGAGCTTTTTGTTGACCTTTTTCGCTGGACAACCCATGTTAATGTCTATGATTTGCGCGCCCTGCTCAACGTTAAACTGAGCCGCATCAGCCATCAATTGGGGATCGCTTCCCGCGATTTGAACACTGCGAATACCCGTTTCAAACGAGTCGTCCATGCGTGTTCTTGATTTATGGGTATTCCATACTTTTGGGTTGCTGGAAATCATTTCAGATACCGCCAATCCGGCACCCATTTTCCTGCATAATTCCCTAAATGGCCCATCCGTTACACCGGCCATCGGCGCCAATATTAAATTGTTTGCTAATTCATATTGACCGATTTTCAAGAGAAATAACCTAACGACGCTTGTTATAAAAGAGGGCGCGTATCTTACGTGGTTTGGATAAAATTTGAAAGACTAAATTTTGCACAAAATCTAATAAGCAGGAGGAGAAGATGAGGGAACGATTTATCTTTTAGTCGCAACTATTCGAATCCATTCACCTCTCTCGGTAATCGCAAAATCACTGAATGCTGTCTGATAAACCTCGATAATGTCTTCAGCTTGCTCTTTTAATATTCCAGATAACACCAAAGTCCCTTTTTGATGACATAAAGACGACAATGTAGAGAATAAACTTTTCAAGGGACCTGAAAGGATATTGGCAACAACAATGTCAGTTGGCTTTCCATCATAGTTGTTTGAAAGCAATGTAGTTAAACCCGACGAAACGTCATTTTTTTCAGCATTCGCTTTCGTCGCTATAATGGCTTGAGGGTCTATATCGACAGCAAACGCATGCTTTGCACCCAATTTCAACGCTGCAATGGCAAGAATACCGCTACCGCATCCGTAATCAGTCAACGTTTTTTCTTTCATTTGCTGAGAGTCCAGCCATTCTAGACACATCGCAGTGGTGGGATGTGTTCCGGTGCCAAAGGCGAGACCAGGGTCAAGCATAATGTTAATCGCGTCAGTCTCAGGTGGTTCACGCCAGCTAGGGCAGATCCATAAACGACGACCAAATTGTATCGGATGAAAATCGTCCATCCATACTCTTGTCCAATCTTTGTCTTCTATGGTTTCTATGCGATAGTGCGTATGTTCTTCAAAAAAATCTAAACGCTGCATGCGTTCAACAATCTCTGATATGTTAACGCTAGATTCAAAAAGTCCAGTGACAGATGTGTCAGGCCAAAGTGTTAGCGTTCCCTTTTCAGGCTCATAAACGGGTGAGTCAGCATTATCGCTAAAAGTAACAGAAATTGCGCCGTGCTCTTCAAAAAATGCCGAAAAAGCTTCGGCATTTTGTTCTGTTGTGACCACGACAAGTTGATTCCACTTCAAATTGAATTCCGTTAATGAATGGCGTCTATCTCTTTTAATTGTTGCAGTGACGAGTTTAACACTTGGTTTCGATAGGGTTGCAGAACTCTATTTTTGCGATGATTCGATCACTTCGATTTCCGACCATAGTTCTTCTGCTTCTGCAGTCAGCATTGAATAGGTTTTGATATCGCCTTTACGCTGGGCTAGCATAGCCTGCTCTAGCTTTAAGTCATATTGCTTTCTGAGTTTCTTACTAGGGTTTCGCTGAAAAAAACCAAACATATTTATACCTTATAAATTCATCAATCGATTGATGTATACCTTAAGTGGCGTATCAATCACTTTAACGTTTTCCGTCGATTCAACTTGCATAGCTGTTGAAACGATTTGTTTCAATGCTTCATATTCTTCCAGTGAGTCTGAAGTCAATACGTCTTCTAAATCTAATTGTATTAGATTTTTTGACATTTGCTTTGTTGCGATTTCTCGCTTTATATACCGTTTCCACTCTTCTTGATAACTGCCGTAAAGGCGCTCCGGGAAGGATTGCAGGTCGAGTACATCCTGACGTAAATCGACGATATCATCTGACTTATCAACTAGATATCGATAAGTGAACAATGTAATCACGTCCGCTTTTTCTAACTCAATCATCGCTTTACCTCACGCTTGCTAATTACGAAAAATGCGCTTTTTTAGTTCTAACTGTAAAATAAAATATAATTAATATACTAAAGTACTAGAAGATGGTTGATTTGAAGCTGGTGATTTGTAAGAAAAACTCGGCGCATTTGCCGAGTTGTGTTGAATAAAGGAGAGATAATTAGGGTTAGCTTTCGGCTTCCAGCTTTTTCTCAAGATAATGAATATTGGTACCGCCATTGAAGAAGTTCTCATCGGCCATTATACGTTGTTGTAATGGGATATTTGTCTTTATTCCATCGATAACAAGTTCGTTAAGAGCATGCCGCATTCTCGCGATTGCCTCATCTCGACTTTCGCCATATGTGATGAGTTTACCGATCATTGAATCATAATAAGGCGGAACACGGTAACCAGAATAAATGTGCGATTCCCACCTAACGCCCAAACCGCCAGGTGAATGGAACATCTTAATTTCACCAGGACTTGGGATAAAGGTATTAGGATCTTCAGCGTTTATGCGGCATTCAATGGCATGCCCCTGCACGTTTATCTGGTCTTGTTCGACAGACAGAGGTTGGCCGCCTGCAATCCTGAGCTGCTCTTTTATCAAATCAACGCCTGTTACCATTTCTGTCACAGGATGTTCAACCTGAATACGAGTATTCATTTCAATGAAGTAGAATTCGCCATTCTCATAAAGAAACTCAAAAGTGCCCGCTCCGCGATACCCAATTTCAATACACGCTTTTCTGCAGCGTTCTCCAATTTTCTTTCGCATGCTTTGACTAATGCCTGGCGCGGGAGCTTCTTCAACTACTTTTTGATGACGGCGCTGCATAGAGCAATCTCTCTCCCCCAGATGGATCGCATTACCTTGCCCGTCGGAAAGCACCTGAATTTCAACATGTCTTGGGTTTTCCAGATACTTTTCCATATAGACAACATCATTGTTAAACGCTGCCCCGGCTTCTGCCTTGGTCGTTGCAATCGCTGTGGCTAGTTCCTCTTCGCTGCGAATAACACGCATGCCCTTTCCACCGCCGCCGCCAGCTGCTTTTACGATCATTGGATAGCCTATTCTTTTAGCGATGGCTTTATTTTTTTCCATATCATCGCCTAAAGGACCATCTGATCCCGGAACACAAGGAACCCCAGCGCTTCGCATTGCCGCAATGGCAGATACCTTATCGCCCATCAAGTTAATCGTTTCAGCTGTGGGCCCAATGAAGATAAATCCACTTTTCTCAACCGCTTCTGCAAACGCTGCATTTTCTGATAGGAAGCCGTATCCCGGGTGTATCGCAACGGCATTGGTCACCTCAGCTGCTGCAATTAGACGTGGTATATTTAAGTAGCTTTCTGTTGCAGGCGCATTACCGATACAAATGGTCTCATCAGCGAGAAGGACATGCTTAAGTGCTCTATCTGCCGTTGAGTGAACAGCAACCGTTTTTATTCCTAGCTCTTTGCATGCGCGTAAAACCCTCAACGCAATCTCGCCTCGATTGGCGATTAATACCTTATCAAGCATATTAAACGTCCTTATTCAATTACGAATAACGGTTGATCAAACTCAACAGACTCTTGATTTTGGACGCAAATTTCTTTAATCACTCCATCTTTATCTGATTCGATTTGGTTCATCATCTTCATAGCTTCGACGATACACAATGTGTCGCCTTTTTTAACGCTGTCGCCAACCTCAACAAACGCTTCTGATTCAGGAGAAGAAGAGCGATAAAAGGTTCCTACCATCGGTGATTTGATAACATGTCCTGTAGGTAGCGCACTTGTCTCTTGTGGGGCACTTTCTGGAGCAACACTTGGCAGCGCAGCCGGTGGCGCCATAGCAGGTTGTGCGAAAGGAGGCGATGCGTATTGCATCGGTGCTGCTTGTACAATGCCTCGACTAATTCTGACAGACTCTTCACCTTCAGTAATTTCCAACTCGGCAATTCCAGATTCTTCGACCAGTGAAATAAGCTTTTTTATTTTTCTGATGTCCATTAATTGTCCTATATTATTTTTTAATATTATTCACAGTGTTTATTAGCGCTAAAAGTCCATATTCGTAACCTTTTATGCCACAGCCGACGATTATTCCAGATGCTATGTCAGAAAGATAAGAATGGTGTCTAAATGTCTCGCGTGCATACACATTAGAGATGTGTATTTCAACAAAGGGGATATTCGTTCCCAACAAAGCATCTCTAATTGCGACACTCGTGTGTGTAAATGCGCCAGGGTTTATAAGAATTCCCGATAAATCTGTTATTCCGTTATGGATATAATCAACGATGACGTGTTCAGCATTTGACTGAATGGTTTCAAGGCTAACCCCCTTCTCATTAGCAAGACCGGTGAGGGTTTGTTCGATATCGCCAAGCGTAGTGGAGCCATATGTTTCTGGCTCTCTCATGCCCAAAAGATTCAAATTTGGACCGTTGATTAGTGCTAGTTTCATCTATTTGGTGTCTGTGTTGTTGACCGCTGCTTTTTATAAACAATCTCGTTTTATTTTGATATTTTTATTTATCTACATCTTTTTTGATTATTTTGAAAAAAGCGCAGTAATGAGGTCAACTTTGTCGAAATACTAAGTTAACACATTATACTAGCAAATTTTAGTCAGTTTCTGGTCTAATCAGCGAACTTACGAAAACTTACCTTCTTAACTTTGTAACAGAGTTTACACGTCGAAACACTGTCGTATTCTTATCTTTTAGCGGTTTCGGTCGATAATAAAAATAGAACAAAAGTTGTAGTAGTTTCCGAGATGTCACACCGAGAAAAAACTGATTCGCGTCCAAGTAAAGACTCATCAAACTACATAGGGGATGATGAGATAACGCTTTACTACCAGCAGCTGAAACATTTGATAAAGTTATGGGGCGCGGCGAGGAAAAGCAAAACAAAATCCGATATCACCGCATTCGAGCGATGTCTTACGGACATCACTGACATCTGTGCGCCTTATACTTTATTTGCCCTGCATCAAGTCATCGCATCTATAAAAGAAAACATTCAATCGGTAAACAGTCGCGAACTAAATTTAAAACAAGCCATCGAAAAAATAGACAACCTAGTGAATAAACTCATCAAAGGTAGCAAGGAGACGCCCGATCCGATGCTGATGACTTATGAGGAGTCTGTTCCAACTGAGTCAATTGAAGTATTTGCAAAACCAATAGCGCAAAAGCCAAAATTTCATGCTTCCACTAACACTGTAGCAGTGATTGATGATGAAAAGTCCACGCGAGAGATGTGCGGAGCCATCCTAGAACAGTTCAACTTTAAATCGCTGTTGTACGCATCTATCGAAGAATATCAAAAAAGCAAACCTAAGGTTGAATTGGTGTTACTGGATGTAATCATGCCAGGCGTGACTCAAAAGCAAGTGTTTGAATTTGCCAATTCACAGTTTCAAAATGGCACTCGCGTGATAACCTGTAGTGGGTTATTTACGCTTGAAACACGCCTCGCAGCAGTTCGTGCAAATGTAGCTGATTTTATTGTAAAACCTTTTAATAACACGTCTTTGATTGAAAAGATAAACCGCGTAGTACAGCGCAAAAAAAACGCGCAATACACAATAGTTTTAGTCGATGATCAAGAATCTATGGGAAACTTTTATAGGACGATTTTTGAGCAACACGACATCCACGTAGAATTTATAAAAACTGCACAAGAGCTCTTTGACTCGCTAGAAAACCTGAAACCTGATCTGTTTTTACTCGATATGTTTATGCCAGATATTAATGGCCTTGAAATAGCTACTATGCTTCGACAGGAAGAGAAATTTGATTTTGCGCCCATAATATTTTTAACCTCGGATGACACGGCAGAAACCAAACTGTCAGTCCTTGAGTACGGTGCTGATGATGTAATTTCTAAGCAAACGCCAGCGCATTTTGTGGCAAGGCAAGTCATCGCAAGATTGAATCGCTCAAATGTCATTAGTAATTTCGTTTCAAAAGATGCATTAACAGGCGTTTTGAATCACGGTCAGATCATCGAATCTGCATCAAGCGTTTTGCGTCTCAGTAAGCGAAATAACACCGAAAATGTCTTAGCGCTAATCGATTTAGATAAATTCAAAGAGGTAAACGACACTTATGGACATGGGGCCGGGGATCGAGTGCTATGTACGTTAGGACAACAACTTCGACGCTCAATGCGTGATACTGACAAGGTTGGAAGGTATGGTGGTGAAGAGTTCATAATCGTATTGCAGGGCGTTGAATTAGATGATGCCCTTGCAAAGTTAAACGATATGCGTGAAAACTTTGGCCAATTGAAGTTTCAACACGGCAGTAAATACTTTTGTGTAACTTTTAGTGCGGGCGTAGTGTTACTAAATGACTACGGACAGGTACGTGCGGCGATCAATGCAGCAGACAGTCGCTTATATGAAGCGAAAGCGGCTGGTCGAAACAACATTATTGGTAAAGACAGCACCCGTCACTAGGAAGTTTTTACCTTTGTGTTAGAGCCGAGTTCCGGCGCCTTTCTTCTCAATTGCTGCAGTTAACGTTGCACTCATCATATCAAGTTTAACTACCTCATTTATGCCGCCCATATCAACTGCAGCTTTTGGCATACCGTACACAACGCAACTATCTTTGTCTTGGGCGAGCGTCATTGCATTTACATTTTTTAGCGAAAGCATTCCCTTAGCACCATCTTTTCCCATGCCAGTTAAGATTGAGGCAACGCAATTATTTCCCACTACCTTTGCAAGTGATTCGAACATGACATCAACTGATGGCTTATGTCCACTTACCAATGGCCCATTGTTGAGCTTGATTCGATAGTCAGCGCCGCTGCGCACTACTTCTAGATGTTTGTCACCTGGTGCAATATAGACGTTGCCCGGTAGAAGTCGCTCATCATCAACCGCTTCCTTAACGCTTACTGCACATAGTGCATTTAATCTGTCTGCAAAAGATTTGGTAAAATTAGGAGGCATATGTTGCGTGACTACGGTGGCCGGAAATGCAGGTGATAACCCCAATAGAACCTGTTTTATAGCTTCTGTACCACCTGTTGATGCGCCGATTCCGACAATTATTTCGGTTCCCTTATAGGCAATGGGTATAGCTTTTTGAGGTGTGTTGGACAGATCTCTTTTTTGTGGTTTTGCGCTTGCTGCAAGCCTTATTTTTTCAACAATTTCCCTTTGATATTGCTCTATACCTTTTACAACATTCACTTTTGGCTTTGGTATAAAATCAATCGCGCCAATCTCGAGTGACCGCAATGTTGCATCGGCGCCTTTTTCAGTAAGTGTTGATATCATGACCACGGGTGTTGGCCTTGCTTTCATAAGCCGATCTAAAAACGTCAATCCGTCAACTTTGGGCATTTCAATATCGAGCGTGATAACGTCTGGTTTGAGTTTTACGACCATGTCTTTGGCGACAAAGGCGTCTTGGGCAGCACCAACAAGTTCTAAGCCAGGTGTCTGCTGAATTATTTCTGAGAGCAAGCTTCGAATAAGTGCGGAATCATCTACAACTAATACACGAATTGACATCATTTACTCATTCAAATAAATCGACATCACCTGATGCCGGTTGTTGATTAATTCTAACGCGATACTCACTTTCGCGATCGATGATAGTCGTGTTGTGCATAGCCTTAAGCTTCCTTACCTTTACTTCACCACTGATGGGGAAAAAGTAGACTTTTCTTGGGAATTCGCCGAGTAAATCTTTGGCTTTTATCGATAAATTTTCTGTTTTAAGATAATCGAGAACAAATGCGGCATTTTGCTCACCAACGTTAGAGCCTGTTAACTGCTTTAGGACATTGCCGCCGCCAAAAACTTTTGCTTCCAGTCGTTCTTTGGGCACACCAAGTTTAATCATATGGTTAATAAGCACCTCCATAGCGTACACACCGTACCTTGCAGATTCAGCGCCAACACCGTTCAAATCTCTGTTTGCCGGTAGCAGGAAGTGATTCATACCGGCTATTCTAGTTACAGGATCTCGAAGGCACACAGACACACAAGAGCCAAGCACAGTAACAATCATTTTGTTTTCTGTGGTGACATAGAATTCACCAGGTAAAATCTTAACCGCTTGAGTTTTGAAGTGTTTATCGTAATAACTATTTGGTGCTAAAAACTCTTCCGCGACGACGCTCATGGATTACACCTTAGTCTTGTAAATTGTCTTGCCCATGGGTTCAAGCAAGTCAGACACATGCGAAAAGTTCTCTGAATGGCCGGCGATATATAAGCCGTCTTTTTTTAAGTGACGCAAAATCTTCCGCAAAATGACAACTTGTGTATCTTTTTCGAAATAAATCATTACGTTACGACAAAAAATCACATCAAAGTCGCGAGATAAGTCATACTGTTCATCCATCAAGTTAAGTTTGCGAAATTCAATCATCCGCCTGAGCTCAGGTACGACTCTGGCGAAACCAGCATTTTTACCTTTCCCTCGTTGGAAAAACTGTTTCTTCCTGCTAATCGGCAACCCATCCAAGGCTTCGCCCTTGTATATCCCGTTAGATGCGGTTTCTAATACGTTACTATCGATATCTGATGCAACAATTGAAACTGAGGGATTGAAAGAATTCAACGCCTCGACAGCCGTCATTGCAATAGAGTAAGGCTCTTCGCCAGTAGAAGAGGCTGAACACCAAATCTTAACCGGTCCTTTTTTGTTCTTGATAAATGTTTTGAGATGCTCGAAGTGATGATTCTCTCGAAAAAAGGATGTCAGATTTGTGGTTAAAGAGTTCACAAATTCTTGATGCTCATCCGAATGACTATCGACATAACTCAAGTAGTCTCTAAAACTATTGAGTTTAAGTGCACGAATGCGCCGAGACAGCCGGCTGTACACCATGCTGTCTTTACTCTCAACCAAATTAATACCAGCGATGTTTCTTAATTTATTGCGCACTGCCTGAAAATCAGCGGTACTGTATTTAAATTCCTTGTTCTCTTTAAGTCCGATAGACATTGTCTAGAAACTTTCCCATTCATCTTCATCAGTAAGCGATGGGATTGAGGCAAGCGTTGGCTCTTCGACAGGTTGAACATCGGATTTTACTGATTCGACAACCGTACTCACTGTCGGGGACGGTAAGGCATTACTGGGTGAAAAATCACCAGATAACTGGTTCGGTTCACCATCTTCTATTAGTGTAGCAACGTCCTGTTCTGATAACTTGAAGGTGCCGACGCGTTGATTGAGGTCTGAAGCTTGATGCCGCATGCTCTCCGCCGCTGCTGCGGCTTGTTCAACAAGTGCAGCATTTTGCTGGGTCATTTCATCCATTTGCGTGACAGCTTTACTTACTTCGTCTATGCCGCTAGCTTGTTCCGCTGAGGCCGCTGCAATCTCACTCATGATGTCGTTAACTCTCTGAATCGAAACAACAATTTCTTGCATTGTTTCACCGGACTTGGACACCAATTCGTTACCACTTTTGACTTTCGCGACTGAATCGGATATCAAATCTTTTATGTCTTTTGCTGCGTTGGCTGACCGCTGAGCAAGCGTTCTAACTTCTGATGCAACTACTGCAAAACCGCGGCCTTGCTCACCTGCTCGCGCTGCTTCAACCGCTGCATTTAGAGCTAAAATATTGGTTTGAAAGGCAATGCCATCAATGACGCCTATGATATCTGCAATCTTTTGGGATGACTCATTTATCGAGGACATTGTGTCGACTACTTCATTGATCAGCTCACCACCATTAGTTGCGACTGTCGATGCCTGTGACGCTAGCCCATTTGCTTGATTGGCGTTTTCGGCATTCAAACGAACCGTGCTTGTCAATTCCTCCATGCTTGAAGCTGTTTCTTGTAAGCTCGCCGCCTGCTGCTCGGTACGTGTCGATAAGTCAGCATTACCCTGCGCAATCTCTGATGAAGCGTTGCTTATAGTGTCGCTAGCCTCTCGAATCCTGCTGATAATTTTAACTAAGTTAGTGCTTGTGGTGTTGCTGAAATTTTTGAGGTTATCAAAAGTTCCTTTGTATTCGGTATCAATCCGTTTGGATAAGTCGCCCTCTGATATCGCCATTAAGACATCAGACACTTCATTGAGGCCTTTCTCTGTTGTTTCCATCAGCTCGTTTAAACCCTGAGCCATCGATAACAGGAAACCTTCCTTGTTGGCTACGTTGACACGTTTCTGGAAATTTCCCTGCAAACTGGCTCCAACCAGGGCGGCAATCTCTTTTTCTGCCTCAACTTCTTTTGTGCGATCCAACCATTCGACTACATATCCGATTCTTTCACCGTCTTTACCACTAATTGGATTAGCAATTAACCTAAAGATCCTTCTTCCCACTGTTATTTGAGTTGTGTGCTTGTCACTAAGCGCCGTCAGCATGTCGATTTGATGTTTTGGATTTTGATGAAAACGATCAATATTTTGCCCGATGATGCTGTCAACGTTAAACTGAGGCATGACTTTTCTTAAATCGGGTTGCGCCTCACGCAGCATATCTTCTACCGATTGATTCATATATATGATATTGCGACCTGCATCGGCGATCATGACATTGGTACTTGCCGAGTCCAACGCTTCGAGGATACGCGCGACTCGCCGCTCTTCCTCGTAGACTTCTGTCATGTCATGCCACTCAACACTATTGCCTATATCATTGCCATGATCATCGCGAATTGGGTTGATGGATAACTTAAACGACTTATTTCCGAGATCCAAGCGTGCCTGATGCACCTCTTGCAGCTGGTCAAGCACCTTGTGCTGATACGCTGGATTGGCATGAAAACTATCTATTCGAGTACCTATAAGTGTTTCAACATCGAATTGCGGAAGCTCCTTACGGATATCATCTTGGGAATTCTTTAGCATCTGATAAACAGCGTCGTTCATATATACGATTTGTCTGTCTGCATCAGACATCATGAAACAAGTCGAACTTTTATCAAGCGCCTGTTTCACTTTTTCGGCCTCGAACGCAATGATAGATGCTTTCTTCAGCGTCGCTGTAAGGGTTGCTAGCTCGTTTTCCAAGATCCCCATTTCGTCTTTGCGTTTAGTATTAAATTCAATGTCGTAATCACCATTGGAAATGCTGTCAAAGCTGCTGACTAATTTGGATGCGGCTGATTGAATCGAACGGATGATAAAGAAAGCCAGGAGGCTGCTTACGATAAGCACAGCAAAAATTGCCGTTAACGTTTTCAATCTCGCTGCTTTTATAGAGGAAATGCGCTCATTGATAACCGTTTCAATGCTTTTAATGTTGACAGCGTTCTGTTCGTAAAGAAGTCCAATACCCAATGAAAATTCGTCAAAAAATCGGTTGGCGTTATACTCAGGCACATCCTTACCCATAATTTCACGTTGCGTCAGCGATATCATTTGATCGATTTTAGTTTTGACGTCACCTGCATCGGCCGCAGCCTTTTCGAATCTTTCATCCGCCGTAGCGGCGAATCGCATATTGATTGCATAATCCTGAAGAGGAGTTTGTATCCCGTTTAATAGCGCTTCTATCTGACTTTTCTTTACGTCTGATATTTCCGTTCCGGATAGAGCGCCAGCCCCGGCACCTCGGATCTTACCAAGTGCATCTGTCAACCGCGGTAAATCGCGCAAGTTTGCCATGATCAGGCTCTGACTCGCTTGTTGCGGGTCATTCGATAAACTGTAGGTTGCCAAAGTAGATTTCAGCAGCATTCCAAGGCTTTTAATCAACTGGCTATGTCGCGAGAATGCCTCGCTGCCGTCAATGCTATTGGAATAGACAGCTGACTGAAGTATTTTCCATTCTGAAGATATTTGTCTTAGTTGAGATTTTAGATTCTCGTCGTTCTTTGCCGCTAAATACGCTTGTTCAATGGCACTTAAACCTTCGTCAACTTGATTGCCTTTACTACGCAGACTCGTCAGTACATTCTGGTTTCCACCGAATAGCGCTGCCGACATACCTCTGTGCTCGGCCATTGACTTCATCGCCCGGATGGTTTTTGCCGAAGACGGAATACCCAACAATTGATACTCTGACGACTCCTGACTGGCATTAGACAACGAAATATAGTAGAAAGTTGGCAACGCCAATCCAATAATTGCTAACACACCAATTGTCGCCATTTTCACTGGCAATTTCATGTTGTCCAGCCAATTCAACACTTTCATCATGCTTGCTCCACTTCTGTTGCTGCGTCATACAAGGCGAGATCATTGCTCTTTATCAATTTTTGTATGTTGATCAAAATAATCATTTGTTCTTTTATTGATGTCAGTCCATGTAAGTAGGCGCTGTCGAACGCGACGCCAAATTCGGGCGGACTTTTGATTTCAGAGTCACCGACTTTTATGACATCACTAACTTCATCTACCACAATACCAACTATCCTGTCTTCAATTACCAGCATAATGACAATCGTGAACTCGTTGTATGTGACTTCGCCGACGTTAAATTTGATGCGTAAATCGATAATCGGGACGATGTCGCCACGCAGATTAATAACGCCTTTTATGTAATCAGGCGCATTTGCAATTTTTGTTACCTGCTCATAACCACGTATCTCTTTCACCGTCATTATGTCTAACGCATAATTCTCATCACCTAGGACGAAGGTTAAGAATTCACGCTTGTTTTCGTTTTCTGTTTGCTGCTCTGAAACTTGTGCACTAGCTGACACTTGTCACCTCCTTCTCTATTGGTATGTTGGCTTCGGTTGCTATTGACTCAACATCCAGGATCATGGCTACGCTGCCGTCTCCCATGATGGTTGCACCGGCGACACCTGAAACCCGCTTATAATGTTGCTCTAAACTTTTAATGACCACTTGTTGTTGACCGGATAACTCATCAACTAAGATAGCGAAGCGCTTTCTACTTGTTTCCACTAACACGACTATCGCATTTGTAGGATCCTGCTGCGCCCCTTCGATACCCATTAATTTGTATAGAGGTACAATGGGCCAGTACTCATCTCGAACCCATAGCAAATTGTCATTTGACAGTGTTTTTAACTGATCTTTCTCAGGTTGCATTGACTCAATAATATTGGTGAGTGGAACAACAAAGGTTTGATCTTTAACGGACACACACATGCCGTCTAAGATGGCGAGCGTTAGAGGCAATCGAATAGTAAAAACAGAACCGACACCTTGGTGACTTTCAATTTCTACAGCACCACCAATGCCCTCTATATTTCGCCTAACGACATCCATACCTACACCTCGACCTGATACATCTGTGACTTGTTCAGCAGTTGAAAAACCGGGCTCAAAGATTAAGCTCCATACCTTGCTATCGGGCATATCTTCGCTAACGTCCAGCCCATTTTTGATGGCTTTTTCCATAATCTTGTCGCGGTTTAGACCTGCGCCATCATCTGTAATCGTGATTATTATGCTGCCGCCTCTTTGCTCTGCAGCCAGAATAACTGTACCTTCTGCTAACTTGCCCGATGCCTCTCTTATATCAGGTGTCTCAACGCCATGGTCGATACTGTTTCTCACTAAGTGGGTCAACGGGTCGACGAGTTTTTCTATAAGCCCTTTGTCAATTTCAGTAGCACCACCTTCAATGACCAAGTTGACGTTCTTGCCAAGTTTATCTGCTAAGTCTCTGACAACTCGCGGAAATCTATTGAATGCGAACGACATTGGTAACATGCGCATTGACATAACCGCTTCTTGGATTTCTCTAATGTTCCTAGATAGCTCATCAATTGCGCCATCTAGTTTTTCTTCTGTCTCGCCATGCACTTCCTTGCCGACAATTTTTATCATCGACTGTGTTATCACAAGTTCGCCCACAAGATTTACCAGTGAATCTATCTTGCCGGTGTCAACTCGGATGGAAGATGATTCTTTTGACTCAGATCTGGCTTGAGTTTTTCGCTTTGCTCGAGGTTTGTTATCTGATGCTGGCGTGCTTTTAGGTGAGTTGTTATTGTTTGGTTGGTCTTTCTTGATTGAGGTAGCGACGTCTTGCACCGCTTTTGACGCCTCAATAGGTGCTTTGGCATCCTGTCCGTTCGCGGAATTATCGCTTCCGCCATTCGCTACTTGATCGCTGCCTGGAGCGTCATCAAAGAAACCAAATCCATCATCACTTTCGCTGCTCGCATTTTGCGCAACGTCTTTCGTTTGATTACTATCGTCGTCTTCATCGTCAAAAAACCCAAATGCTGTTTCTTCACCGTCATCTTCCTGTGGCTCAAAAAAACCAAAGGCTTCATTGTCTTTGTCATCAACAACGGGTTGTTTATAAAATCCGTACCCTTGCTCGTTCTCATCTTCAGCGTTGTCAGCCTGATCGCCGCCTGAGAGTAAGGCTTCCAGCGCCTTGGTATCTTTTTCAATCGTTGCCCAATCGATTTCGTCTTCATTTTGATAACACGTCAGAATGCCCTTTAGGGTATCAACGGTAATGAGCAACTGATCGACGATGACTTTGGTCATTACCAATTCATCTTTGCGAGCTAAGTCAAGGATGTTTTCCATGACGTGGGTAAGGCCTGTTAGCGCGTCAAAACCAAACACGCCGCTGCCGCCCTTGATTGAGTGAGCAGCTCTGAATATGCTGTTAAGGTCCTCAATATCTGGATCATCTAAGGACATTTCCATCAGCAGGTGTTCCATGTCGTCGAGATGTTCATGACTCTCTTCGAAAAACACACCAAAAAATTGGCTCATGTCTACTGACATAAGAATTCGCCCCGGTTAGTTTAAAACTTTTGCAGCAACAGCAAGTAGCTTTTGCGGATCAAACGGCTTAACCATCCAGCCAGTCGCTCCCGCTGCACGCCCTTGCGCCTTCATCGTATCGCTCGCCTCTGTGGTAAGCACCATAATCGGCGTTGACCTATAGGGGTTTAAATTTCTCAAAGACTTTATTAACGTTAATCCATCCATTCGAGGCATATTCTGATCCGTCACAACAAAGTCATATTGCATACGTTTACACATATCTAAAGCGGCCTGACCGTCTTCAGCCGTGGAAACCTGATAACTTGCTGACTTTAGTGTGACCTGAACCATTTGGCGAATGGATGGCGAATCGTCTACAACTAAAATGTGCTTACTCATTCACTAACACTCTCTTTTGATGGTAACTGAGGTACTGTTGCCGGGAGGCGTAACATTAACCTCTTTACATAATTTATCGATTAAAGGAATTCCACGCCCGGATAGTGCGTCATCCTTCATCCCTGCGACTTTGTCCATGTCATATCCTTCTCCTGAATCTTTTATCGAAAACTGAATCTGTTGTAATGTCGGCTCATAAACCAAATGCATTTCTAGACTATCGTCTTCAGTGATCTTGCCCATACGCTCTTCTTTCGTAGCGATATAATCGGCAAATCCTTCGATATCATTTTTTAATTGGGAATCAAGTCCCAATATGCCATGATCAAAAGCGTTACTAATTAATTCTGCGAAGACGGTAAATGACCGTTGTCGTAAATCACCTTCGACATCGCTAGTTCGCATAACACCATCTAAACAACCAACGATGTCTGATGCGGTCAATATCCCGCCTGACATTTGGATGGAAGCAGAAAACTTGCCAGTTTTGACAGAGTCTTCTTTTTTAACATCACACTGATGCTTATCGGCAAGCAATCCAATTTGTAAATCACAAATTGAAATATCGTCGTCGACTTCTCTAATACCATTGAAATCTGAGAAATCATCCACAACCGCAGTGATGATGGAATTACCCTCTGGGGTTGTGCCGATCACATTGATAAATCTCGTAAAGCCGTATTCTTCTCCGGCCAAGTCTGTTTGTTCAATTAACCCATCAGAGATGATGAGAATGTTTTTGTAGGGTGCGTATTCTTTGGTAACGATGTCTGTATCAAAATCATCTGGGTCGAGTATCCCTAATGCCATCGTATTAGATGTGAAGTAGTCTATATCGCCGTCTTTTCTTAAGGCTACAATTTCAGGCATGCCGCCGTTGAACACTGAAAGTGTCTTCGAATTAAAATTGATCTCTATCCCGATTAACGCGACGAACCTATCGTCAGGTAACTCTTTACAAAGCTTTGTATTGGCTTCATGCACAATGTGTGCTAACGATAGTCCTTTTCGGATCATGGCTTTTAGAGTGGCAATCAAGGGCAGAATACTGATTGCCGCGGCAAGACCATGTCCTGTTGCATCTGCCAAAATCACGAAGCGATTACCGTTGGGGGCGGTGTCACTTACAAAAACATCCCCGCTGAACGTACTAGACGATTGAATATAGGTTTCGACGCAATCCTTATCCATTACCGAATCCGCGATGACGTGCTCATACACATATCTAGCCAACTCGTCTTCGCTGTTTTTCTGGCCAAGTAACCGGTCAAGTTCATTGCGCTGGTCCGCAAGTTTGGATTCTTTCAAATACAAGCTTCGCACCCGCTGTATTTTGTGCCATAAAAGGTCCAATGAGATAGGCTTGACCAAAAAGTCGTCCGCGCCCTTTTCAAACACGTCTGCCATAACATTTTGATTGTCTTCACCTGTTATCATCATAATCGGTGTTGGTATCGTGCTAAGCGATTTAATGGTGTCTATAAAGTTAATGCCATCACCGTCGGGAAGATGATTATCCACTAGTACGAAGTCAAAAACTGTCGCAGACAAAACCGCTCTCGCATCGCTGAGCGTCCCAGTAACAGTAGTTGAGCAGCCATTGTCCTCAAGAAACGTTTGCAGAATCTCAGAAAACAGACTGTCGTCTTCGATAATCAATATCCGCATATAAAGGTATTCCCGCTATGAAATATCAAACAGTCTGTCGAAATGTGCGATTTGCAAAATTTCTTTAGCGCTGTCCTGTGCACCACGGATCTTTACTGACACATTCTTGCTTTTCGCTTTCTTTTGAAACAACACCATCATGCCAAGCGCTGAACTGTCTAAATAGCTAACTTTGCTAAAATCTAGCGCGATCTCGGATATTCCATCGGTGGACAACGCTGCTTGATATTGTTCTGTAAACTGTTTGTGGTAACTAAAATCAAACCGTTCCGGTATGTGTAGTGCTCTTTCGCTCATGCTAATCTCCAATATGACTTGGGTTAAAATAAATCAACTTCACCCGCCGCCATGCTATCTGCTGACACTGGGTTGTGTTTGTCTTGTTTCCGTTGATCAATGGATTCTAAATGCTCCCTAACTTGCCTTATGATGTCAGCGACATTTTCAGCACCCACGGATGCCAAACGCTCACGAATGAATGCCAAAGATTCTCTTGTGTAATCTAAATTCTGACCATTGATATCACCGAACTGAAGGCCTCTTATTGCACTGCCGAGATTTACCTCCAAATCGTGCGCAACCTGCTCAAGCCCGTTGGTCACTTCTCCATCTTCCTCTGCTTTTCGGATAATACTGCGAAGAGCGCAGTCTATTTCTTTCTTTGCGTCAATGACGTAACTCACGTCGTAACTTGCAAGCTCTCCAACTTCGGTAGTTAGCCCTTCAATTTGTGATGACATTGCTTTGAGCTTTCTTTGAATTTGGTCACTGAATTCCGATGAACGATTGGATAATGACCTGACTTCATCTGCAACTACCGCAAAGCCTCTACCATGTTCGCCAGCTCTCGCCGCCTCAATCGCTGCGTTGAGCGCCAATAAATTTGTCTGTTCAGCGATACCATCGATGTCTTTGACTGCCTTTAGCACTTCTGGAACCGATTGATGGATGGTGGTTACCTGTTCGAGCAACGCCATGGATGAGGATGACATATCAACTGTGGATGAGATGAATTTGTCAAGTGTCTTTGCTGTGCTATCTGCAAAGCGACGCATCTTTTCGCTGTACAACTCATCGCCCACCATGTCGGCACGTATCAGTCTTTGTATTGTTTCTCCTTGCAATCGCACGAGGTTTTGAAGCTCTGTAAAGCTTTCGCTGAGGGTAATGACTGCGTCATCCTGAGTACTTTTAATATCTGCGATGTTGTCTTCGCACTCGCTGAGTGATGGAACAAACTGCTTGATTAGTGGTTCTATCGAGTCCAAAGCGGATGAAGATTCCGGCGAGTTTTCTGCGCTTGATTTATCTTGGTTTTCTGGCGTGACTTGCGGCGAAGAATTATTGCTCGGCAGCACTGAGACAATGCAAACGCCAAATACCAGCACAATAAGCGAAGCTATCTGCAAATCAACAAGGTAGCAGGCGATGCCCGCTAGAATGAATGCAGCGCCAACGCCTAACTTTGTATAGGAAATAGGAAACATACGTACAATACTCAGCCGATGATACATTTAGTTATTTAACCACGCTGCGTCGACTGGATAAGCGCTATGCAAGCTAACGCGCTTAACCGTTGTATGCAGAATGATTAAATCGTTCGTCCTTCATTGGTATTGTTATCGTTTACTATCCTGAAAAGTTTAGGGGAGACATCTAGTCGAATTGATATTTTCGTGCAGCTGTAATGAACAATTTACTAGTGTTTATCTGCGATAAATCCAAAGGTTATGTTCTGTTCAAATGTTGCTATCATAAACATCGCTTATTTAATTGCAGGGATTAGTTCAATGCACTATTTATGTGATTGGCGAAATTTTCTGCATTCATAAAGCCAGTGACTCTGGCGCGGTCGAGCTCTTTTCCATCTTCATTGAAAAAAAGTATTGTCGGCAGACCTAAAACAGCAAAAGCCTCTTGAAATTCAATGTTTTCTGGCGTGTTATGCGTAAGATCTATTTGCATCCATTCGGTATTGCCCAGTGCTTTTACAACATTTGCATCTGGGAATGTATAAGCCTCAAACTCTTTACATGCAATGCACCAATCTGCATAGAGGTCAAGCATCACGGAACGACCATTGGCTGTCGCTTCTGCCAGTTTCTGTTCAAAATCTTGAAGATTTTTCACCACAGTGAATTCAGGGTGCGATGCTTTTTGTTGAGTGGCAGATACACCAATACTTGGGAGTACGCTGGTTAAGATGTTGTTTTTGTGCAAGCTTTGAATTGAGAAAATCCCAGCATACACAAATCCGATGACAATAATCGTGCTTCGAACGCCCTTCGCAAATGACAACTTGGTATCCTGATTAACTGTGAAGAGATAACCTAAGGCGGCAATTAATAGAACAGACCAAAGTAAACTTGTCCAACTAGCAACGATAAATCGCTCAACAAATAAAATTGCAACGCTGAGCATCATAAATCCAAATACAACTTTTATGACGTTCATCCAGTTACCTGCTTTGGGTAGTATTTTTCCGCCCGTCATCGCGAATAAGATAAGCGGGATCCCCATACCCAATGACAAGGTGTATAACGCGGTAAAACCAAACACTAGTGAGTCTGATTGCGACACTAATAACAATACCGCTGTCAAAGGCGCTGTTGTGCATGGAGATGCAATCAAGCCGGATAAGATGCCCATGATAAATACACCGACGAGATTTCCGCGTTTTTGGGTGTTACTCAATGCATTGAGTTTTTCCTGCCACTTACTCGGGAGTTGGATTTCGTAAACGCCAAACATGGCGAGTGCAAGCAGCACAAATAACACAATAAAAATGCTTAGTAAGACTGGATGTTGTAACGCAGATTGAAACTGGGCGCCGGCTGACGCAACGATGAGTCCAAGCACGCTATACATCAGCGCCATGCCCTGCACGTATACAAACGACAGAATGAACGCATTCGACATCGAAACTTGTTTACGGTCTTTACCCAACACGATACTGGAAATGATGGGGTACATTGGATAGACGCAGGGTGTAAATGCCAGTCCAATACCGGCTAACAGCAACACGCCAAGTTTGATGATGGTACTCTGGTCAGATAACAATTGCTCGAGCAATGTAAACTGTTCCGAAGTCGCTTGATTACCTTTCTCACTTGGTGAATCAGCACCAGTGTTGGTTTGAACGCCTGTTGCATTGAGGTAGATAACGTTTGTGGTGGGCGGGTAGCAAAGGCCTGCTTCAGCGCAACCTTGAAAACGCAGAGCAACTGAACCGTCCTGTTCAGCGCTGATAATCGGATATACAATTTCCATATCTTCAAAGAAGACTTCCGATACACCAAAAAACTCATCTTCAATTTCGACGGCGGGAGGAAAAACAGGGTCGCCTAATTCTACGTTTTTTAAAGACGTCTTGAATTGTTTCTTATAGAGATAATAACCTTCAGCGATGTCCCATTTAACGATTAATTTGTCATCCGTCTGCTCGAAATCAAGCTTAAACGCTTCATCGACTTTCAAAAATGTTGGTGAATCAGAGAATAGTGATTCGGGCGTCTGTTGAGCATTGCTATTTTGTGAAAAAGTAACCGTAACTAAGCACAAAATACCCATCAAAAACAATTTAATCATAGAACTGGAACAACTCACTCGATAATGTCGATTTATTACACTGCTCTAAAGACCAGAACAATCCCAAAAAAATTTCAAGTTTACCCGCAATCTAACCAACATTGAATATTAGGAATCTATCCCAACGTATATTTGTAATAATAACGTTTAAGGCGGTACCCACTATTGTTTTAACGCAGTATGAGACGCTTTTATGTAAAAATACATTATTATGATGTAGACCACTACCAAAGCTGGAGATTCATTTGCTTATTCTTTTTTTACTTTTTGTTTTCTTGCCAATCCTTGAAATCATGCTGATTATTGAGGTAGCGGGTAATATCGGTGGATGGTATACATTTTTACTTGTCGTCATTACCGCATTTGTAGGGGCTTATTTTGTCAAAAAAGAGGGCATAAGCACTCTCAATAATGCACAAAACAAAGCCTCAACAGGAGAGGTGCCAGGCACAGAGTTGGTGGAAGGGATTTGTTTACTTATCGCAGGTGTTTTATTGGTGACGCCAGGGTTTGTAACAGATGCATTTGGTCTTTTATTAACGTTTCCAATAACGCGCAGGAGATTTGCAACTAGCGTTTTGGAGCATTTGCAACGCAAACAAGCCTCTGGACAAAACGCGTTCTATTTTAATTTTCAGCAGTCACAATCGCATCAAGGGTTTAATCCGCAATCCCACAACCCATATCAACATCATGATCAATACCGAGACAGAGAGCAAGAAGGCGATGTTTTGGAAGGTGAGTTTCATGATATGACAGATGCTGATAAGCGTGACAAATTAAATTAGCGCGCGCTGAATTTTCGTTTTCGTTTTTTGCACCGGTAAACGCGCACCTAAGCAATTAATTCATCAGGACGAACCGGTGTTTTTCCGTTTAGATTTCACTCTCCAGAAAAAAATATCATTTTTTTTACAATTTCCTCTTGAGATCGTTGCTGCAAGCCCCACTTTGCTTTCGACAAGCTAAATTTCTGTGTTCTTGTCATTGATTGGCAGGAATTTTAATAACAATGTTGATTGGAATTTTCAGGAGATATGAAAATGGCAATTCGTCCTTTACATGATCGCGTCATAATCAAGCGCGAAGAAGTCGAGAGTAAGTCCGCAGGCGGAATCGTTTTAACGGGTTCAGCAGCCGAAAAGTCTACGCGCGGAAGCGTTATGGCTGTTGGCAATGGTCGAGTACTCGAAAATGGAAACGTACAGCCACTTGACGTCAAAGTGGGTGATACTGTGATTTTCAATGACGGCTATGGTGTTAAAACCGAGAAATTAGACGGTGAAGAAGTCCTAATCCTTAGCGAAAGTGACATTTTGGCGATTGTTGATTAGTCAACACCGCATCGTTCACTTGTTTAATACGAAATCGAATTTAGAGGAATAAAAAATGGCAGCTAAAGAAGTTCGTTTTGGCGATGACGCCCGCACTAAAATGCTAAAAGGTGTAAATGTTTTAGCAAACGCAGTTAAAGTAACGCTAGGTCCAAAAGGTCGAAATGTGGTCCTTGATAAGTCTTTTGGCGCACCGACAATCACTAAAGACGGTGTCTCTGTAGCAAAAGAAATCGAGTTAGAAGACAAATTTGAAAACATGGGTGCACAGATGGTAAAAGAAGTCGCATCCAAAGCAAACGACGAAGCAGGTGACGGTACAACAACTGCCACCGTTTTAGCGCAGTCGATTGTGACTGAAGGCTTGAAGTCTGTTGCCGCTGGTATGAATCCGATGGATCTCAAACGCGGTATCGACAAAGCGGTGATAGCAGCTGTTGAAGCGCTTAAAGACCTTTCTACCGAGTGCTCAGACAGTAAGTCTATCGCACAGGTCGGTACAATTTCTGCGAACTCAGACGAAGAAGTTGGACAAATCATTGCCGACGCGATGGAAAAAGTAGGAAAAGAAGGTGTTATTACCGTTGAAGAAGGCCAAGCACTTCAAAACGAATTAGAAGTCGTTGAAGGTATGCAGTTTGACCGCGGTTATCTTTCTCCTTACTTCATCAATAACCAAGAAAACGGAACAGTTGAATTAGACAGCCCTTATATCCTTTTGGTTGATAAGAAAGTGTCAAACATTCGCGAGCTACTTCCCACCTTAGAAGCAGTTGCAAAATCTTCGAAGCCGCTATTAATCATTGCTGAGGACGTTGAAGGTGAAGCGTTAGCGACATTAGTCGTTAACAACATGCGAGGTATCGTGAAGGTTGCTGCTGTTAAAGCGCCTGGCTTTGGTGACCGTCGTAAAGCAATGCTCCAAGATATCGCTATCCTCACTGGTGGCACAGTGATTTCTGAAGAAATCGGTCTTGAACTTGAAAAAGTAGAGCTTGAAGACCTTGGTACCGCTAAGCGCATTGTTATCAACAAAGATAATTCAACAGTCGTTGACGGTAATGGTGAGCACGAAGCCATTGAAGGCCGTTGCAACCAGATCCGAGCGCAAATCGAAGAATCTACGTCAGATTACGACAAAGAAAAGCTTCAAGAGCGATTAGCTAAGCTTTCTGGTGGCGTAGCTGTAATTAAAGTTGGTGCCGCTACTGAAGTAGAAATGAAAGAGAAAAAAGCGCGCGTAGAAGATGCACTACACGCTACTCGTGCAGCAGTTGAAGAAGGCGTTGTTGCAGGCGGCGGTGTCGCTCTAGTAAGAGCAGCTTCAAAAATTGCTGGCCTTACTGGCGACAACGAAGACCAAACGCATGGTATAAAC
Organism: Glaciecola sp. UBA2563; assembly: GCA_002340325.1. GTDB lineage: Bacteria > Pseudomonadota > Gammaproteobacteria > Enterobacterales > Alteromonadaceae > Glaciecola. Next base: position 233 of record DDLV01000169.1, on the reverse strand, counting down.
CTAGCGCTTCGCGCAATGGAATCACCACTTCGTCAAATTGCAGAAAATGCTGGCGCAGAGGCTTCAGTTGTTACTAACGAGATCAAAGGCGGTGAAGGTAACTTCGGGTACAACGCTGGAAACGATAGCTATGGCGATATGCTTGAGATGGGTATTCTAGATCCAACGAAAGTAACGCGTTCAGCGCTTCAATTCGCAGCATCAATCGCTAGCTTGATGATCACAACCGAAGC
>DDLV01000001.1 GCA_002340325.1 Glaciecola sp. UBA2563 | reverse complement strand
CTCTACGCTATGGGATGAGCACCAAGCTCAAAAAGACAAAGCGGAAGCTTTCTATCAGCGACAGGAAGAGCGAAATGCGGCTCGTCTTGAAAAAGACCCTACGTATGTACCTAAAATACGGCCTTACACAGGTGCACCAACTTTTATTGACCAAATATGGACAAGCCTATATACAGTAATGATTGGATTCATTATTGCGTCTGTTATTGCCGTTCCATTAGGTATCGCCTGTGGGTTAAGCCGCAGCATATACTCTGCATTAAACCCAATCATCCAAGTGTTCAAACCTGTTTCTCCACTTGCTTGGCTGCCTCTAGTTACCATGGTAGTAAGTGCGGTTTACATTTCAGATGATCCTATGTTTAAAAAATCATTCGTAACCTCTGCATTTACCGTTGCGCTATGTTGCCTATGGCCAACATTACTAAATACAGCTGTCGGTGTTAGCAGTATCGACAAAGATCTAGTCAACGTGAGTAAAGTGCTACGATTAAAGCCCTTAGCCCACGTTGTCACTATTGTTCTACCTTCCTCTATACCAATGATATTTACCGGCCTTAGGCTGTCTTTGGGCATAGGCTGGATGGTATTGATTGCAGCAGAGATGCTTGCGCAAAACCCCGGCTTAGGAAAGTTTGTATGGGACGAATTCCAAAATGGCAGCTCAGCCTCATTGGCTCGCATCATGGTGGCGGTATTAACCATAGGTATTATTGGCTTTCTACTCGACCGCATTATGCTGTTTTTACAAAAGCGCGTGAGTTGGGATAAATCAGTAGAGCTTCGTTAATCGGCTACAAATATACACAATTGAGGAATATGAAATGAGTATAAAAAAACATTTAGAAATCGTCGATGTTGATATGGTCTTTCCAACGCCAACAGGTGAGTTTGTAGCGTTAAAGGATATAAATCTTAACATCAGAAAAGGTGAATTTGTTTCGCTTATTGGACACTCAGGCTGCGGTAAATCCACGGTACTCAACCTTGTTGCTGGTTTGTATCGAGCGACATCAGGCGGCGTTGTCCTCGACAATACTGAGGTTATTGAGCCTGGTCCTGAAAGAGCAGTAGTTTTCCAGAACCATTCGCTTTTACCATGGTTATCGGTATACAAAAATGTTGAATTAGCCGTTAAGCAAACCCGTCAGGGCAGAAGCAAAGCGGAAATGAAAGACTGGGTTGAGCACAACCTAGAGTTAGTACACATGACCCACGCACGTGACAAGTTGCCCTCTGAAATATCGGGCGGAATGAAACAACGCGTAGGTATTGCGCGTGCACTTGCAATGGAACCAAAAGTCTTGTTAATGGACGAGCCATTTGGCGCTTTGGATGCGCTTACACGTGCACACTTACAGGATTCATTAATGGAAATCCATGCGGATCTTGGCAACACGGTTATTATGATTACGCACGATGTGGATGAAGCTGTTCTCCTTTCAGATCGCATCGTGATGATGACAAATGGCCCTGCTGCCACTGTTGGTGACATTTTAGAAATAGAATTAGAACGGCCACGTGAACGGATAGCACTTGCTGATAATCCTCAGTATAACCACTACCGCCACGAAGTACTGAGTTTCTTGTATGAGAAGCAAAGAAAAATTGAGCCGGTATCAGAACATAAGAAAAAACAACAAAAAACAACGAAAGCACAACAAAATCAAACGGATGCGGCCTAGACACTTCAATTTTCCCATCCGATAGAGTATGTGGTCTGCATTGTCAGTGAATGGCTAGGCCACAGCTTACTTTAATACGATTATTTACTTTCAACCTTTAGGGAACTAAAAATGCAAAACAATAAAAAGACTGCGCTCAAATTGAGCGTACTAGCTTCGCTTGTCTCGTTTTCAATCGCGGGTACCGCTCAAGCGTCTATTTACGATGCTTTAGCGAGTGGAAAAGCATTTGCCAACATTAACCTACGCTACGAGAGTGTAGAGCAAGACAATGCACTACAAGATGCTGACGCATTAACAGTTCGCACTCGCATTGGATATAAAACCGGTGAGTATAATGGGTTTAGCGCAGTCGTTGAAATGGAAGATAACAGTATTGTACTTGGACAAGGCGACTATTCTGTGCCTCCAACAGGTTATCAGCCTGGTGTGTATTCTGTTATTGCGGATCCAGAGCACACAGAAGTTGACCAAGCTTTTGTTCAATACAAAGCTGATGCTCTGACTGTGAAATTTGGGCGTCAAGTCATTACGCATGACGGCCACCGTTTTGTCGGCCACGTTGGCTGGCGTCAAGATCGTCAAACATTTGATGGTGTGCGTATTTTGTATTCACCCTCTGCTGAGCTAACCATTGATTACTCTTATGTCGATCAAAGAAATCGTATTTTTGCCGAAGCCGGAGATATTGATAGCAAAGACCATCTATTTAACGCTAGTTATAAGTTAGGTTCAGGCAAGTTAGTTGGTTATGCTTATCTATTGGAAGTTGACAACGATACAGATAATGCACTAGATACCTACGGTATTAGCTATGCGGGAGCCGTTGATTTAAGCGGTACTAAAGTGTCTTACAAGGCTGAGTATGCAACCCAATCAAGTGAAACTGCAGCGACTGACTTTGACGCTGATTATTTGGGGCTTGAGGTAGGTGCAACGTTCTCTGGTGTTACGGCGAAGCTTGGCTATGAAGTGCTCGGCTCTGATGATGGCGCATATGGTTTTGCTACGCCTCTAGCGACGTTGCACAAGTTTAACGGATTTGCAGATCAGTTCTTAGGAACGCCAGCGCAGGGTTTGGTTGATACTTACTTTACCCTAAGCGGCAGTGTTGCTGGCGGTAAGTTAACAGGCACTTATCATATGTATGATGCAGATGATGCAACGCCTGGCGCAGATGATTTTGGCGATGAGCTTAACTTAGCGTATGTTAGAAAAATCGCTAAAAACTACACGCTTGGTATCAAATACGCTGCCTTTTCTGCCGAAGACCGAGGTGTAGATACCGACAAATTGTGGGTTTGGTTAAACACTAGTTTTTAATCACAATAACTGTTGAACAATAAAAAAGCATATAGTCATTCCATCTAAAGATTAATACTGTTCGCTTAAGCGTCAATGCGCCTAGCGAAGGGATGTTGATGTTTAAAAGTGTGCTCGGGCAAGGACGCGCGAGCCCAAGCGCCCACGGATGGTGTAAAGCGTCTTTTAAAAGTCAATATTCCGCAGCTAGATAGCTTAGCTTAAACGATCAGCATTAATCGAAAGATGGAATCTCGTTGCCACAGCGGAAAGTCATAACAAATCGTTTTTTCAGTAATCGAGTGTTTGCAACGAGACCCCATTTTTCAATGGGGTGACTTTTCTTCGATTCAGAATGGGGTGTCTCTTCTTCTATTTAGGATGGGGTGACTTTTCTTTGTCTTAACCTCACTACACGAGAGTCTCGACCAACTCACCGAACAACGACGTTTCTAATGGCATCGTGATATAATCCTTCACAAAATCATACTGTAACGCCCTGTCTTTATCTCGTTGTTGATCAGATGTGGTCAACATAACAACAGCGGTAGAAAACCATTCTCTTTTAAAGCATTCTTCTAGGAATTCGTGTCCATTCATACCGGGTATATTAATATCCAGCAAAATCAAATCTGGCGAGCTTGTTGTAGATAGAAGCGTTAATGCTTCTTCCCCATCGAAGGCTGAAAGTAATACAATAGACGAATCGAATCCTGAGATAGCTTCTTTTGCAATGATCTGGTCGCTCATGTCATCATCGATTAATAGCACCTCTTTTATATTACTCATGCGTTATCTCCCTGCTTTTTCTTGACCAAAGGCAGGACAACATTAAATTCTGAACCTTCATCTAGCGGTTGATACTCAATTTTACCTCCCAGCTTAAAAGCGCTTTTTTGCGCCATATAAAGCCCAAGGCCCGACCCCGTTGACACCCGAGGATGGAAACGATTAAACATTTTAAATTTTTTTTCACGGGCTGTTTTGGGGAATCCAATACCATTGTCGCGCATTCGGATACGAAGACAATCATCTATCTTGGAGATGTTTATATCTACATAATTTTCTTGCTTTTCTGGGTCATAATACTTGATGGCATTTGAAATCAAGTTTTCGAGTATGACGGTCATATGCGCCTTGCTAATTGCTATTTCATGCTCAAATTCGGCAATGATAGAAAACTCAACCTGTTGAAAGCTTTCAATGTAATCAAATTTGTTGATTAAGGAGTCTATAAAACCTTTGATGTCAACCAAAGATAGCTCTGATTCTGAATGGTTAAGTCGCGTTAGTCGAAGGATATCGGTAACGAGTGATTCCAAATTATCCAAGGATGTTCTGACAGGGCTTAAGTACTCTAGTGCCTTTTTTACATCACCATCACCTAATTTTTCTTCGATAATACCAAGTAGTTTACTTGCTGAAATCAATGGGGAGCGCAAGTCATGTGATGTTCGATAGGTAAACTCTTCAAGTTCGTCATTGGCTTTTCGCAGCGCGTCTTCTGTTTTTTTTATTTTGGTGATGTCTTGGAAAATACCAAACACACTTATTACTGTGCCTTTGTCATCTTTTATGCACTGTGCTCTGCTTTTTACTTGCCGCACTTCCCCGCTGGGTCGCACTATCCGCAAGTCAAACTGAAAATCTTCACCGACTTCGATGGCGTTTTTTACATAGTCGTTAACACGCGTTTTATCATCTGGATGGTAAAAATCAACGGCCGAATTTAACTTTGGTGAATATGTCTGAGGCGTTACGCCATGAATGGCATAAATTTCATCCGACCAATAAAGAGTTTCCTGTTTCAAATTCAGTTGCCAATGCCCCAAGCCTGCCATGCGTTCTGCCAACTGGAGATAATCTAGCTGCTGTTGATTATTCATTTTTTTGATGTGCAATCTCTAAGTAACAGAAACGTGATAATCATGACATCGTCTGAAAAAGCATAATGATTTTTTGAAAAACACATTATGTTTTTACCCATATATAAGTAAAGGTGGTTTTTGATGAAAATCAAATTGGTGATTAAGTACCAATTAAATGACTATCTAAACTCTGTTGTCACGCTTCCAGCCCAGCTTTATGCTCTTCTATATTGATCACTGTGTTGATTTCGGTATCAATTTGACGGCGTCGAATTGTATAACGAATACTCTTGGCGAGTAATGCAGAGGTAATCTCCTTTTTATTGATCATATCCAATGCACCATGAGAGAGTAGAATAGCATTTAAGTCATTGTTATTGTCTGCAGTAACGACCACTACGGGTGTACTGATCCGCGCTTTTTCAAATTGGTCAATCAAATCGAGCGCTGTTTCTCCAGACAAGTTAAAATCTGCTATGCATACATCAAATTTTCTACGCGCTGATACTTGCAATGCTTCGGTAACATCTTTAACTGAGTCAATTTCACACGAAAATGATGAGATTCCTCTTAAAGCTTCTTTCATAACAATCAAATCAGTATCTTGATCATCGAGCAGCAATACGTTGACTGTGTCCATAAATCGTTGATTGTCGAGTACTTCAAGGGCATTGTTTATGCTGCTGCGTAACTGGGTGTACGCCACAGACATGCCTTTTTCCGTATATTTAATTTGCGAAATATCAGAAAAAGTTATGGCGACGCCCTTTGATTGCGTTAAATCTGCGTAGCTATAAGGGTTTATTGTGATGCGAAGAACTCGCTTGTCCAGCATCATGATTTCATGCTCAATCGCTTCTCCACCGGCGAACACCTTCGATACATCCGTTAGCATGTCATCGTATTTAATATTTTTAGAAATATGGTGTAGCGGTCGGTTGATGTCTGACTCCATAAGGTTGACATATTCAACGGCGGCTGCCGTATAACGACGGATGAGCATATTCTCGTCCAAAAAGATAATACCAATTTTGGACAATCCAAGGACTTCATCTAAGTCATTATTTGCTTGAGATATCTCCGCGATCTTTTCTTGGTACTCAGAGTTAACGGTATAGAGTTCTTCGTTGACGGATTGCAGTTCTTCGTTTGTGCTTTGCAGTTCTTCATTTGCTGACATCAACTCTTCATTCGCAGATTGCAATTCTTCATTTGTAGTCTCAAGCTCTTCAACGGTAACCTGCAAATGTTCCTTATTGCGTTTTAGCTCAACTTCAAGATCTTCTATGCGTTGACGGGATTGTTCAGCGGCATCAAATGATACTGAGTCAGACGATTTTTTCGGGTATGAACCTTCGATTTGTTCAAAAATGAGCCAATAATAACCAGGCGACGCTTCAATATCATGCTCTTTGATGTATCTAACGCGTAGGTTCACCCCGATAGCCTTATCGTCGATTTTTGTGAATACGTCAGTATAAAACACTTCTTCCAAGGACTCTTTAGCGCGAGAAATTGCCGAAGCAACCGCAATACTAATGTCTTCATTAACTAAGTCCTTAATATCAACACTTATTCGTCCCGGCGGTAGCCTGCGCACAAAATTGGATACATCGCCGTAAACATGTATAGCTTCGTGCTCATCATTAAGCAAAACACACGGTGGCGCGTAGCTTGTGATCAACATTTCATTAGCAAAGCTGATTGCACTGCCCAATGCATTGACTCCGCGATACCCCTTCATAAGTCGTGACACTGAGGGTATGGCTTTGTTTGTGTTATTCGTTACCGGACCAAGTGGTGGCGCGGTACCCATAGGAATGCGGACACTGCTGCGTTTGCGATAAATTCGACAGCGGTCATTCTTAACCTCAAAATGCGGTGCCAAATCCCCCATATTTTCAGAGGAACCGAGGAAAAGGTATCCATCTTTGCGTAGAGAAAAGTGCAGCGATGTTAACACGCGTTTTTGTACGCTGTGCTGAAAATAAATAAGAATATTACGACAAACAGCAAGGTCCATATTCGAAAATGGTGGGTCAACAATGACATTATGTGTCGCAAAAATCACCATTTGGCGAATTTCTTTATTCACTTGATAGGTAGAGCCTGCACTCGGGGTAAAATAGGTAGAGAGATAATTTGCGCCAACATCGTGCTTTATATCTTCACTATAGACACCATTACTCGCCTCTGATATCGCGTCGCCATTGACGTCGGTAGCAAAGACTTTCACGTTCCTATTAACGCTTTGCTTTTTTAACTCATCGGCAAAGAGAATCGCCAATGAGTAGGCTTCCTCACCGGTTGAACATCCTGCTGTCCATACTCTTATCGGGGTGTCTTCAGAGGAGTTGCTCACAATATCAGGAACGATTTTTTCTTGCATTTCGGTAAACGCTTCATCATCTCTAAAAAAGCGCGTGACACCAATCAATAACTCTTTACTAAGTACTTGTACCTCATAGGGTTCTTTGTATAACAGGGTGAGATATTCTTGAAGCGACGTAATTTGTTTGATCGTCATCCGCCTTTCAATGCGGCGGGCTACCGTGGAAGGCTTATATTTAGCAAAATCAATTTCGCTCTTGAGTTTCAACACATTGAATATCTCGGCCATGATATCATCACTGCTGGCCATGTTTTCTTTTAGTATCTCAGTGTCGCCTCTGACAAGCGGATGGCGAATGTATGCTTCTAGCTTTTCCCCCATATCTTCAGGTCGCATTATCAGGTCGATGATACCCGTGTTTATAGCACTGTTGGGCATGCCATCAAACTTCGCGCTCTCGGGATCTTGCGCAATAACAAGCGCGCCAGCTTCTTTTAGCGCTTTCATGCCTCGACTGCCATCAGAGCCTGTTCCAGATAGCACGATACCAATTGCCTTATGTTGCTGATCTTCAGCCAGAGAGCGGAAGAAGATATCAATTGGCAGGTTTAATCCAGTATCCGGCATTTTGTCAGAAAGCAAAAGTTCACCCTGCGCAATCATCATGTTCTTCTTAGGCGGAATAAGGTAAATAGTATTAGGTTTTACCTTCATCACGTCTTGTACGTTTAGGATCCTCATTGGCGTATGTTTACTTAACAGCTCAAGCATCATACTTTTAAAATCGGGCGACAAATGCTGCACGATAACGAAACATGCACCAGTATCAGAAGGTAGGTTTTGTAGTAAAGTCTGCAGTGCTTCTAAACCGCCAGCAGAAGCGCCAATTCCTATATAGTGGCTTGGCAGATTAGGATTGAGTTCATCTCGTTCAGGTGTGGTAGCGTCGTTCATGACTCTTTCCCTTCATTTTTAATTTGTTGTGTGCTTGATTTTGATAACTTACTTTGCTAACGATTAATTGCAACTCTTTTATACTGCAAGTAAAGATGTTGTAATTTTGGCGATTAAACTTGTCAAACAACGAATCCTTTTAGTTGCAAAAAGAGTAGCGTGATCTAAATTATATGTAAAGAGTATGAACTTTTATATCTAAGTAGTTATTCAAACGGACCTTTTCAGCGCTTAGCTGTTATTCAAACGGAACTCATCACCTCTTAGTTAGTAATAAATCACTAATCAACGTGGGTACACAAGTTGTCCAAGAAATACTTAACGAACTCAAACAGACCTTTTGATTCATCAACGTCTATTAATCGACGCAGTGATAAAGACGTACGCTCCGCAATAGACGAAATTCAAAAACTTCTTTTCGATCCGCAGGCTACTGAAAAGATTTTTCCTTTAGTTGTGGAGCAAATAAAGCGTATAACCAAGAGTGACTATGGCGTCATTTTTAGTGCAAAGAATGACGATGATAGCATTATGTGTACAAAGACATCAGTCAATATCGTCCGTCATATAAGTTCTTCCACTGATAACTTTATCAATGATAATGCGCTTGTAGAGTTTATCCGACAAAGACTCCTACCCACGCGTCCGTGTTTCTTTAACGCTCCGTTTCAGGCGACTTACGCTGAACTCTTGATTAATCCTTCTGATATTGAAGCACTTTTGTTTTTGCCTATTTTAAGTCGGGGGAAACTCATAGGAGTAAGTATTTCAGCCAAAGTCGACGGTACCTATGATGGTGTGTTACTCAATCGGCTTATTCCGCTTGTTGGTTCAGTGATATGCGCTCTACAAAGCGCTGATGCCGTGAAAGGAAACCTGTTTTCTTTGAATCAAAAAATCTCTGACAATCGATTCTTAAGTACGCTAATGTCAACCAGCCTGACAGCAATTTTGGTGGTTGATGATAAAAATAACATAGTCAATGCTAACCATGCAGCGCGAAAGCTTTTCGAATCCAGTGATGCTAGCCAGGAACAGCTCAACAACCAAAATAACATTTTGTTGAATAAACAAATTGAAGAGCTGTTACCAGATTATGAAAGCATGTTTAGATGGTCGAATCAGCAAGATCGATACGGTGAAGAAATCTGGCATGCGGGCCCTAAATTATGGGAGGAGCAACGCGCTATTCGCGGAGGATATACGCCTTTTTTGGTCGATATTTCAATTTTTCGATATACCCATGGCAAGCAGAGATTTACCACCTTGCAGATACAGGACGTAACGCCACTGCATGATTCCATTGAGGAATATAAGCAAACGGCTCAGCAACTAAACGCGTTAACAAATCTTGTTTCAGTCGGGATCATTCGTGTGGATGTCAACTGGAATTGTATTTTCAATAATGACAAATGGCTCGAGATGTCGGGCCTTATCAATGAGGAAAGCCTAGGTAACGGATGGATCAATGCATTTTATGAAGCCGATGTAAAAGCGTTTTTGGAAAACCTTCGAGAATCATTGCAGCTCGGAAATTCCTACCATCAAGAAATTAGAGTGGTTACACCCCTAGGACAAGTGCTCTGGACCGAAGTGAATACATCAATTCTATTTGATGCAGAAGGGGCTGTTGAAGGGTTTTTGGCAACGATAACAGACATCACTGAACGATATGTTAATCAAGAAAAAATGCGTCGAATAGCAGAGTACGATGGCCTCACTGGGCTTGTTAATCGAACGCTATTTCAAACACGACTTGAATACGCGTTTCAATTGTCTGAACGTGAAAATTCAATGGTCACCGTCTTTTTTATGGATCTTGATGGTTTCAAAGATATCAATGATACCCTCGGCCATGATATGGGCGATAAACTTCTTAAAAAGGTAGCGGAGCGCCTGGTGAATACGCTTCGTAAAGAAGATACCGTGTCAAGATTTGGCGGTGATGAGTTTACTGCGCTGCTAAGTCACGCTGGCAATGAACTAAACCTGCTTAACATAGCCGCTAAAGTGGTCTCTAGCGTGTCTGAGATGTATGTGATTGATGGTAATGAGCTATTTGTGACGGTGAGTTTAGGAATTTCATCGGGTCATTCCAAAAACTGTACACCCAATCAACTTTTGAAACAGGCGGATGCTGCGCTTTATCTAGCAAAAGCGGAAGGGAAGAATAATTATCAGTTATTTAATGACGAATTGGACAAAAAAGCGAGTCAGCGGGTCTATTTGGCGAAGCAGCTTCGACTTGCAATGAAGCATCAACAATTCTATCTAGTTTATCAACCGCAAGGCGATACATTAACACAACAAATTATTGGGTTTGAAGCGTTGCTTAGATTTCGTGATGAGCGCGGAAATGTTGTGATGCCAAATTCCTTTATTCCTATTTTAGAAGAAACAGGGATGATAATTGAAGTAGGCCGGTGGATTATTAAGCAGGCATTTAAACAATTGCGACTTTGGCAATTACATGGGATCTTCCCAAAAGACGGATTTATGTCGATTAATGTCTCATCGAAACAGCTCCTCGATCAAACATTTACCGAAGACATTATCGAAGCTAGCAATGACTGTCAGGTGGATCTGAAAAATATCGTAATTGAAATAACAGAATCTGTACTGATAGACAAACCGACGAAAGTCAACAAGGTCCTTTGTTCGCTGAAAGCGTTAGGCGTCAAAATCGCGCTGGATGACTTCGGTACGGGCTATTCGTCTTTGACCTACCTGCAGCGATATCCATTTGATCACATAAAGATAGACAAATCGTTTGTTGCGGATGTCAACACAGATGAAAATGATGCAAAGATTACCAAAGCGATCATTGTACTGGCGAAATCACTAGGGCTACAAATAACAGCCGAAGGCGTATCAGATAGCGCAACACTCGACATCATCGGTCAATATGAATCCGATTTTTACCAAGGATATCTATTGTCAAAACCACTTCTCCCCGATCACATCTATAAGCTAATGAAAAAAGACACGTTTGAAGAGGATGCCAACGATATTGAGATGTATTCAACGATAAAGCCAGCAACTTAATGCTAATGATGTTTTAAAAATCTCCTAATATTGCAAGGAAATTGACTTCGGTACTAGCTATTTGCAGGGTAGCGCGCTTGCAAGCCCTCGTATATATCATTGGCAAAACTGTTTGCATTGATATCCAGCGAATTCATGATATCAACAAGGTGTTCGTTATCTTCCTGCTCATGCCAAATTTTGATGTATGAACCATCTTTATAACCGTGATCTTGACGAAAGAAATTCAACACGTTTTTTCCAACATATTGCCGGTACAGTTCGTCGTGATCCATATCGGATTGCGTGACAATTTGCATAAATAACGGAACGTCAAATCGCTTCGCTGCACATAAAC
>DDLV01000033.1 GCA_002340325.1 Glaciecola sp. UBA2563 | reverse complement strand
ACCGTGATCTTGACGAAAGAAATTCAACACGTTTTTTCCAACATATTGCCGGTACAGTTCGTCGTGATCCATATCGGATTGCGTGACAATTTGCATAAATAACGGAACGTCAAATCGCTTCGCTGCACATAAACCCGCCATTAATTGAAGATTATCCAAAAGTTCCATCGCCAGATAATCATACTCTTTAGCATCAAATGTCACCAAATGCCGGCCGCTTGTTAAGTCACTGCTGATGATTTGCGCGCACTTTTCGGCATCTCCATTTTCACTTATCAACATATGCGAAAGTGCAAAATGCCAAATATCGACCAGCTCCATCTGAAGTTGCGGCAAATCTTTCTTTTGATGTTTCCACCATTTCCAACCATGATGCTCGATACCTTCAACCGCTTCAATCATGGCTGCACGCAAATATGCATATCCAGCCTCAAGCCATTGTGGATTTACTTTTTTATTCATTGCGTCTTGTAATTCGAGCATGGTTCGAAGTTGGGTTTCGTTAAGCATTTTTCTTCTTCTTTGAGGTGCGTTGGTTAAACGGAGACAAACATTCAGAACGACTTTTTTTGCGTATCGCAGGATTGTTTAATTGGAAAGCTTAATGCGTTTACTATTTTTCGTCCAGTATATATCGCTATGAGTTCAGTACTTTTGGACAGCGACATCCGCATTAACAATTTAGTATGGTTATAGATAGAAAACTTAATAGATATCGTTTGAGATTGCGGCTTTTGTTCATTCAATTTAAGTGGTTAGCATCTGGTAGGGTCAATGGCTGTTTTTACTTGTCAATGTCTGCATTTTTTGTTTTTTGTTATTGGCAAATGCAAGATAAATGGATGGGTGCTGATTTAGCCGATGTTGTGCTCAAACTCCAGATTATAGGTCTTGGAGTATGGGTGATCTGGCGTCGTACTTACTATGTCGCTAAAATAGTTGACGACTATCTGATAATCTATCAATTGCCATTTAAAACCATTTTGCGACTAGATGAAATTAATCGTCTGTGGTGCGGTGATGATTGGTTGAGAGTTGAAATGATCAATGGGACTGAGCTTAATCGATATTATCTCTTTGCGGTGCTTCCCCGGCTCCAACAAAGATATGCGTTGCAAAAGCTTATAGTTCTCAATTAAAGTACTGAATCGAAGTCTAATCTTAGTGATTTAAAAACGCTGCTCAAAGCCTTATTGTATTTTCAAATTCGCGCTAAATGTGCATCATGCATTTGAGAAATAAGCATTACTTGGCGCCATAACAATCTAAGCTTTATTCCTTTATCCGAAAAATTATCTTTTAGATAGAGTATGCTATTTGACACAAAGCCGTCCAAATGCACCTCTGTTAGATCGCTACACGTTAGATACTTCATTGCCCAAGAAGAGAAAAGTCTAACATCATGATTGTCTGACGCGACTTCAGCGATAAATCTGTGTCTTTTGTCTTCTCGAAGTTGATGTAGAAGCCTATTTACAACAGGCTTTTCGCCTTCGATATATTGGAAAAATGTGTTGTTGGAGTAGCAAAGATAGCCGGTAACCTCATATTGCCTGTTTCTCGCGGCAGACTGTTTTGTAAGACTCACGATATCAATATATGAAAACGGAACCATTGCTTTACTTACGTATAGCGCTCTTTTCATTTGCTTGAAACTCTCCCTGAGAACACCGTGTTTCTATTTAGTTACAACCTAGGCCATTTGCAGCACACTAAAGGCAATACGGTCTAATGGCAGCTTCACACTTTATCACTGCACAATTCAAATATATTGATGTAAATCAAGCAACGTACATTTTTGTTACTTTAACTCAACAAAAATATAAATTTTAAAGCGTTTCAGCGATGTTCGTAGCGTGTCAACTTACCCTTCCACTCTTTTAACGTGAACTCAAAGGAATGAATATATTATAATTGAAATATAAATGAGAATTGTTATCTTTTGCGTTGGGTGGTATTATCCTGCGCGGAAACTACTTAAAAGCTTGAACCAGTATTTATAAGAAAAAATTGCTTTATTTCATCAGCACACAATTCAATTTTTGCAGATGAAATAAAGCTCGCCTTTTTTAACAATCAAAAAAAACGAAAACACTTAAGAATAAAAATCTTTTTCTTGACGTTATTTGCGCTCGTAGCGATGTGACGTTACTCCAGAAAAAGGACAAACTTGGAGAAAAACATGCGTTTTAAATTAAGCGCCATAGCGTTCGCACTACTTGCAAGCAATATGGTAAATGCCCAATCATCTGAAACTCTTGATAGCAACGATAGCGATGCTGATTCAGTTGAAAAAATTACTATTCAAGGGCAGTTCTTATCGATTAATGAATCAAATTCGGTTAAAACACCAACGCCAATCATAGATGTTCCACAAAGCTTATCTATTATCTCTCAAGAAGAAATTACAGACCGTGGGTTTAACAGTATTGGGCAATTGATCGCTTACTTGCCAGGGGTTAACACATCGCAAGGTGAAGGACATAGAGATGCTGTTGTGTTCCGTGGTATTCGTTCAACAGCAGATTTCTTTATCGATGGTAATCGTGACGACGTTCAGTACTATCGAGCCTTATACAATATTGAAAAGGTTGAAGTATTACGTGGACCAAATGCGCTTTTGTTCGGCAGAGGTGGTACAGGCGGAATTCTCAATCGAGTAACTAAAAAGGCGCAATTAGGGGAATACTTCACCGGATACAAAGCATCCTATACAACGTTTGGTGGTTATGGCATAGAGGTTGATCATAACTTTGCTGCTGGTGACAGCGGGGCAGTAAGAATTAACGCAATGGTCGAACATCTTGATAACGATCGTGATTTCTACGACGGCGATCGCTATGGACTCAATCCAACGGCGAGATTTGAATTAGGTGACAGCACTACGCTTGATTTATCTTATGAATATATCGACCACGAACGTTTTATCGACCGTGGGATACCTACTGGAGACAATGGCCGTCCTGTTGAGCTCTTACAAGATATTGTATTTGGTGATCCAGAAAACAACTATCATACGCTTGAAGCCAATGTATTTAGAGCAACATTACAGCATGCTTTCTCTGACAGTATTAAGGGTAACTTCAGCGCTTTTTACGGTGATTACGATAAGGTTTATGCAAATTTCTATGCGAGTGGATATGATCAGTCAACCAACATTGTTGAGCTTGATGGCTACATCGATACCACGCGGCGTAAAAATACAATTCTATCTGGAAATATAGTGAGTGAATTCGCGACTGGCGATGTTGAGCATACGCTTATTTTTGGTGCTGAGTACATCGATACGGCGTCTGACCAGGACCGTTTTAACCCGGAATTTAGCACATCTATTGATGATAGAGAGACTTTCATTGCAACTCGACCACTAAGTTTACGAGGGCTAGCAGGTACAAATGCTGCAGGTGAAGCGTTTACTGTCCCGTTTTCAGATCTAAACGATGATACTCGTGTTGATTTGCAGGTGTATTCATTTTATGTCCAAGACGAGATAGCAATCTCTGAAAAACTAGATATTGTGATAGGGGCTCGATTCGATAGTTTTGACATTGAGGTGTTTAACGCAAACCCCGATGTACTAGAAACGAGAACTCGCAAAGATGAAGAAATCTCGCCGAGAGCAGGTATCATTTTCAAACCACAAGAGAATGTATCTATTTATGCTAGTTACAGTGAATCCTTTCTACCAAGAAGTGGAGAGCAGTTTACTGATATCAATGGTAACGACGATAGATTGGACCCAGATACATATACCAATCAGGAGATCGGCATAAAGTATGATTTTGAAAACGGCATGAGTTTCACTGCAGCCATCTTTGAAAATGAGCAAAGCTCACCACAAGTTGCGGATAACGATCCGTCAACGTTAGATATCATTGACTCTGAAATTTCCGGTTATGAAATACAACTTAGAGGAAATATTACCGATGAGTGGGCAGTGACGACCAATTACAGCAATCTTGATGGTGAAATAGTGGATAGAAATGGACCGACAGGCAGAACGCCAAGAGAGTTACCTGAAACTACTTTCTCTATTTGGAGTACGTACCAGGTCAATGATGTGTTTGGTATCGGCGCAGGTCTGACGTATCAGGATGAGAGCTTTATCAATAATGGAAACTCTGCAACATTACCGAGTTACACACGGTACGATGTAGCGGCTTACTACGATATTTCGGATGATATGCGCGTTCAATTGAACATCGAAAATCTGACTAACGAATTATATTTCCCGAATTCTCATTCCACGCATCAAGCAACGGTAGCACCGCCGATTAATGCGCGTTTGAGTCTTATTGGAGAGTTTTAATATCGTTGCAGCCAGCTGTCGTTTAATGCTTGTCGCTTAAGCGATGCAGCTGGCTGCGGCCATGTTCACATGTAAAAGACGCTCGTGACATCCATGTTCGCTCGGGCGACCGCATCCTTGCGTTCGCACGCTTTTACATGCAAACATCCCTCCGCTTTGACGCTTCATCGCTTAAGCGACAAGCATTAAACAACAACCAGCTGCACTACCAAATCTTGCCAATTAGTAGCCCAATTAGAAACATAACGACAAAGCCGATGTAGGTTATTTTGGCAGGGATTTCACTTACGTCTTCTACAATACCTTCTTTGACATATAGCTCATCGACATTGATTTCGAAAACGGATGCAATCGCCAATGATGTTTCCATAGAAGCCACGCCGCTTTTTTCGGTGCGCTGAATGGTTCTGACCGATAAGTCACATAGCTCTGCGAGTTGTCCCTGTGTCCACCCTTTATCAAGACGAGTTTGTTTGATGACATCCTTTTTGAGCAACATTAGAATAACCCCAACAACAACTGGATACCGAAGTAGCCAGCAAGGCCCCCGATGAGCAGTGAAACTACAATGCTCAGCTTGGACGACTCATTATTGTCATTAAACGGATACGTCATTTCATAAACGGTTTCGTTTCCGTTTTTAACCGTTAGAAAGTACGACGCCATACCTTTCGTCCATCCATACGTAAGGATAAGTTGTTCACCACTAACCTCAATGACTTGTGTTGAATCCATTGATAAAGACCATCGATTGACTCTCAATTCATCATCGACCCAAATCTTTTCGCGGGGCGTAAAGCTGGCGTTATGCACGACGATTTGATGTCCTTTATAAAAGAAGGGGACGTAAAGACCTTTACGAAAAGAAAACACAACGCTGTTGTTTTCAGGATGATGTTTACTCATGTTGTATGCTTCTCACAGTAATTTGTAACACTGAGCTTAATTATTCACAATCGACACCATTTTCCCACGACATCTAACTGACAGTCGTATCCCTTGCGCTCTGGAATAAGCCGACAGTGATGTGACAGTGTTTAAAAACGGGGCGTTACCGGTTGAAAGAAACGGTAAATGTCGCGCCCCCAAGTGCACCTGAACCTTCTATCGTTAGTGAGCCTTGATAGGTGTTCACAATATCTTGAACGACAGACAAACCTATCCCTTGACCGCTGTCGTAAGTGTCTGCTCGATGCCCCCGTTGCAGAATTTCAGCTTTTTGCGCATCACTAATCCCGACACCATCATCACTGATGACAATGGTTAAAGCAGGTTGATTGTTTATTGCAACTGCTATTTTGTGACGGCATGCTTTACATGCATTCTCCAGTAAATTACCCAAAAGCTCGTATAAGTCTTCTTCTTCTCCATAAAAGCGAGCATCACTATCGATGGTTTCTGTAAATTGGATGTTTTTTGTTGCGTATAATTTCTCAAGAGAAGGAATGAGGTTTTCGACGATATGTTTGACATCGCATCCTTTATGCCAAGACGATGCTTTACCTTGTGCTTTTTTTAGCTGGTGATTAATGATGGCTGATATTTTTTCGATACTATCGACTGCTTCACTCGGCATATTGTCATGCGTACTCATTACCGCTAGCGGCGTTTTTAAACTGTGCGCCAAATCTGCAAGTTTGTTTTTGTAGCGTTCTCTTTGCAGTTTTTCATTGTTCAATAGCTGATTAAGGCGGTCATTTACTGTCGATATTTCAGGCGGGTAGGGGCCGTGAATTTGTGCTTGTTTGCTCTTTTCTATCGCTTCGATTTCGTGCGCAAGGTCACGCATAGGTTGGCGAAACCACAATACCCAGATGCATTGAAGCGCAGCAAATAAAATGCTGATACCAATCAACCATGGCCATAATAGCGTGTTAAATTTGCGTAGCTGTTCTTCGTAATCTGTGTTGGATTTTATTATGTTGACCGTAAACGGGTAGGTCACGCCTGCTTGTTCCAATATTACTTGAATTTGCCAGTTGAAATGTACTTGCTGAAGGATGTCAATGGTTGTAAAAATCTCTTTGCCTGCGCTTGAGGTTACCCAATTGATGTTTCCTGTTGGAAAAAGAACGGATGACGATTCCCATAAAATTCGTTTCCCTGATCTCACAAAGGCATACAAACCCGAGCCTGGTAGTGAGAATTCAGTCGCTGTTAGGGTAATATCATCGGAAAGCTCGCCATTCTCCAGCTCCAATTTTGCCAACAACTCATAGCTTAACGCTTGCATAGTTTGCTGTTCAGATAGTTCAGCTTGTGCTGAAAACGTGTTAATTAGCGCAAAGGAAAACAATGGCAAGACGACAAAAACGACAATTAGATTCGAAATAATGAGGCGCCTTGTCAGGCTGAGTTTATTTATTGCTAACATGTTGCTCGTTGGTATGAGCGAAACGATAACCTTGACCGCGCACTGTTTGGATATATTTATCGTGTTGGTCTGGACTTAGTTTCTGGCGCAATCGCTTTACAAATACTTCGATAACATTGGAGTCACGGTCAAAATCCTGTGCATAAAGATGTTCAGTTAGTTCAGTTTTTGAGATGATTTTCCTCGGATGTCGTATGAGATATTCGAGCGTTTTATACTCGAATGCCGTAAGTTTGATAGCTGTGTTATGCACTTTGACTTCTGATAAATTCGTATTGATACGTAAGCCATCAAATTCGAGTATCGGATTTGTTTGTCCTTTATCGCGACGGATAAGAGCATGTAAGCGTGCAACTAATTCTTCGACTTGAAACGGCTTTGCGAGATAGTCATCAGCACCCGAGTTAAGCCCTTTTACCTTGTCTTGCCAGTGATCTCTTGCGGTTAATAACAAAATAGGCCACGACTTTTCTTTACGGATACGATTGACAAGCTCAAATCCGTCGATTTTTGGAAGACCAATATCAATCACGGCAATGTCGTAATCGATTTCAAGGGCATTGAACAAACCAGCTTCACCATCAAAACATGCATCAACGGCAAACCCCTTACTGCTGAGTTGTCTGGTCAATTGCTGATTTAACACTTTTTCATCTTCTACCAGTAGCAATCGCATCTAACTTTTACACCATCGACATTATTATTACAGAAAAACAAGCATTAACGAAAAACAGGCTCTATTGTATTATTGCTTTCTCAACCGGCCTGTTTCAGTATCGACAAGTACATTGATAATACGTCCGTCGGGCATTAGTACGCGAACCTGATAAAACTGTTTACCTTGACGCTGCACAGTAGCGGTTCTTAGTACTTTACCTGGATACTCACTGACGACCTTTGCAACAGCTTCTTTTTTTGTAATTGTGTTTTCAAAAGCAACCAGTGATGAACTGCCCACACTTATTAAAACAAGTAAAAATAGCTGTAATATACCGCGCTTTATCAAAGCCGTGTCTCCAGTCAGTTAGGTTCTTACGAACATAAGTTTATCAATTATTCACGGGGGATAACACTGACCACCAAATCGATATATTTGCCAGGATGCCTTCGCGTGATGGAGCGATAGATATCACCCTTGTATCGATAGGTAACGTGGTACCCAGTTATCTTTCCGAAATGTCTGTTACCGTGTCCTGCGTTGTTTTCGCAGACCTCTACGAAACCGTTGTTTCGGTGATGCTTTATTTGTGACGGTTTATAACCATTCGATGTATAGTCATTTGCCAGTTTACCGCCGATAACAGCGCCTGCAACGGTAGCAATTTTGTTGCCATTTCCAGAACCAAATTGATTACCAATAACACCGCCAATCACAGCTCCCGCTATAGTATCTATCGTCTCGTTTCTTCGGTGCTGGTGATTGTTAAGATTATTATAGTGCTGGCGCTGATATCTGGGTGAAGGTTCTAACCAACAGTTCTGCTGGCGCCTTTTCTTATTCTTATAGATAGGTACAACATCGATAACGCGTCCACGCGCGTAATTACTGTTATTGATTTGATAGCCGTGTCTATCATTGCCGTAGTAATGACGATCTCGATGATCATCCCATTTGTCATGATAACCTTTTTTGGCAAGTGCAGGATTGTATAAAACACCGCTTATACAAAAGGCCAAAAGCGTACACTTCAGTACGTTTATAAACTTCATGATTTTCTCCAACCGATTCAGGGTATTGCTTAACTCTGCCTATATCATATGAAATGCAACCTGAACCAAAGCTGAACAAGATTAAAAAGGTTTTCACTAACGTCTTTTTTTAGTTTGGCTATGTTCCCGCTAATTGTTGTTGATAGATGTTTCGCACATTTAATTATCGGAATAGGACATTTGAAAGTCGCTGTAAACCCGTCCTTGGGCGCTCTGCGAAAACATCCGTGTTTTCGAAGCTTTCAAATGTCCTATTCCGATAATCAACTGTGAATCAAATATTTGGGAACTAAGCAACAATTAACGGGAACAAAACCTCTAATTTTAAAGATGAATTGGTTGATGCTTCAAAATTCTGCACTATCTTTAACGGGTGAGTAAAGTGCAATTTGCAATGGAGGGCAATTACTTGTCGCGGTCTTTTTTTCAAAAAATTGAAAGTCTCAAGAATCAAAAAATATTAATTCTATATGTTTTTTTGACTTGCTTTACAAGGACACTCATTTCGTTTTTTATCATATTCTGTTTGTGGAATTTTAATCTACAGGCAACTGCATCTGTATCAATATTGCCGGATTTTCGCCTTGCTTTTGGTTCTTGCGCAAAGGATAGAGAGCCGCAACCCATATGGTTTGATATTCTAAACAAACAGCCAGATTTGTTCCTTTTTATAGGCGATAATCAATACGCAGATATCAAGATTGATAGTGATGGTAATCGCACTATGAGCGCAGTGACGAATAAAGATGACTTTGCAAATGCCTATGTGCGATTAGGTAAACATGAGGGATTTGCGCAGCTCAAACGCACCGTGCCCATACTCGCCACTTGGGATGATCACGACTATGGCCAAAATGACGCCGGCAGAGAGTTTGGTTTAAAAGATGAAAGCCAACAAGCATTCATGGATTTTTTTGATTACCCTGAAGACCATCCGATAAGGACTCGGCAGGGGGTTTACAATCAAACGCTCATTGAAAGTAAAGGTAAAAAGATACAAGTTCTGTTACTTGATACACGCTATCATCGAGACCGCCTAGATCTTAAGCCAGAGGGCAGAGTCAACGGCAAAGGTCCTTATGTTAAAACTACCGACACACAGCGCAGTCTGCTCGGAGATGAACAATGGGATTGGCTTAAAAGCGAACTCCAAAAGCCCGCAGATATAAGGCTGATTGCCAGCAGCATTCAGGTTGTAGCGAATGAACACGGGTGGGAATCATGGGGTAACATGCCGCATGAACGCCAGCGATTGTACGAGCTGCTCAATCAAACGAATGCAAATGGTGTTGTGTTCTTATCCGGTGATCGCCATTTAATGGAAGTATCTAGAGATGACGGCAGTTTTGATATGGCAGTTCCTTATCCACTTTGGGATTTTACTTCCTCTGGGATCAATCAGTCATATCGCGAGGTTGATGAGGTGAATCAATACCGTATTGGTGAGCCCGTTAGAGATTCGCACTATGCAACAATTGATATTCATTGGGCGGAAAATCTTTTAGATTCTCAAATTGTATTCACTGCACTTGGTCTCAACAATCGTGTATTACAAACGAACACGATAAAACTCGCAGAACTACAGCATTTAAACTAACTCAAAAAACTTCTAGCTGTAAATGGTTGCAATCAACGACCTAGCGCCACCGTTATTACGATGCTCGCCAAGATAAATTCCCTGCCATGTTCCTAAACCTAATTTACCTTCAATCACTGGGCAGCTAATGCTAGCGCCCAACGTAGATGCCTTTAGGTGAGCTGGCATGTCATCACTGCCTTCCAACGTGTGTTGGTAGTAGTAGGCATTTTCGGGTACAAATTCATTGAAGTGTGCTTCAAAATCGTGCCTCACTGTCGGGTCCGCATTTTCATTGATCGTAAGAGATGCAGATGTATGACGAATGAAGAGGTGAAAGATACCGTTGTCGGGTAATTTGTCGATCTGATTCATTACTTCGCGTGTAATAAGGTGGAAACCTCTTGGATATGGACGAAGTATGATTGGCTGATGTTCTATCATGCTATTTCCTGCTAGTTTTTGCAGCGTCTTTAGTGATAATGCCAGCGCTGCGAAGAACGTAGTGTGTATCGTTCCCTCGAACGCTACCGGGGCGTTTATCAACAAGTTAAGCAACTTAACAATGGTCAATATGCACTGTGTAAAGCACAATTATACCCTCAAACGTAACTATCATGAGAAAGATTTAGGTGATAACAATTATAATTAGATACTCCTTAATATTGCTAATTGCCGGCATTACCCGTAACAGTTTACACGCAGGCGAACCAGATCTGTTGTTTGATGTTGGATACAATGATGTGTTGGAACAGCCGATTGAGTCACCCGATGACCTAATATCGTATGCCAAAGGTTCGCTGTCGGAAAATCTGTTTATTGAAGTGTACTATGCTAAAAACAACTATGCTGAAAAGTACCCCAATGGGTCTATCTATAAACCAGCGGAAGACCATGCTGATTCCCATGCCAATTCCAATGTAAATAAAGAGACGAAAACCAATAGCAAACCGAATTCAAGTAAAGGAACGCCCAACGTTGTCATTAACATTCACGGTGGCTGTTGGTTGAGCAATTTTGATATTGCGCACAGCCGTGCGTTTGCGACTGCGTTAAATAATCACGGTTTTGATGTATACAACATCGAGTATCGAAGAACAGGTAACGGAGGAGAATGGCCAGTAGCTTTTCACGATGTCAACAATGCCCTTAATACCATCAAAAACAATGTTGCCAAAAATAG
The DNA here is from genome assembly GCA_002340325.1 of Glaciecola sp. UBA2563. Classification (GTDB taxonomy): domain Bacteria; phylum Pseudomonadota; class Gammaproteobacteria; order Enterobacterales; family Alteromonadaceae; genus Glaciecola. Next base: position 2,392 of record DDLV01000033.1, on the reverse strand, counting down.
TCGAGTTTATTTAATTGGACATAGTGCCGGCGGTCATTTGGCGCTTCTTGCTGGTTACCACCTGGACTGGCCTGGATTAACAATAGTTGGGTTGGCGCCTATCGTAGATTTGGTTGCCTATGCAAAGGGCGAGAATAGTTGCCAATCGGCTACGCAACAATTTATGCAAGGTATGCCTGACAAGCAGCCTAACGAGTATCAACGCGCAACGATAAAAAACAAATCATACTCTACAGGCAAGGCTCCAATCATTTTAATCGGAACGAATGACCAAATAGTAAAAGGTAACTACAGTCATCACGCAAACGCATCGCTAATAAGCATAGATGGGGCAGGTCACTTTGACTTTATTCATCCAAACACTACGGCGTTTGCACAACTATTATCGATCATAAAGCAATGAAAAAAGCGGATACAAAACGCTACGAAATCCTGTCCCAGCTTGCAACCGAACTTGATGCTAAAGACATTTTGGCATCGTCCAAATCCGCATTCACGTTACCTGATGATGTCGTTTACCTTGATGGTAACTCATTAGGACCAATGAGCAATGCTGCATCCAATCGCGCAAAAGAGGTAGTGGAAGAGCAATGGGGGCAATCGTTAATCTCGAGTTGGAATGTGCACAATTGGATTGGACTGCCCCAATCTGTGGGTAAGAAGTTATCACCAATGCTAGGATGTGATGAGCAAGATGTCATATGTTGCGACTCAATTTCTGTTAATTTATTTAAATTGGTGAGTGCCGCACTTAGGATTAACAAAAAGCGTCATCTCGTTGTATCTACTGATACTAACTTTCCGTCCGATTTATACACTGTGCAAGGGTTATCTGATTTATTGACTGAACAGCACTGCGAATTGTTGGTGCTTTCACCACAATCGCTAGTCAACGTTATACAACAACGAGGTCACGATATTGCGGTGTTGATGTTAACGCATGTTGATTTTCGCACGGGTGAGTTTTTTGATATGGGCGAAATAACATCGCTTGCACATCAACATAATATCTTGGTGCTTTGGGATCTTGCGCATAGTGCGGGCGTTCTGCCGTTGCATTTGAATGATTTGGATGTTGATTTTGCGGTAGGTTGCACTTACAAATATCTTAACGGTGGTCCAGGCGCGCCTGCATTTTTATATGTTAATAAGCGTTGGCAACCAACATGCAAACAACCATTAAGCGGGTGGATGGGACACAAACATCCATTTGAGTTTTCACTTGTCTATGAGCCTGCTGACGGTGTACAGCAGTTTCTTTCTGGTACACCGCCGATTATCTCAATGAGCGTCCTTGATGCGGCACTTGATGTATTTGATAGGATAGCGCTTGAACATATTTGGCGTAAATCTGTCGCATTAAGTGAGTTTTTTCATCGTTGTTTAATCGAATTTAAAATAGACATTGAGTTTTCGTTACTAACTGATTTACAGCAATCCAATAGAAATGGGCAACTGGCTTATCAACATCCGCATGCTTATGCGATCTGCCAAGCGCTAATTAAGCACAAAGTAATAGGAGATTATCGGGCACCGAATATTTTGCGACTTGGGTTTAGTCCGCTGTTTCTAAGTTACGCTGATATTTTAGAAGCAACAAACCGCCTGCGCGAAATTGTACAAAGCCGATCTTATCTTTCTGCTGAATTCTCCACCAAATCTATCGTTACGTAGGCAGCGTCAAACTTTGTTATAAAAAATAATATAGCGAATGAAAGATTTTTAAACTAATGTAGGTCTATTAAAATACCAAACATTGGTGTTGTGATAAGACTATCGTTATCTAAATCATCCGTACAAAACCACTTGACGAATATAGCGTCAAATATTTAAGAGGAACATTTATGAAATCTAAAATCGCTGTTGCCGCTGCACTTGCAAGCGTTATGACAATTGGTGTTGTTGATGCTGTAGAAGCATCAAAGAAAAAAGAAAAGTGCTACGGCATCGCAGCTGCAGGCGAAAATGATTGTGCAAACCTGGCGGGTACGCACAGCTGTGCAGGCCAATCAACTGTTGATAATGATGTCGGCGAATGGAAGCTAGTCCCCGGTGGTACTTGTGCTGACCTCGGTGGTTTTAGCAAAGAAGAAGCCAAAGAAATTTGGGAGAAAATGCAGAAAGAAGATAGCTAATCTGCTTTTGTTTTATTGTCACAGTATCTCACGTCCCCTTTCTGATACTGTAACTCTGCAAGCCTGACATCGTTGATTGTTAGGCTTGTTCGTTTTTCGGACATATTCAATAGCAGCAAGCTGCCAAATACAACTCTTGAAGGCAATGTTCGCGTTTATTGTTGTTAAATTTATAAATATCTGAATCACAGTTAATTGTAGGAATAGAATATTTGAAAGCTTCGAAAACATGGATGTTTTCGCAGAGCGCCCATGGA
>DDLV01000092.1 GCA_002340325.1 Glaciecola sp. UBA2563 | reverse complement strand
CACGAGTCCTGATCAGCGAATTTGACCCTGCTGCAACCTCATTTACGATTGAATCATGGGTGAGAATGGACAGTTCAGCTGGCGGCATCAGGCGCATTATGATGCAGACAGATGCTAGTGGCCCCGGGCGTTCAATATTTGCTATAAAAGGCAGTGGAGAAGTATATACGTGGTTTGGTGGTGCTGAACTGACAACCGGCATTTTCCTGCAGCAGCAACAGTGGACACATCTTGCTGCGTCATACGATGATATATCGGGTGAGCTTAGTATCTATGCTGATGGTGAACTAGCCGTTCGTAGGACTATTCAGATGGAAGCAAACGATGGTGATATTATACTTGGCGCGGACAAGTCGCTTTCTTCATCATTTTTTAACGGTGCACTGGAAGAAACGCGCATATGGAGCCGTGTATTAAGTCAATCTGAAATACAGGCATCAATGCATCTTGGTGCTGATCCGTATGCCTCAGACCTTCTTGCGTATCTCAACTACAATGACCAGGTGGATACTGCATTAGATGCTACAGGTCGATTTATGGTTGAGTACATTAATTCACCGGTATCTGCGCAAATAAGTAACACTGTGCTTGACCTCAATGGACAGCAAAGCACGGTTAATATTGCGCATGATGAGTCACAGCTGTTTGGTAATGGAAGTTTCACGGTAGAATCATGGATATTTGTCGATCCTTCTAGTGCAGGTGAATTCAGGGATTTGGTTACAAAAAAGGCAGCCACTGGGGTAAATATACCAGGTTGGTCTTTAAACCTGCATCTTAGGAATGGCGACCTCAATCCCGCTTTTTACATTGCAGATGGAAACAAAATGAGGCGTGCTGAACACAGAAGTGAAGTCCCCTTTAACGAATGGGTACATTTAGCAGGGGTAGTTGACCGAAATGCAAATAGGGTTAGGCTTTATGTCAACGGAGTGGAACGAGACAGTAAGAGTGCTAGCCGAGTCGGCAATGTCAATACTGATGTTCAAATTCGCCTTGGTGCATGGGGTGCAGACAGCGATGATTTAGATTATTTCTATGGCAAACTCGACAACGTGCGAATTTGGGACAGAGCACTATCTGCCAATGAGATAAATCAGAATATGGGACGTTCGCTGACTGGCGCTGAAAGCGGACTTATTACATACCTCGATTTCGAAGACGCAAATGCGACTGACAAAAGCACAAGCGGATTTATCGGACAGGAGAAAGGCGGAGTTACTTACGAAAGCAGTGGCATCTCGCTTGGCGCTAAGGGTGATAGTTTAGTCAGTGGAACGTTGCCTTTGGATGTCGGACATAGTGCTGTAATCGATGAGTATCCAACCTCTGGTGAGCTTATCATTGACGCGTATACAGGGCAGTTTGATTTCTATTTTGATTCAGCAAGTAACGTGTTGGAGGATAGTTTCACCTACTACACGATTGATGACGACGGAAATCACAGTACCTCGGTTAAGGTTTTCCTCTTGCGGGCTGAATAAGCACGCCACTGAAATCGCCAGCGACTATTTTGCATTTTGTAGTCGCTGGCTTTTTTGCTCTTGAAATCAATAGGTAAATTGTAAAATGCCCAAGCTTGAAAAATCGCTGGAACACTTCGGTTTCCAGCATGTTTTTTGCTTCGGCAATAAAAGCTACAAAAGCAATAAACAGTAATAGCTAACAATCACCAGCAAAGAATAGTAATGAACAATGATAAACAGGGAGAAACAGTGGAAAGTGCTTACCAAAACGAACGGTTAGATTCATCTATCCGCCTTACTCCAAGGTAACGCTATATGACAAAAAACCAACTCCGCTTGCGTTTATATCCTAATGCTTTTATTACCTCAAATCGCCCCTACGACATCATGTTGGCTCTCTCACTACGTGGACTAGCAATCGCGATTTTTTTGACGCAGGTTTTCTATGTTTAAACAATTACTGGTGATTGTACTGACCACCGCCTTATTGAGTTTTTTTGCCAATGCAGATGAAAATGCCGACGATATTGAGGCATTGGAGGATGAGATTGGAGATCTTGTTCAAAATACTGAAGATAATAGAGCGCGGTTGCAGGAACTTATGCTGCATCCGCACCCGGATGTTCACACAAAAGCAAGAATGTACCTTGCAAGGCTGATAATGGGAACCGGTGACTACGATGAAGCAGAGCGTATTCTTTCCCGGTCTAACGAATCGCAATCCATATTAAGTCAAAAGAATCGTGCCAATCTACTAATTGCATTGACCGCATTAGAGAGAATGCGTAATGATTTTGTAAAAGCTAAAGAATATGCGTTTCAAGCCGTCGAAGTATCGCAAGGCAACAATGAGTTACTTGGAGAGGCTTATCTGGGTTATGGCACGATTTTGAGTTCAGTGATGGACTGGATAGATGCAAAGCGTTACTTGGAGTTATCACTTGAAGCCTTTATAAAAGAAAACGATGATGAAGGTAAATCAGTGACGCTTAATCAACTGGGCGTGATGTATGTGTCGCTTGGCGACCTATCCAAGGCACTAGAATATCTGCACCAATCAAGGGTTATTATTGAGCGAATCGGTAATGAGGAGCGGTTAGCGACAGTCTACTATAATATCGGAGAAGTCTACGAAGACTCCAATGAACCAGCTAATGCGCTTGTTTATTATGAGAAGGCTCTGGCAATGGATAAAAAGATTGGCGGGCCTTACAACATATCTTATTCCTATATCGGTATCGCCAATATCCATATAGATTTGGAAAAGTATTCAAACGCATTGAAAAACAATGCAGCAGCAATTGAAGTCCTTGGGCAAATAGACTCACCTAGACAGTTTTCAAGGGCTTATCTTCAACGTTCAAATATTTTTGCAACATTAGACAATCAGGCTGAACGTTTACAAAATTTACAACTCGCGAAAAAATATGCAGACATTAGAGACAGCCCCTTTCAAACGCTGTCTGTAGACTACAGTTTTGGCGATTATTTTTTCGATACAAAAGAATATTCTAAAGCATTGCCATGGATTAAAAATAGCCTAGCTATTGCTGAAGAGCTATCTCTGGACAATAAAAAACGTGAAGCACATGAATTACTTGCGCGGACATATCAGGCGCTAGGACAAATTGATAAAGCTTTTTTCCATTTAGAACAAACACTCGAGTTGCAGGAGCTTCTCAATACCGAAGACCAGCGTGAAAAGACTGAACGCTATAAACGCGATATGAACCTTTTGGAAGAAGAGTTAAAAGTCAGTGAACTGGAGCAAATCAAAGTACAAAAAGAACAAGAGCTGCGTACACAAGAAAACCTTCAGCAGCGCTTACATCTTGTAATACTTTGTGTTGTCGCACTTTCTCTGGCAATTATTTTTGTTTTGTGGCAAAGACGTAAATTAAGCTTACTTCGAGTGTCGCTGTATGAAAATACTTTGCGGCAAAAAAATCAACTTTTAGCCGATGTGTCACATGAGTTACGAACGCCCTTGACCGCTTTACAGTTAAAGGTAGAAGCGCTTAAGCACAATCTGGTTGACGACGTTGATGCATCTTACGAAAGACTGATTGAGAAAATCTCCGATATTAATCGCATGATCAGTGATATCTATCAGCTAGCGCAGTCAGATATTGGAGCACTTAATATGCGCGTTACTGAGGAAGATATCAGCGAACTATTTGCAAAATGGCAGGATGAATTTCGAGACTTGGTGCAAATGAGGGCCTTTGAGTGGCTATTCGAAAATCATTTGCCCTCGTCTCAATCCATATCAATTGACAAAGACCGCATAAAACAAGTCTTGGCCAATCTTATCAATAATAGTCTGGCCTATACCGATTCGCCTGGTGAAATCAAATTGACCGCTAAAATTACTGACAAATTTCTCAGCGTTTACATTGAAGACAGCAAGCCGGGTGTGGCGCCTGATGAATTACCTAAATTGTTTGAAAGACTTTTTCGGGTCGAGTCGTCTCGCAGTCGGGAAACGGGCGGAAGTGGTTTAGGCTTGTCGATTTGTAAAAGCATAATCGAAGCGCACAAGGGTAAAATAACGGCTTCATCCAGTGAGCTTGGCGGCCTCCTTATAGACATAAAACTGCCACTTCGTCAGGAGAGCACGAATGACTAATATTCTAATCGTTGAAGATGACCATGATATAGCTGAGAACTTGCAATTGTTTGTCACCAAAAACGGTTGGCAATTCACTTGGTTATCATGCGGTGAATCTGTCGTACAAACAGTTAGAGAAAATCAGCATGATATTGTATTGCTTGACGTTATGTTGCCGTCTGTTAATGGTATCGACTGCTGTAAGAAGATAAGAGAGTTCTCTCAGATACCCGTGATTATGATGACGGCAAAGGTTGATGAAATCGATAGACTCATTGGCTTGGAAGCAGGCGCTGACGACTATGTATGCAAACCTTTTAGTGCGCCCGAATTAATGCTAAGAATAAAGGCTATTTTAAAACGCGCTAAAACGTCTCATAGTGAGCGTATGGTTGAACTCGACGCCAATTTGCTTACGGTGAAATGCGAAAAACAACAATTACGGCTTACTATGCAAGAATTTAAATTCTTCGAGATGCTTTATCGTCATCCTGGCCGTATTTATTCTCGCCAACAAATTATTGATATAGCATTTCCGGACACGTCAGATATTGTTGACCGAACTATTGATAGCCATGTCAGAAATCTACGCGCCAAGCTCAAAGCCACATTTGGCTTAAAAGGCCTTATCGAATCTGTCTACGGCGCGGGCTATCGCTACGTAGAACCAGAAAAAACAACAGAACCTACTGCGAGTCTGTGATAATTATTTCACACAAGAAACTGAGATTAGTTACATTTGTCACATCAAATTGGTAACAAACCGCTCTCAAATTAAACAAATTGGTTAAGAATAAGAACGAGTAAAGCCATTTACTACTTATTTTGCCTGAGCAACGCTTATCAATAATACTGCTCAAAAGGTGTGAAATGATCGTTTCATGGTAAACGGCGAATGACAGCAATGTATACGTTCAACGCGCCATTGACCAGATGTGAAATGACCTCACAAAAGTATGATAGTATTTTGTTTACACGAATACTTTTTTGTAAGTGTGATACTTTTTGTCAATCTATAAAAATGACTCAATTGAATGTTAAGTAAAAATGCACTGCTGTTTATGATTTGCAGCCTTATTTGGGGCTCCACTTGGATCGCGTTGACCTTTCAAGTCAATGAAACTGCATTGATGTTTTCAGTCGCTGTGCGTTTTGCACTAGCCGCTACAATTATTGGGCTTTGGAGTATTTATATTGGCAAGACACTTAAGGTACCTTTAGTACATCACCGACTTTTTATTTTTTCAGGCCTGTTTCTGTATACACTCGATTATTCATTGTTGTATGCCGCTCAACAGCACATGGTAAGTGCTTTATTGGCCGTGCTCAGCAGCGCTGTCATTTATTTTAACGTTGCTTTGCGAAGAATAGTGCTTGGAAAACCGTTAAGAATTGAAGTGATACTAGGCGCTACCATCGGCCTAATAGGTATCACTTTTATTTTCGCACCTGAATTTGGACATCTGCAAAAAGATGCAAGCATTATGGCGGGGTTGTTGTTTGCAACGGGATCTTTTTTCTGTGCATCCATCGGTAACGTATTGTCAGAAAAAATCTTGGACAAAGAAATTACTGTCACACAAATGAATTTTTGGGCGATGACTTATGGCGTTATCATCACGATGTCCGTAGTCTTTATAAGTGTCGATGAAATAAATATACCTAACAATGTTGACTACTATTATGCGCTTATATATCTCTCGGTGTTTGGGTCTGTTTTTGCGTTCGCTGCTTATATGAAACTACTTAAAAACATTGGATCAGATAAAGCCGCCTATGTTGTATTGGTCTATCCTATCATTGCGCTGTTAATCTCAACTGCGTTTGAAGGTTATCGGTGGAGTTGGTTTTCAGTAATAGGTGTGATCATTGTACTATTGGGCAATGCTATCGCTATGGGTAAATTTAATAGAATGTCCATTCGAGCGACTTAGCGTCTGTGGACAACACATAAACAGCCTTAAACAAATTAACAATCAGAAAAAGAAAAAACAATGCAAGATGTCAAACATGGATTTGAGTTTATAAACAATTATTTTGACAAGATTTATGTCATATCATTGAAGGGCTCCACATCTCGGCACGAAAGCATAAAACACCATTTAAATGAATTAAACTATGAAATTTTTTGGGGCACTGACAAACGTGATTTGCCTCAAACAATTACACAAGATACTTCCTTTTATGATGATACTGCGCACAGACAAATAAAACGCACAAAACGCTCAATGATACTCGCTGAATGTGCCTGTGCGGATTCACACCGACGAATCTATAAAGACGTAATTGATAACGATTATAACCGTGTATTAATTTTTGAAGATGACGCTATTCCCGTATTGTCAACGATTGGAAACGTAGAGCGAGCACTCAATACATTGCCAGAAAATTGGGACCTTATCCTTTTTGACTACTATGACCACTACCTGCCGAGTGCCGGCAACAACACAAAACGTTGGATCTATTCTATTCTACATCACTTAAAGATTGGCGGTTGGGATCAAATACCACCGGCGCTTATCGCTTTGAGAAACATGCGAGAGTACAATCAATATTTTTGGCGGCCTGGAAAACTCAGCGGCGCGCACGCATACGCAGTGTCAAACAACGGTGCAAAACACTATCTCAACTACCAAACACCAATAAAGCTGCAAGCTGACCGGATCTTTTATTTTTACCATGCAATCCAAGCGCTCAATGACTTTGCCTTAAAGATCCCTATTTTCGCTCGCGGTGAGGAATCTAAGACGAGCACCATAGATGTTCCGGCATCAAAAAAATCCTAGATACTCTTTACAAAGGACTACCGCAAGTTAGATTTGCTTATACATTTTGGTTACCGTTTTGATTTTACCGTTACTCGCCATTTCTTCGATTCGTTCAGTCGGTATATAGCCCTTGGATAAGTAAAACGCCTCGCCGGCGACCGTTGACCCAAGTTCTAAGCGACTAAAACCTGCTTTTCTTGCGTGTTCCTCTGCTAATTCAAGTAAATAGCTAGCAACACCTTTACGCACCCATTTGGGATGTGTATACATCGCTCGGACTCTCGCAGCATCTTGTATAGGGTCACAAAAGCTATCATCTCTATTATTAATGCTATCGCCGCCGTATAGCGTTTTTCGTTTACCCCAACCACCACAACCAATGAAGGTATCGACATCATCTTTATGAAAAATAATGAAGTAAGTCTGATCCGAGATAAGTGACGTATCGACGCCCATGGTTTCTTTGGCCGCAATAATTTCTTGAGGACTCAAAATACCCCGCATATTTTCCTCAATCGAGTCTTCCATCAATTGGCGGAGCTTTGGCACATCTTCTATTTGTGCGTTTCGATAACGGTAATCCATATTAGCTCATGGAAAAGTGACACAGATACCAACTATTATGTCTGATAATCAATTGATATGCATTTAGTGATAGCGTTCATTCGGTTCTAAGCATTTAGACGCAATGAGTTAGCAAGCGCATCACATTGCAAAGTCAATCAAGTGATGTTAGGTTTTTCGATATCAATTTTACAAAAAAAGTAGCGATGTATGGATAAAAGCAGACGAACATTTATTAGAAATAGCATGGTGCTTAGTGCCTCTGCGCTGCTTACATCACAAGCGCTAGGTAGTAAACGTAGTCAAAAGCTTCCCGACAAAAAACTCAACATCCTGATTTTAGGCGGCACCAGTTTTTTAGGGCCTCATCAAATTGCTTATGCCTTAGGCCGAGGGCATAGTATTACCACATTCACAAGAGGCAAAACCAAACCTAAAATTCATCCTGAGGTATTTTCTCGGGTCGAAAGCTTGGTGGGTGATCGAGAAAACAATCTGGAGGCACTCAAGAATCGCAAATGGGACATTGTCATTGACAATTCAGGGCGCAGGACGAAATGGACACAAGATACCGCTGACTTGTTAGTCAATAACGTCGAATATTATCTTTATACATCTTCTCTAAGCGTTTATTACCCGTTTACCGGCGACAATTTCACGGAGACCCGACCATTAATCACCGAAATTCCACCTGATATCAGCGAAGGTGAAAAACAAACATATGCGTTTGGTGTGATGAAGGCGACATCAGAATTAGCCACACTTAATGCATTTGGTAAAGAGCGTTCCATCATTGTTCGCCCCGCGTTAATTGTTGGTCCAGGTGATAGCACCGATCGTTTTCCATACTGGTTAGCGAGAATAGAAAAAGGCGGCGACATAATCATTCCCGGGGGCCCTGATGAAGTCGTTCAATATATTGACGTTAGAGACTTGGCTGAATGGATGATTCGGTTGTGTGAAAATAGTGCGGCGGGCACCTATAATGGCGCTGGTCCAGGATTTGAGATGACTACAAATGCATTTGTGTACGGTATTCATGCAAGCTACAACTCACCTGTTAATTTTATACAAATAGACGATATGCAGTTTTTGCAAGACAACGGTGTTATTGGCATTCAGCCTTGGGTGATCCAGCTGCCTCAATACGCTGGGATGTCAAAAAGTGATAACAGCAAAGCCATCGCCTCGGGACTTACGTTTCGTCCATTATCAAATACCGTTGATGCAACCAGAACGTGGTGGTATTCCGATGCTGTCTCACAAGAAAGACGCGACGGTATTTTAACCAGTGAAAGCTCTTTCATGACAAGAGAAAAAGCGATTATTCAGAAATGGCTGGCACGCAATAAAACTACTTAGCACTTTCGGGCATCAGCCCAGCTTTTTCATTTTGCATTTGTAAATGCTTCTTGCCCTTAAATACCCGCTTTATGTCATCCAATAGCACGTAAAGCGTGGGCACCAAAATCAGCGTAATTACTGTGGCAAACAAAATGCCAAACGCCAGTGATATCGCCATCGGTATGACCGCTTGTGCCTGCAACGAGCGCTCCAACAAAATAGGTACGAGACCAAAGAAGGTAGTAAGTGAGGTAAGAATAATAGCTCTAAAGCGTCGCGTTCCTGAATCCGTAACAGCATCAATCAATGACCTTCCTTCTTTACGCGCTCGGCTAATAAAATCCACCATTATCAGCGAGTCGTTCACTACCACACCCGACAATGCGATGATGCCACATATGGATAAAACACTAACATCTTTACCCATAATTAAGTGACCGATAATGGCGCCAACAATGCCAAAGGGAATTATTGACATAATAATAAGTGGCTGCGAATAGGATTTAAGTGGGATAGCCATTAATGCATATACACACGCCATCGCAAATAAAAAGCCTAAGCCCAACGCAATAAGGCCTTCGTTTTGTTCTCGTGCACTGCCTTGTAATTTAAAATCAACCTGCGGGTAGCGCTCAAGCAGTGGCGGCGTGACATTAGTCAATACTTCATTTAGGACAGCGGTAGGTTCAACAATAGCTGTATTCAGTTCAGCAGACACAGTGATTGCTCTTTCTCCGTCAACGCGAATAATCGAGGCGTAGCCTTGATCTAGTTTTATATCTGCAACTTGGCTAAACGGGATTTCGTCACCGTTCGGCGCCCTGATCCGCATATTTTCCAAATTTCCGATCGAGTCTCTCTGATCTTTTGGATACCGGATCATTACTCTGACTTCTTCTTCATCACGCTGAATGCGCTGTGCTTCAGCGCCAAAAAAACCATAGCGTACTTGCTGGGCAAGTTGAGAAAGCGATATGCCCAAGGCTTCTGCTTCAGGCTTTAATTGTAACTGTATCTCATCACTGCCCCCGCTGAACGTATCGTTGACGTCAGCAACCCCTTCATAGCCATTCAAAAACGTTTTTAGTTCATTACTGACAGCCACAAGCGCCGAAACATCCTTTGAACTAAACTCAAGATCTAAACGATTACCGCTTCCTGGTCCACCTTCACTGCCAAGTGAAAGTGTCCTGATCCCCGCCATTTCTGGAATGTAATTACGCCATACATCTTTGATATCATTGTCACTAACATCGCGCGTTTCACCCTTCGATAATTCAATCAAAATAAAACCACCCAGTGGTCCATTATCAAAAGCAAGCACATGCTTTATTACTTCACTGCCGTTGTTTTCAATAAAATCTTGATTCATTTTTTCCGCAGCGATAATCAAGTTTTCAAGCACTTTATTGCGCTGAGCGATGGAACTGCCCTGCTCCATTTCTACACTTGCATTAATAAAATCTGAAGGAATATTAGGGAAGAATACAAACCTCACAAGACCACCTGCAAATAACCCAATCGTCAAGATCATCATCGCCAAAAAGCTCACAAGTGTGGTCAATTTGTATTTAATCGCTTTTTCAAGGAATGGTTTGTAAACGTCAAAAATGAACGACTGTAATCCTTTGTTAAATCGCTCTCTATATTGCTGAAGCTTATTTTTGGGTGCATTAGGATCTGGCACACGCATGTTTGCAAGGTGTGCTGGCAAAATAAGCTTGGATTCGATTAACGAAAAAATAAGGCAGAAAATCACAACGACACCGATGGTTTTCCAAATAATCCCAAAGGTCCCTGTCACCATAAGTAATGGTGAAAATGCCGCAATGGTGGTTAAAACACCAAAAGTGGCAGGCATCGCGACGCGTTTTACCCCGCGAATAATATTGTCAATGCTATGCCCGTGCTTATCGATCTCAGAGTATGCGGACTCACCCATGATAATGGCATCATCAACCACTATCCCAAGCACGAGAATAAACCCAAATAAGCTAATAAGATTCACGGTTATGCCAAACATCGGCATTAACATCAAAGTTCCGAGAAAACAAACTGGCAATCCTACCATTACCCAAAACGCTAGTTTTAGCTTCAGAAAAACAGTTAGGATAATAAACACAAGCAGCGCGCCTAATGCCATATTTTCAAGCATCATATTGAGTCTGTCAGCAAGGTAAAACGATGCATCCCCCCAACTGTCTGCTTTAATATTAGGCGGTAGTTTAGTTGCCTTATCGTCAAGGTACTTGTTGACTTCTTTAGAAATCTGCAATGCATTTTGATCGCCTATCGCTTGAACTTCAATGCTGATTGCATCTTTGCCGTTAAACGATGAAAAACCATCTTCTTCTACGAAACCATCATTTATCGTCGCAATATCTTCCAGTAGTAACCTAGTACCATCGCTGCGATTTATCAGGGGTATGCGGGCAAAATCATACGCATTATACGCTTGTCCCTTTGCGCGTAATAGAATATCGCCATCTTCAGAACGAATTGAACCACCTGGTATATCAACGGAAGAACGCCTGACGGCATTCACAAGGTCTTCAAATGTTAAAGAATACGCTTGAAGTTCTTGTTCTGAGATCTCAACGGATATCTCATAATCTCTTGCGCCGACGACTCTTACGCTTGAAATCCCTGGCAAATTCGCAATCTCATCACGCATTTCCGTCGCCGTTTCTTTCAACCTGCGTTCGCCAACATCTCCATAGACTGAGATCCATAGAACACTCTCAGTCGCTTTAGAACGAAACACCACAGGTTTCTCGGTATTAGCAGGGAAGGCTGAAATAGCGTCCACTTGAGACTTAATTTCATCCAATACTATTTGAACATCGAATTCATCTTCGATTT
>DDLV01000107.1 GCA_002340325.1 Glaciecola sp. UBA2563 | reverse complement strand
CTCTAACAGGTCTTCGAGCGTCAAAATCCCTTCTAACCCGCCGTATTCATCGACTATCAAGATCATGTGGACTCGTGAATTAAGAAAATGGTCAAAGGTTGCAGCAAGCGGCATATCAGCCAAAAGCGTTATCATGCTTTTGCCGAACTCCTTGAGCCTTCGGTCGCCCTCGCCTTTTGCAGCAGCAATCAGTAATTCCGAGCGAATAACGAGCCCCGAAATATGCTCCGACTCGCCTTTCTCGTAAATAGGTATCCTTGAAAAAGGCTCATCAGAAAACTGTGCGACAAATTCAGCCACCGTCATTTCTTCAGACACCGAGAAAATAACCGTTCGATGAGTCATAGACTCTTTTATTTTGCGTTCGTGCAAACTTAGCAAGTTTTGCAGAAATGCAGCTTCTTGTTTTGCCAACTGCCCTTCACTTTCGGATAACTCTGCCATTGCCAATAATTCATTACGGCTTAGTCCTTTAAGTGGGCTTTCTTCAGTGAAACCGGAGGTGAGCTTTTGCGACATTATCACAAATGGATACAGCAAAATAATCAAGTACTTCAAAAAGTATGCAGTGATTGGGGAAAGTGGTTTCCAAAAGGTAGCGCCAAGCGTCTTTGGTATTATCTCAGAGAACACAAGAATCAAAAGTGTCAGAACTGCGCTTATAACACCCAAATATGCATCACCAAACACCTTTGCAGCTTGAGCGCCAGCACCTGCTGCACCCATCGTATGCGCAATGGTGTTCAGCGTTAAAATGGCTGACAGAGGTTTATTGATATCTGACGTTAATTTATTGAGCAATGCCCCTGATGGCTTGCCATCTTTTTCTAACAACGATATGTGAGCTTGAGATACACTTAAGATTACTGCTTCGGCTATAGAACAAAGAAATGAAAAGCCAAGTGCTATTAGCACATAGATTATTAATAAGACCATATGGTCAGGAGATCTCCAATTTTATTCGGTTACGGAATGATTCACTTTTGCGCGTATCACATTGCGTGCATCCGGTAAAGATATTTACTAAAGTAGTGAATTACGATTTAAATTTCTAGACATTTTTTTGAAAAAGGTACGAATCATGCGAAAATTCCAACAACTTGCTTGTATTTTCTTGTTTTTTGGCAATGTACTAACGGCACACTGCGAATCTACCTTCGATCCCGCTCTTGCTGAAAGGCTCGGTGCGGACGAGTTGGGTATGAAAACATATATGTTAGTAATTTTGGTAACTGGAAACATTAAAGACTTATCAGAAGAACAGATGTCGAAAGCGTTTGAAGGTCATTTCGCAAACATGAGCAAACTTGCGTCTGAAGAAAAACTAGTGGTCGCGGGACCGTTTGTCGATGCAAAGCCCAAACGCGGGCTGTTTATATTAAATACAAGTGACAAGGAAATTGCCAAGGACTGGGTTGATACTGACCCAGCAGTGGTTGCTGGACTTCTAAAATACGAATTATATGAGATCTATAGCTCGGCCGCCCTGATGCTAGTTAACGAAACCCATCAGAAAATAGCGCAAAAGAGCATTAATTAACGCACACCTTTTCGCAGAAAGAAACATACATATACGGCCAAAGCAACGATACTGGTCAGCACGATCGCTTCCACTTCGACATTAAGGTTTACGTTATAAAAATTGGGATTGATGAACTCAGCAAGGACCGAAACATAAATAATAACGAAAACGACAAACAATAATCGAAATAATAGTTTTGAAAACGACACTAATTACATCCTCTCTTCTTAACACTAGGTGCTTATTTTTGTTTTTTTAGAAGGTTATGGTGAAATAATACACAGTGTCGAAATGAAAAAAAATAGTATTTTTCAATTATTTTTACTTTGCTTAGATATAATTTTTTAAATGGTTGATATTTCAAAAAATTATATTAATTGTATCTTTCACGCTCGCTTCTAACGATTATATTGACCTATAAAATTCCATTAAACTAAAGTGTAGATTGAACAAAAAGTACATTTTATTACCGTCTCGCCAACGTTGGGCATCTGCTAAAACCTATATCCAACACCATACTTTTTCATCAGGCACTATGTTGTAAAACTCGTATTCCATAATCCTCTTAAAAGTGTATCAGGCGGTTTTTGGATACTTACTGTTTGCGGCCTCTATCATAATGCTCGCCAACGTTGTGTAGATTTCGCTCCACGCCTTTTTGTCTTCCTTGGAAAACGCATCTCCCAACCCTTTTTCTAGCGTCCATATTAATGCTTCACCCATGGTCGCGTAATGGGTATCTTTTACTTTATAAGTGGCATGGCGCTCACCTAACGCCTGAACAATCGGAATGATCGCTTGCAAATTATCCAATCCATTGACGGCGAGAGATATCATCTTCATAAGTTTTGCCCCTTGATGTTCCATATCAATATCGAAAAGTTCCCGCAGAGAAGGGTCCAACTCAAATAATCGATTGTAAAACATAGTGGCGACAGCTGGCGCCATTGGGGTTACGCTTGCAAAAGAGTTTTGTACCCGTCTAACATCCTCTTGTTTCATTCTCACTCTCCTTAAAGCGTATGGACGAAGTAGTAACATCTCGGTGTTTTAATATTTTTAACACTGAGACTTTGATAGCTACTTTAATAAACGTCCGTTGTTGTAACAAAGACTGTGTTTAAAACATGTCTTTAGTACTACTTTTTCACATTTTACTCATTTGAGAGAATTAGCGTATCAATCTTACGTCGTAGACATACCATACTGTTCTATGAAAGAAGCAATATTTTTACCAAGAGATATTTATCTTAAATATCATAACCATTAATCTAGCCTGATGCTGAAATAATCGGTCAGCGCTCTATTTTAGTGCGCTAACGCACTATAACCGCACATTTTTAGATTGCAGAAAGGTGATTGCCCCGAGTAATGTATGTAATTACTGAACGATTTCAGCAACCCTACAATTTAATAAAGTTACTAAATCCCCAAAGTTTACTTCAAGCTCAAGACCTCTTTTGCCGCCGCTTACAAAGATTTTCTCATTAGTTTGCGCCGACGCGTCAATCACTGTGGTCAGCGTTTTCTTTTGCCCGAAAGGACTCACGCCGCCTAACACATACCCTGTTATTCTTTCGACATCCACACTTTTTGCCATCATTGACCTCTTTGCACCTATCGCTTTTGCCATTAGCTTGAGATTAAGCATGCTCGATACAGGAATGATGGCGACGGCAAAGTTGGCTTCATCGAATTGTACTACTAGGGTTTTAAATACAGTATTTGGTGCTATACCAAGTTTATCCGCAGCTTCATTCCCATATGATTTCACGGATGGATCATGTTCGTACTGATTTACTTGGTGCCAAATCGCATTTTTTTTAAGCAGGTTTATAGCGGGTGTCATATGTAGAGGCCTTAAAGTGCTGCGTTCACGACTAATTCGAAAGGCCGTGTTCATTTACTAAGTATATTATCAACCGTTTTCTTTGCTGAAAATATCGCTGTATGCACAGCACCCCAGTCTTCGCCATTAGTATAAGCGTCACCAGCAAAGAATATACGCCCATTGATACTCTCACCAAGTCGGCGCAAGATTCTCCAATCTTCATGATCAACGACATAGGCGCTTTTTATAAAAGGCTCCTTTGTCCAGTTTTGAAAGGTATGTTTAAGATATGTTGACGATGCTTTTCCATCAAATAATTCATCCAGTTCTTGCAAAATATAGTTGATTAACTGCGTACCAGACAATTCGATATATGGTTCTGCACTTTTCCCAACCGCAAATAAACCCAATACATTTTGATGGGTATCTTGTCCGTAGGAAGCATTGTAATAGAGCTTTTGACCACTTGATGAAGGGGATACATCAAAACCCACAAACGTTGGATAAAACTTTTCTTCAAATGCTATAAATGCTTTGCAACCGTCCCAAACTCTCACGTTTTTAATTGCTTTTTGCTTTCGTCTTGGAAGTGGAGGATTAAAACTTACCATACCTTGCTGGAGCATTTTCACTGGCAATGAGCAAATAACGCGGTCTGCCAAGAAAGTGTTTTCTATTGTTTTTACAGAGATTTTAGGATTTGAATAATCAATTTCTTTGACAGCTGCATTATAGGTAATGTCATTTTTTATCGAAGGTAGGATGAATTTCTCAAAAAAACCAAACCAAGTGGAACCGACAAACTTACTATCTTCTGTAAAGTCTGCTTCTTGTAAAGTGATCTTTCGGCCATTGAGTAAGCCAAAATCTGCGTTTGGATCATATCGGGTAGTTTTGACATCTACTATTATAGAATCATCGTTCACAAGGCTTTTTAGAATACTCGGGTTAACGTGTATCCACTCGGCACCTAATGGTATTGGAAAATCTGCAAATTCCGTTGTTTGCTTCATTCTGCCTCCATAGGAAGAAGAGGCTTCTAAGATTCGAAAATCAATCCCTTGCTGCTTTAGAAGGTAACCTGCTGATAACCCCGCAGCACCCGCACCGATGATAATAACCTTGGTATTTTTGCTGCTCGTGCGCTGTAAACTATCATCAACTTCACCCAAAGCTACTTGCAAAGGTAGCGTGAGTCCTAACGCTTGACATACCTTTATAAACTCTCTTCTAGTCAGCTTCATATCAAGAACAATCGGAAATACTTATTGCTATAAATGTTGATCACAACATCTACGTAAAGTCGTGATAGTAAATTATCAACGGATTTTCATATTTTACACCCTTGATATAAGACCTTTCCAGATAAGGTTATCGCGGTATGATGCACAGATGGCTGGTTCGCCTCATCATTTAAAAAGACGACATGCCTAATAACATACAACCAATAAGGAGATGACGCATCATGGTGCCGAACGTTCTTCAGTGCAAAATGCGTGATCGAAGACTGCGAGTCTTCTTCCAAATTCTCATTTCGCCATTCTTGGAAAATTGAGCGGACTTGCGAAAAATTTACAGGATGTTTTGATTGATCATCATTATCTAACGTTGGAAGGTTCTCATTCATCAAGTGACAGCTTGAGGAAGGCACCTCTGCGTCTGGCTTGATTTGAGCGAATGAACAAAATGACATTACCGCCAAGAACAACAAAGCAAACGTTTTCATAAGTATCTTGCCTCGAGTTATTACGTTAATAAAGCGTAGCGTCGGTACAAAAAAAGAAAAGTAATTTTCTTTACAGCCCACTCGTCAGATACACCGCTACATGCATCATAATTAAAAGTGCAATCAAGAAATTAAACATTAATTAGTCTAGCACTTACGAACAATAGACAGTCAACGTTGGATGTATCATTCCTCTTCTTCATGACAAACTAATTCTATATTGTGACCGTCTGGGTCGAGGACGTACGCTGCGTAATATTGGCCACTGTAATCAGGTCGCAAACCAGGCGGACCATTATCCGTCGCGCCAATTCCCAGTGCTATACGATGAAAGTTTTGAACTTGCTCTCGATTTTTGGCGACAAACGCCAGATGAAGGTGCGCGGGGCTGTCTATGGGATCACGTCGGATACACAAGGATGATTTACCGTCAGCACTTAACTCAATGCCAAGTTTATTCTCAGCAAGCGTTGTAATCCCTATCAGCTCGAGTACCTTGAGATAGAATGCTTTGCTCTTCTCATAATCACGGACACCAAAAACAACATGATCAAACATTCTTTATCCTCAGGATGGCATGATTAACGTATACAATCATTGTTTATCTAGTCGGTAAATAGACACTACATAAAAACTATCTGGTATAACTATAAAAATGCCACGTTGTCTTTTTGGTGTCCATCGAATCATATAGTTTCTGCGCTTGGACATTATCTAACGATGTTGCCCATTGCAAACGAGCAGCGCCATTATTCAATGCATAATCTCTACAATGTTCGATCAGTTTCCTTCCAACGCCATTACCTCTTTGTTCCGGCACCGTATATAAATCATTCATTACACCGACTTTCGACACAATTGTTGACGCAAATGAAAAGTAAACAGTCGCAAAGGCAACTGCATTCTTATCACTACGATAAAGGAACTGACAACCTAGATTTGACTCTGGACCAAATTGCGAGAAAAACGAGAAATTTTTGTCGTCGCAGATGTTTTCAACATTATAGAAATCCTGATATGCACGAATCAACGGCAAAATTTCATGTAAGTTTTTCCTTACTACAACCTCTATCATTTCTATTCCCTTTTCATTTTTGCTTTTTTACTCAGCTTCTGTGTCCCACTTACAATGAAAACTGGTGAGGATTTAACTAAAACATTTTCTTCCATCATATTGTTTCAGTCATTATTAACCAGGATTCAAAACATAATGTTGTGTAATTCCAGTCGTTTGACGTCGCGCCTTTTACTGAAATAATCAGGTCTTCTGGTAAGAGAAACCCTAGGAGTAGTATGCGCAATAACATAGAAAAAACCCTTAAGATAGCGCATAGTCTAGCAACATGAGTTTATTTACCACTTGGCATTAGTGTGTATCTTTCTACATCTATAGAGATATATCGCAACAATTAATACTGGCAGTGATTTAAAACATGCAGTCAACAAGAAAAAACCAGCGTCTTGGCTTGGCCAAGTGTTCATTAAACTACTAAACATAAAAATGACAAACGGTGCAGACATCACTATCACATTAAACTCGCTATAAAAACGAGATAGGAGGTATGTCATTATGAAGAATAAAACTCCTACTGGAAGCCCGATCGTAATAAATTCAACCAATCCCGCCGTCAAAACAGGAAATTTAATCACGATGTTATCAATCAATTCTGGCGGAACATAAATGGCGCTGCCCATCCCTATCAACGGAATTGCCAATAACACAAAGACAAGTCCAAACGATAAAGATACAAAGTAAGAAATGGGTGAGGAGTTTTTCATTTAATCGTTCTCGTACTCATCAATTATCCAATTCTATTGCGTAAGTTGTGGTCTGAAAAAATTCTCGCATCACGCGAGCAGGCACTCTCATGGTAACTCTTAATCTGTTAGCCATTCTCGAATTCCACGAACCGCATACCCGAAAAAAACCAATTGAACAACGCCGGCTACAGCAAAGCCTATGGGAGACTCATAATAGTATTCGCTCCAGCATCGATAACCGCCACACATTTCGATGTAGCCAAATCTAATTGCAGTGAAAGCATTGTAAATCACATACAAAAACACAAGAAGACAAATTAATAAATGCGCAACAGGTGGTTTAGGCTCAGGTCCGTTGTAAAAAGTAATTTGTCGACGCTTTTTCTGTATAGTGCCAAATTTATCATATGCCTTATGACATTTTGGACATTGCCAACTTGGGTTGGTGTCTCTTTGTTGCCTTTCATAACCACAAAATGTGGCATTTCATTAGAATACCTCGCGCTATGTATGACAGCTAATCAATATTAAATAGCTAAAAGGTAAGCATCCCGTAATATGTACTATCGCTTTACACAATTTGTCACTTGCCTTTAACCCAACCAATGCTTAACAGATAGCGATTACCGCTAACAACTTTAGTAACGCTGTGCTCACAGACATCAGGACGGAAAAATTTAATTCGATTGCTCTGGAAGATTGGCCGTTCACAAATAAACTCTCCGCCTTTCTTTGCGTGCTTTATCACTATATTTAATCGGTAGTGCTTGCCGATTTCTACAGTATCTTTGTGCGGTTTTATTTCACTTCCTTCTTTAAATCGCAGCAAATAAACATCAAATTTCAGTAGCCATTTACTACCGAGCAACAGCATTTTATCGTAGCCAGACCGCTGGCGACCAATTTCCCATCGAAATAACGTCTTGAGATAGCTCATGTTTCCCCTGTTTCTATAAGGTTTCGAATGCAGTCCATGACCTTTTTTTAGTATCTCGACAAACGAGAGCTTAATCTCCTTTTATTTATCGCCTAGTTCGCATTTTCATCCAGCGCTTTGAGCTCACTTTTATACCCCTGAAGATTAAAATTAACAGACAGTCTATTCATAAACCCATGCAAATAGTCGACTTGTCTAATATTGATTTTTGGAGTGTCTCGCAAATCTGCGATTAATTCGTATACTGAAAAGTGATGCTCTTTTTCGGGAAAAATAAGCGTTATCGGGAAGCGTGGAAGGGTTTTTCGATTGTTCCTGATTTGTGAGCCATAGAAACATGTGCCTTTTATGACGATGGAACAAACAGAGCTTTCTGATAGATTCCAAATAGCAGATGCGCCAATGCTAAATCCAACCAAGTTGACAGCAGTTGAGGTATTTTTTAATGCGTCTCGAAGTATCATAGTGTAATTATCTAACCCAACATTCGAAGAAAAAAACTGATATGCATCACGTTCACTTTGAAACGGGATATTCTCTCCTTCGTATGGATCTACAATAAGATGATTTGGACAAATTGCATCTGCCAACTCTTCAAGAGTAGAGCTTTTACCGAAAATATCAGTGCAGATCAGAGTGTTCATAACTATTCAGATTTTCTAAGGTCAATAAGAATCAATGTCGGTACTTGACTTTGTGACTAATGATGCGTGAATTATTTTACCTCCTATCCAGATTAGATATCCCACACCAGCCCATTTTATGGCTACGAACCCATATCGAGAGGACGTGATGATGCAAGGCTAAAACCGCCCAACACAATTTGAATAGCATTTGCAGAAAGGTCACCTGCGGCGGTTACCAAGGAATTTTTGACTCCATTACTCATTCCCACTGAAATCATTAATAAATGACTTGGCCCAGAACTTATCATAAGCATCAACACAATCGCGACGAATAATAGCCAAGTATCAAAAATCATAAAGTATCCTTAAGGTTAAAAACAAAACGATTTAAGAGGCATAACGTCATGACGTGGGCACTCAGAGTGAAACCCTAGTTGTCCTATGGAAGCCTGAAAGGCCTGAATCTGCTCGTTCATCTTGTTAGCTCTCTTACCTCAATGCCTGTAAGTATCAACATCTATATAGGCCCCAATGTAAGCCAAGAATTCTATCATGGTAGTATCAAACCCTATTGCTGGTGTTGAATGCTCTTCATTTATTGAAAATGTGAGAACCACCTGTAATCTTGGTCTGGCAGAAAATTTATTCACTGCTTCAATGATCAAATCACGCTTAGGTATGAGCGAAGAAATAAGTTGGGCAGACATTTCATATATGTCAATGTACTCATCAACCAACTGAGCAGTAGATAGCTCCCAAGAGTTTTCCGTTGGCATCTTGCCAGCTATAACTGAGCCTTTTAAGCTTGTTTTAGTTGGTTTAATACCTAGTAGCTCAGTTATTAAATCCGGTTC
Organism: Glaciecola sp. UBA2563; assembly: GCA_002340325.1. Taxonomy (GTDB): domain Bacteria; phylum Pseudomonadota; class Gammaproteobacteria; order Enterobacterales; family Alteromonadaceae; genus Glaciecola. The sequence goes on along the minus strand of DDLV01000107.1, from coordinate 2,406 downwards.
AAGTTCATCTCCGTCAAGAGAAAAATAAACTCGTCCCTCGTTAGTTTTGTCCACTAATTCTTCCTTGAGAGCTAACGCTCCCATAATCGGCATACCGAAGGTGTGTCCGACGGCGAAGCCGTTTTATTGATGCGCTTGTTAGCAGCCAAACGCTGCATCTATCTAAACACCTTGACTAAAGTGAAAAAAGTAAACATCACGAAAAAAAGCCCATAAGGAATAAAATATACTTTTTTAAGCGTTTCAATATAAGAAACTTTGTACCCAAACCCACTATGTATATTAACAATCAAAGCGATTGGTAAAGCTAATAATTTAACTAACACAAGGATAGTTAACCCTATTGCTGAGGCATTGTATGCAATATATTCGAAACCTAATTCTTTATAATTCTCGATGTTGGCTAGTATAGAACATGAGGCGCCTGCACCGAATGCAAAGATGGTTCGAACATAGGGATATACATCGATTCTTTGCTTGGCTTCCATTTATTCCTCCTGAATTTATAAACGCAGCTAACGCCCGATTAACGTGCGACACGAAGTGACGTCACAGCGAAGCGAGTTAAATCTATTGTTAGGTTTCTCTTTCAAAAAAACCTCATTCTTTATCTCCAGAACTATCTTCTTTAATAAATATTTCTAAAAGTAAATATCCAATTGCAGCAAGTTGCGCTGCCATAAAAAGGGTATAGGTTAATGTCCCTTTGCTACCATCAATATTGGAGGTCGTCAGTTGGATTTCTCCAACATGCCATTCGTATGTCACTTTTATAGATAATAAAACTAAACCAATAATATGAATTACCTTATTTACTGCATTAGTTTCTTGTTTGGTCTTGGGTTTCAAATCGTTATCCTTTTGAGCATAAATAGCCCTTTTAGCCAAGTAATTAACCTTTTCGGAAACCTAACGCTTAGTTGACGGGCGCAACGCTTGCGTCGTGTCCCAACGTAGTGAGTCTAACGTCTTGTTAGCTATCAATCGCTGTTGAGCCATGTAAGTACTCCTTTGAAAGTGCCAAACCCTTCAAAGTAAGATTGTTTACTCTCATTTACTGTAACATGTACCCACGCCTCATAAGAATCGCTGATTAAATCCATATCAACTTCAATACATGAAGTCTCTGGGAAATCCTTTAGAAGCTTATTTAATTCATCTGTATGCTTTGCACCAAATTCGCCACTTAAATCACTAAAGAATTTCATAAGACGGTATTCAAGAGACGATTCATAATCTCCAAAATCATAGTCATTATTTATGGGAATCAAGATACCTTCAATTTCCTTTTGGAAGCATGCTGTTCCATTAACCTGATTCTGATAAATGACTCTTGAAGGCTCAGGAACTATTATCGCTGCGCCAGAAATATTCCACAAACGAATCGTCCTCATAACTTCCCTAGATAGCTAACGATCTAGATATACGGTGAAATACCGTTAGGTATTTTGTCCGTATAATCAGCTTGTTCTGTGGAAATAACCACTTCGTTCAACATGTTACTCCTGTGCTTAGCTTATGCAACGCCGCTCTTTGCATGTTACTCAGATGCCCCGCTGCCCTCTTTAAGAGTTTGACGCCTCACTTTTAGTGACTGAGGTGTCCGACAGCAAACTACGTTTTCTGCGTGCATCGCAGACGCTAAAAGCGTGTCATAAAAGCTCAAACTTTTCTACTGACTTTGAGTACAGACCGCCGTTGCAAAATCTTACCTAATTTAACTGGCTGTTCTTGGCAGCGGCACAGAACAGCGTATTAGCCGGAATTTAAGATTTACACAACTGTACATGGGTTAGTGGTCCCTTGGTTATACATATTAAACGGTTGTTATATAACGCAATTGTTTTATAAGTCAATAAAGAACGAGGCTTAGTTTATTGTCATTGGTATGCATGTAGTTTATGCGGACTCATGGTATATGCGTAAAGCCATGTAGATATTTGATTAATATAATAAAACTAGTTGTTTCCACATGTTGTTTAGCAAGAAATCGGATGTCAGATTCTTCTGCTTATATATGTTAATCACTTATACGGTTGCTTTTTGAGATAATGGGTATATAGAAATAAAAGTTGCAGGAAATAAAAAAGGCCGGCAATGCCGACCTTTTGGTTTTTGTTGTGGATGTATCTTAAGCGATAATCTTAGATACAACACCCGCACCTACTGTGCGGCCACCTTCACGGATAGCGAAGCGCAAACCTTCGTCCATCGCAATCGGTGCAATCAGCTCTACAGTGAACTTCAAGTTGTCACCCGGCATGACCATCTCAACACCGCTTGGTAATTCTACCGCGCCAGTCACATCTGTTGTTCTGAAGTAGAACTGTGGACGATAGCCTTTGAAGAATGGTGTGTGACGTCCACCTTCGTCTTTGGACAGGACGTAGACTTCTGCTTCAAACT
>DDLV01000013.1 GCA_002340325.1 Glaciecola sp. UBA2563 | reverse complement strand
AAAGTCGCTGTAAACCCAATCCCTGGGCGCTCTGCGAATTCATCCGTGAATTCGAAGCTTTCAAATGACTAACACCTTAAATCAACTGTATATGAACATTTTAGAAACTCAGCAACACTTAAAAAAAACACAGCCATAAAATATCATTCTAAGGTTTCATCTCTATGCGCTATCATAACAAGGGATCTCGTCCCCTAATCGTTACATTTATGCTTGTGTTTTTTATGCAAGGCTGCTCTAGTTCAATGTTTGGCCCATCATCAGGCGATCCTTCATATCGCTATACGCAAAAGATTGATTCAGCGCCTACGTTTGCATACGGAGATATAGACTATATCGAGCCCGTGCCAGCTTTTGAAAAATACAATGTTCGCAACAATAGACCGTATAAAGTCATGGGCAGATACTATACGCCTATGACAACAGGTAAGGGATTTGTGCAAGAAGGAAAAGCGTCATGGTACGGTCAAAAATTCCATGGCCATAATACTGCAAACGGTGAAGTATTTGATATGTTTGAACTTACAGCAGCACATACGACGCTACCGCTTCCTTCATTTGCACGTGTTACTAATTTGGAGAATGGTAAGGTTACCACGGTGAGAATAAACGACCGCGGACCATTTCACGGTGATCGCATTCTTGACCTTTCTTATGCGGCAGCAAAAAAACTTGGATTCAAAGAAAAAGGAACCAGTCGTGTCAGAATCGAAGTGATTCATATTGATGAATTAGGATATGTCACAATTGGCAATGGGCCTACAAAGGCGCCACAGAAGCTGGTCGCAAAAGTTGAAACTTTACCAGCACCGAAACTCCTAGACGTTAATGAATCGACAAATAACGCAGCAGATTCAAACGAAACTGCGAAAATAGATAATCAATTGTTTGTTCAGGTGTTAGCACTTAGTGACACTCGGCGTGCGCAAAACCTAGCCAAAGGCATCAGTGATTTACTGCAGCTTCCCACTCACTTCCCGAGAAATGATAATCTGTATAAAGTGCAAATCGGACCGCTTGAGAATGAACAAAAGGCACGAAAGGTAATCAAAGACCTAGCCAAAATTGGTTTTAACAGTGCTTTCCCGGTAATACTCAGCGCAAATTAATCCATAGCGTTAGAGAGGCTGCTAACGTACTTTTATTTTTTCCGGACTTTTCAGTTTCGAGCTAATTAGGTGTGTCATATAATACCAATTACTTTAGACCGATGGTGCTTTGCGTTATTATAACCAAGTGGGCCGAGTACCTAGACTAAAAAAATGTACTAATATAAACATCCCCTAATTTAAAAATCAGTTGACGTTTGAATATAAATTGAGCAACAGACTCTAAAAATTCAAACCTAATTTCAGGACATATCATGCGCGCTATTATACTGTTTATTTCACTACTCACGATATCGAGTGTTCAAGCAAACATCGTGGTCCCGCCAGCCCCCTCTGTTGCAGCAGGAGGCTATCTGTTGATGGATTTTCAAAACGGGCACGAAATAGCATCAAAGAATGCAGATCAGCGGCTTCATCCTGCAAGTTTGACGAAGATAATGACTGTTTACGTTGTCGGCAAAGAACTAGAAGCCGGAAACATAAGTCTTAACGATGAAGTAAAGGTGTCTGAAAATGCCTGGGCGAAGAATTTTCCAGACTCTTCTAAAATGTTTATCGAGGTAAATACGACTGTTACCGTAAATGAACTCCTACAAGGGATTATCGTTCAATCTGGTAATGATGCATGCGTTGCAATAGCCGAACACGTTGCAGGTACTGAATCTGCATTTGCTAGCATGATGAATGCACACGCTGCTAATCTTGGTATGACGCAAAGTAATTTTGTAAACACACACGGCTTGCACGATGCAGATCATTACACTTCACCGCGAGATATGGCAATTTTGTCACAAGCTTTGATTGAAGAGCTGCCCGAAATGTATGCTTTTTATAGTCAGCGTGAATTTTCTTACAACGGTATAAAACAATTTAACCGCAACAGCTTATTATGGGATAAGAGCCTTAATGTTGACGGCATTAAAACTGGGCACACATCTGATGCGGGATACAGCCTAATCACTTCCTCAACGCAAGGCGATATGCGACTCATTTCAGTCGTTATGGGCACGGAAAGTGAACAGGCCCGAAAAACTGAAAACAAAAAACTCCTGCGCTATGGCTTTAGGTTTTTTGAAACAGTCAATCCCTATAAAGCAGGCGATAGTTTTGTCGCTCACAAAATTTTCATGGGCAGTAAGGATACAGTTGACCTAGGCATTAACCAAAATATCACGCTCACCATTCCAAGAGGACAGTCAAAGAATTTGAATGCCCATTTCGAAATAGATCAGCAGTTAAAAGCACCGCTGGATAAGGGGCAAAACGTCGGCAGTATCGTTTTCAAAATTGAAAATGAAACACTAGCTACCTTTCCGTTAGTGACATTGGAAGAAGTAAACGAGGGCAGCTTGATTGATAAAGCAATTGATTATGTCAAACTGCAACTAGGGTTTGGAGATTAGTCGGTGGATACCAGATTTGACGAGTTAATTGACTTTCCGAGCATGCAAACTTTTAAGGTAATGGGGTTAGCCAAACCCGAACTGCCTGACTTGGTGGTTGAGTGTCTTCAAGCGCATGCGCCCGGCGAATATGCGCCCAAAGTCCGCCCGAGTAGCAAAGGAAATTATCACGCGGTAAGTATTTCAGTCAAAGTCACTAGCAAAGAACATATGGAGACTATCTATACGGAACTTGCAAAAATCGACATCGTACGGGTTGTATTGTAAGCAATAGAAAATGCAGTTAATCGTTAGAAAATTAGGTTTACAAGACTACCTTCCTATATGGGAGCGCATGCAGTCCTTCACCAACATACGCACACCGACCACCGCAGACGAAATATGGCTTTGTGAACACTACCCTGTTTTTACCCAAGGTCAAGCGGGTAAAGACGAACATTTACTTGCTCCTGGTGATATACCAGTAATTCCCGTTGATAGAGGTGGTCAGGTAACCTATCACGGCCCTGGTCAATTAATGGTGTACACGCTCATCGATATTAAGCGGGCAAAAATTGGTGTTAGGCAACTTGTCAATGCGCTCGAGAACTCAATTGTAAAGACACTTGCAAAGTATGGCACCCGCGCCTACCCAAAAGCGGATGCTCCCGGCGTATATGTCGCAGAAAAAAAGATTTGCTCCGTAGGCCTGCGCATTAGAAAAGGTGCTTCGTTCCATGGCTTAGCTTTTAATATAAGAATGGATCTAACGCCCTTTCAACGTATTAATCCCTGTGGCTACAAAGGCCTTGAGATGATAGACTGCAATGCCGTTGCAGGTCCTAAAGACGTGGAATCTGCATCTAGAGACGTAGTAGAAGCGTTTTGTAACATATTAAATCTCAATGAGTTAGAGTTTAGAGAAGGTTTCGATGAGTAACACCAAAGCGCGAGCAGGCGTTAAACTTCGCGATGACGAAAAAGTAAAACACATTCCAATCACTATCGTTCCAACAGAAAAGGAACAGATGCTCAGAAAGCCTGAGTGGATAAAGATTAAACTACCGCGCACCACAGATAGAATTGACCATATCAAAAAAACACTGCGCAAAAACAAACTACACAGCGTCTGCGAAGAAGCAAGCTGCCCCAACCTAGCTGAGTGTTTTAACCACGGTACTGCAACGTTTATGATCTTGGGAGATATTTGTACCCGACGTTGCCCATTTTGTGACGTAGCGCATGGAAAACCGCTACCACCAAGTGCAGAAGAACCTTTAAAGCTAGCAACGACTATTGCAGAAATGGCACTCAAATACGTTGTTATTACTTCTGTAGATAGAGACGACTTAAGGGATGGTGGTGCTCAACATTTTGTGGATTGTATTAACGCCATTCGGGAACATAGCCCAAACACCAAGATAGAAGTACTCGTACCCGATTTCAGAGGCCGAATGGACAGAGCATTGGAAATCTTCAAGAAAGGTGTACCCGATGTCTTTAATCACAATTTAGAAACCATTCCTCGCCTTTACAGAGAATGTCGCCCAGGCGCAAATTATAAATGGTCGTTACAACTGCTACAAAAATTTAAGCAACAACATCCAGATATCCCAACTAAATCCGGACTGATGATGGGAATGGGCGAAAACGCAGAAGAAATGAAAAAAGTGCTGAGCGATTTACGAGAACACGATGTGGATATGCTCACGCTAGGCCAGTATCTTCAGCCTAGTAAACACCACTACCCGGTGAAGCGCTATGTGACTCCTCAAGAGTTTGATAATTTGGGGGGCTTTGCCAAAAAGATCGGGTTTACTCATGCTGCTTGCGGCCCAATGGTAAGGTCAAGCTACCATGCTGACAAACAAGCTGCGGGCGAAGCAGTTAAATAGTCGCTAGCTTATAGTGTTTGATTATATTATTAGACAAATTGTCTATTCATGTCATCGTGAAAACTACCGATAGAAACGATACAATTATCCTCTGAAAGTCTTTCTGAAACCTTTCAATTTGATAGATCAAAAATAGTAACTATAAATTTCATTTATGTTGTTTTTATAGTTTATTCATTGTTTTAATAACGGTAAAACCGTATGATTATAAGAGAAGTTAAGTGCCAAAAGGAAACGTCATGAACTTGAAAGAGCAACTGGAATCTTACAGCATTAGTACCGATCAAGAGATTGTACATAATCCTTCATACGATACATTGTATGAGGAGTCTATGTCAGGCACTTTAGAAGGCTATGAGAAAGGTATGCTTACTGAGTCAGGTGCTGTATGCGTGCATACCGGTAAGTTCACTGGTCGTTCTCCCAAAGATAAGTACATTGTAAAAGATGAAACGACTAAGGATACGATATGGTGGGCAGATCAAGGAAAGAACGACAACAAAGCGATCGATCAGAATGTGTGGAAAGACCTGAAAAGTCTCGTAACGACACAACTGTCCAACAAACGTCTTTTTGTCGTAGACGCTTTTTGCGGCGCAAATGAAAACACTCGATTAAAAGTCCGTTTTATCACCGAAGTTGCGTGGCAAGCGCATTTCGTCACCAACATGTTTATCCGACCTTCATCTGATGAGCTTGAGGGATTCGTGCCAGATTTCATCGTAATGAATGGTGCCAAAAAGGTTAATCCAAAATGGGAAGAGCACGGACTAAATTCAGAAAACTTTGTGGCCTTCAACCTCACTGAAAAAATTCAGTTGATCGGTGGTACTTGGTATGGCGGCGAGATGAAAAAGGGTATGTTTTCTATTATGAATTACTACCTGCCGTTACAGGGTATTGCTTCTATGCATTGCAGTGCAAACGTTGGAGCAGATGGCGATGTGGCAGTGTTCTTTGGCCTATCCGGAACAGGTAAAACCACCCTTTCAACCGATCCGAAAAGACAACTTATTGGCGATGATGAGCACGGCTGGGATGACGAAGGTGTATTCAACTTCGAAGGCGGTTGTTATGCTAAAACAATAAACCTTAGCGCTGAAAACGAACCTGATATTTATCACGCGATTAAGCGAGACGCTTTACTAGAAAACGTTGTGGTCGATGATAGCGGTAAAACAGACTACGATGATAACTCAATCACTGAGAATACACGCGTATCGTATCCAATCTATCATATTGACAACATCGTTAAACCCGTATCTAAGGCAGGCCACGCGACCAAAGTGATCTTCCTAACTGCTGACGCATTTGGCGTATTACCTGCCGTTTCAAAATTAACACCAGAACAAGCCCAGTACTATTTGCTTAGTGGGTTTACTGCCAAACTAGCTGGTACTGAGAGAGGAATTACTGAGCCAACACCTACGTTTTCAAGTTGCTTTGGTGCTGCATTCTTAACCTTACACCCAACGACCTACGCCAAAGTTCTAGAACAACGCATGATAGCATCAAGTGCACAAGCGTATCTTGTTAATACCGGCTGGAATGGGACTGGCAAAAGGATATCAATCAAAGCGACAAGGGCAATTATTGACGCAATCTTAGATGGTAGTATCGAAAATAGCGCAACTGCTGCGTTGCCCATTTTTGACTTACAAGTGCCAACTGAATTGCACGATGTAGACAGCGACCTCTTGGATCCTCGCAGTAGTTACTTAGAGCAAGAAACGTGGTACGAAAAAGCTGAAGATTTGGCGGAAAGATTTGTCGATAACTTTGAGAAATTTACTGACACGCCAAGCGGAAAAGCATTGGTTGATGCAGGACCAAAGTTACCTGTCGTCTAGTGTTTTCATGAAGTAGAACAAAAAGCGCTGTTACAGCGCTTTTTTTGTAGGTGCTACCACATTCGCAAAAATTAAACCTGCTACCAGTGACATTAAGATCAGAAAGATCTCCTTCCCCACATGCTCTGCCTGTACAAAATCATTACCCGAAATCAATGCATTGAGCCCGATATAGGTTTTTGAGCCGGGCACTAATACAATTAATCCATGCAATGCGATAATAATAGAAGGTCTCTTTGCGAACCTGGTAATTAAGTTTGCATAAACGCCTAAAACAAATGCACCAACGAAAGCACCAAGGCCCTGCTCTAAATACGATGAACTTAGTTTGGTTGCAGTAAACGCCAAAAACGTTGCACTGATCGCGTATGGGATGTCTCGACGTCTTGTTTTGAATATAGTAACGAGTCCTAAACTAAGCGCTAATACGCTTAACCACTGAACGAATTGGGGTAGTTTCCCCTGCTCTGTTACATAGAATTCGCCAAACAAGGCAATTGCTAAATATATACCTAGAAAAGCGCCAAAATACAGTTTGAACAACTGCATGATAGCGTCCATAACGCGTGCAGTGCCCGATACGAGATTACGAGATGACAACTCTGCTAACCCCATGGTCAAAGACAACCCCGGTACAAGGATGATGAGGGAAGACAGAATAATCAACCAAATGTTTATTCCCTCAAAAAGATAAAATGAAAAAAGGCTCGCGACAAACGCAACGGTAAATGATGCAACCGGTTCTAACATCAAGTTTACCCGTTTGCTTTTCTCTGCCCAAAATGTCCAGAGGTAGACAATCGCGCCCAGTATTGACGATATTAGGATCTCATAAACGCCTGCACCCATAAGCGCAGCAAAAGCGCCAGTAGACATTGCAAAACCCAAAGCGGTTATTAGTCTATTGTATGGGCTGCCGCATGCATCAATAGCTAACAGTTCCTTCTGTGCCTCTAGTAGGGTCAGTTCACCATCGAGCAATCGCATTGCAAGTTGGTCAGTCTTTGCAAGTGAATTTAAGTCAATTTCTCCAGGAATAAGTCTCGCGGCGTGTGTGTATTCATCTTCGTGGTTATCCGTCCAAATGACGAATATCATCGATGTAGGAGTTGAGTTAAAAGACGCCTTTAAACCGAGGTAAGTTGCAACATCGTTCAGATATGCTTCTAAGCGAAATGCAGGCGTCCCATACTTATGCAACATCTTGCCGAGTAAAACGATGAATCTGCGTTTTTGCTTAAATTCCTCTTGTTCCATTTTGTACTAACGTTCTGCCATTTTGAAAAGGGCGAGAGTTTAATCGTTAATACGAGAATAGGCAATTCAAGTTGTGCATCAAAAGTTAACTAATGTTGTATGCAGAGCGCGATAATTTTTCTGGGTATATTTTAGATCTCCCCACGACGCTTGATAAGTTCTTCTTTGATATCATTTGCTCGCGCTTCTGTAAGATCATATTTCCACATCACCAGCAATGCGAGACCAGCCGTTGCCGCAGGTATAATAATGTCAGCTATTCTCAATTTCGTCATCGTTTCAACTGTTTGAACGACGCCCTCACCTTCTTGGAATCCAACAAAACTCAACACCAAACCACTCAAGAACAACGCAATCGCCTGACCTAACTTCACCATCAGCCAATATATAGCAGCAAATGTTCCCTCTTTCCGAGGCATACCGTTTTTTAGCTCGTCCAAATCGCACACATCTGCCGTCATACTCAACATAAGTGTAAACAAACTGCCCATCCCGAATGCCATCAACGGAATTGGCATAAAGATTAGCCACGGATTTTCAGGGTTGAAAGCAAACCACTTGAGTAGATAACCAACAATCGATATGGCCGTTGATACAAGAAATGCCGTTCTTTTTCCCCATTTATTTGCCATCCATGATACGACTGGGATAACCGCAAATGCTGTCATAATTGCTGTCGCAGTTCCATGCCAGGCGGGCCAAGTTCCAGCAGCGCCAAAATCGCCTGCAAACATATGATATACAATGATAAATACAGCAAATGACGCGACTAGTTGAAATCCATTAAAAACAAAGAAAGTTGCTGCGCATAGTCGCACGAATTCGGTGCTCTTGAAGGCTTCAACAATCGACTTGAAAACGCCTAAAAGATTGCTAGATATGGTTTTAAAAGAGATTTGGGCTTGATTTTCAATTGAATCGCCGTCAATGCCTTTACAGAACAGTCCTGGGACTAATCCAAGAATAATACATCCTGCTGAGACATATAGGGCCAGTTGCCTTACACCATCGGCCGGCGAATCAAACAAATTCGGATTGGCAATCATTACCCAGAACCAAGGTACGATCATCCACGCAATTTGCCCCATAAACTGGGAAATTGCCATCAAGCGAGTCCGTTCATTGTAATCCGAGGTAATTTCATACCCTAACCCAACAAAAGGCGTCGCATACATCGTATTACCAATAGTAAAGGCCAATGAGAATGCTAAAAAGTACCAAAAATTGTATTGCTGGGAATTTTCAGGATCGATTTGCCACATGAGCGCTAGGAAGGTACCGCTTAAAATTGCACCTATGACGATATAAGGCCGTCGCCGCCCCCACCTAGAACGCGTATTATCCGTAATGAAACCCATTATCGGGTCGGTAATAGCATCAAGTAATCGCGGTAAGCTGGCAAGTAAA
>DDLV01000157.1 GCA_002340325.1 Glaciecola sp. UBA2563 | reverse complement strand
AATAATTTCTTTGCTGGGAACTTGGGGTTTGGCCGCCATATCTTACAGCCGCTAATTCATGCATTTGCGCTGATGTTAATGGGAATGTTCTATCTAACCCGTCGGAATCTGCGCCGCTAGTTCGAAAATAAGCAAGCGGGGTGAAACTATTGCTTATGCTACTCCATTCAGCGGGTGGGAAAAAGTCGTTAGCATGCGCTAATTCGTGATACATCAACCAAGAAATACTCGCTTCGATATCAGAAAATTCTCGATTCTGCCGTTCGGATTTAGGATACCGGCCTGCAGGATAATATTGATTGTTTTTCGTATAGCGCCAAAAGTATTGAAAACTTAGTTCATCGCCAAAGTTGCTTCGAAAATCAGGTCTGTCATTGAGCGTATCGCGTTCTGCTGGCGTTCCCCAAAAGTTATTTGCATCGAGATAAATAGCACCAGTTGCAGCCCAGTAAAAAGAAGGCCTAACCTCATAAGAGATAACAATGGCAGTAACGCCGCGAAGTAGTCGAAGCATGTCATCAGATGTTGAAGATGCCTCGAGAAACTGTTTAAACCGAGCTCCCATCCATTGATGAGATACCAGCGTTCTATCCAATATGTTCTGCACACTTGGGTTTGACGTTTGCATACCAATCAATGGTAACCGGCTAAAGTCACAATTCGGTGTTGATGGAATGCGATTGTCATAAACGCAATTCTCTATAACGTCTTTGTAAGGACTGTTTTGATTATAGGCGTGCATGTCTTCTGTAATGAAAAAATCATTATCAAAAAATAATCCTGAGCGGTTGTAATCGACATTGTTTATCAATAACTGCACTCTCTCGCTATCCGTCATTCCATTACTAAATTGTGCTTCAACTTCGAATACCACAAGGTTATCTGACGCAACTTCAGGCGCGTCGAAGAATAGGAAATCATCTTGCTGAGTGATGTCAGAAATAGTGGGGCCTGATACTTGCGTCCATCTATAGCTGTCTATATCGATATCCGTATTGTTAAATGCGTGAAAGCTGACACTGTCTAATTCGCTCACCGCATGGTCTAGCATGACGGTAAAGGGTTTTGTTCCTTGAACAACGGTAAAGTCTAGAAACACATCGGTAGTATCGCCTGTAACCTCAACGCTTGCTTGAAATTGATAGGCGCCGGCTTCCTGTGGAGTAAATCCAATGCTTTGTGAGTTATTGGCTAATAATTCGACATCTGGTCCAGAGATTTGTTGCCATTTTACATCTATATCTGAATCGGTTTGGTGCAGTGTAACAAAACCGGCACTTTCCCCTAGCATTACCTCGGTTTGTCCGTAAATCGAAATGCCATCTGTCGTGATAATTGGGCGTTCATCGTTTGATTGCGGGGGAGAGGTTGTTGGAGATGAACTCGAAGGAGGCGAGGTAGGATTGTCATTTGAACCCGAACCACCTCCGCAACCCAAAAGTATGATTGTGACAAATAACCCCAATAAACAACGCATAACAACTACTCCGATGATGAATTTCTTTTCTCGAAATATTCCTTTTCTTCTTGCATAACTTCGCTGAGTTTCTTCAAGTTAGTACCTAGCTCCATGCCGCGTAAGCGGGCGTAGAGACTACATCCAACAAACATACCTGTCGCTAACAACAGCTCTAATGCGGCGTGCCACCGATATTCTGGTTCAGCATAAAGTACAGTGATCGCGTGTAAAAAGTAATACAAGACAATAAAACACGCCCAAGCATGTGTATATGGCTTCCCTCGCACAATACCGTGTAAAGGCAGTAGTAGAGGTAATATGTATACCAACAGGATGAACGCCACGCTGTATTCAAACTTAGTACCGAGCAACAAATACCATATCGCCATCCAGACGATCAGGCTCAAATGGCTTATTACTGCTAAATTTCGATAGAAGCGCGTTTTTGGCGCCATTGGTTTTTGTTCAGTCATTCGTTATCTCTTTGCCCAATTGGCCAGTCTTCTTCCCATGCTTATAGCCAGTTTAATTTCGTCTTCACTCAATGCATTATTTGAATCATTGCTTGATACGTGACTAACGCCATAAGGTGTTCCCCCCGTTTTCGTGTCGTGCAATGCAGCTTCGGTATACGGAAGCCCTAAGACACACATACCATGGTGAAAAAGTGGCAGCATCATAGATAGCAGCGTGCTTTCCTGTCCACCATGCATTGAACTAGTACTAGTGAACACGCACGCTGGCTTGTCGACTAAGCTGCCTTTAAGCCAAAGATCAGTCGTTGAGTCCCAAAAGTACTTCATTGCTGCCGGCATGTTACCAAAGTGTGTCGGTGCCCCCATAGCCAGAGCGGAACAATTACTTAGCTCTTCTTTTGTCAGATATGGATCGCCCGCGGTTGGCACTTTTGACCTTGTTGCTTCGAGGTTATCCGACACATCAGGAACACAGCGCACAATTGCTTCACAATCCGAGGCTTCAATACCATCTGCAATTTTTTCAGCTAAAAGCTGGGTACTTCCATGACGGCTATAATACATGACTAAGACTGGGTTCATTGTCTGTGTTTTTACCTACAAGATATCTTTAACTTTTTCTGGAGGACGTCCTATAACAGCCTTAGTATCGCTGAATAAAATAGGACGCTCTATCAATTTTGGATAGGCAACCATCGCGTCTATCAACGCTTCGTTTGAAGATGACTTGGTCAAACCAGCCGTTGCGAATTCTGCTTCTTTCGGTCGCATCATTTCTAATACAGAAGAGACACCTAAGTTAGCGTATATCTTTGTCAGTTCGTCCTTAGATAAGGGATGTTTCAAGTATTCAATAATTTCAACTTCAACATCAAGTTCATTAAGGATTTTTAATGCTTGACGACTTTTGCTGCACCTAGGGTTATGTAAATATTTCATTTTCCAAATCGTTTTTTATAATAAGTAAGTCAAAATATTGCCATGTTGGGGTTTATGAAGCAAAAGATTATATTTATCGGTTTAGTTGTAGCGGCCTTCGTAACAGGTGTGTTGGTGTTTTATCTACAACAATATGATTTCAAAACACTCGACCAGGAAAAAGTTAAGCTAAATGATTTTGAAGGCGAGTTTGTCGTCATAAACTATTTTGCTGAATGGTGTGCACCATGTCTAAAAGAAATCCCTGAGCTAAATAAATTCAACCAACAGAAATCGGACAATATGCACTTGTTCGCTATTAGTTACGATAATCTTTCGGTTCCTGCGTTAATTGAGCTCAGGGAAAAATACAGCATGAAATTTGATTTGATAACGGATGTTAAAACAGCATTGCCATTTAATAAACCGGCGTATTTACCCGCAACCTATGTCATAAAACCCGACCGTTCGGTACACGGCCCACTTCTAGGTGAAGTAACGCATGAAATGCTGGTTAACGTTATTGCAGAGCTAGCTAACAACTAAGGTACAATCATCGAACGATTTGAACCTATCTACAACGAGTCGTCATGGTGATGATAATCACCTTCTCCATGGCGCACCGTATTGTTTGTTTAAACTTAGCCAATAATTAAAGAAGGAAGCGATTAAAGACTCAATCGCCGGGCGGTTTCTTGTTCATTTCGCATTTTTTCAATCATGCCTGTGATGCGTTGTCGCTCAAGGGTGTCATTATTTGAAAAATTGTAGGCAAATTGTAATTCATTAATGGCAAGTGAATAAGCAGATATTAGCGCATAGATATTCGCTTGGGTGATATGTGCGTCCTTTTTGTTTTGCGACTGACGATACGCATCATGAAGGAGCTGATACGCTAACAAATCTTCGCTATCAACGAGTAGCATATCACGCAATATTTGAATGCTCTCGTCAAACGATTCTGCATAGAGATATGCGTTTGCGAGATTTAATGCCAGCACTCTGTTTTGAGGTCTGTGTTGCCAATGCTCGGTCAACATGTTTATGGCTTGTTCATATTTACCTTGTTTGAGAAGGGTATCGGTATACAAATCCAAATAAAACAAGTTCTCTTCATCATTTTCCATTAGCTCAAGAACAAGCTTCTCTGAGTCCACGTAACGTTCATTTTCAAACAGTGCTATTGCATAACCGTATTTCGCGGCTTTACTGGCGACGCTTGTTTGTGTTGAAGCGGCGTTCAGTCGCTCAACTTCTGCAGTATAGAATTGTAATGCGCGTTCTTGATCAAACAGGTATCGCGCATTCAAACGAGCTCTTGCCAATCCGAATGATAATGATGGCGGCACGCGTCGTTCGCCAAACGCATTTGCGCGCAATATCGTCTCAGCAACTCGCTCTTGCGGTAGTGGGTGAGTTCTCAAAAACGCAAGTTGGACGGAAGAAGTACGTGCCTGTTCAGCAAGTCTTCCAAAAAATGCAGGCGCACCTTTCGGATCAAATCCCGCTCTGTATAGAATACTAATCCCGATGTTATCGGCTTCCCTCTCAATGCTTCGGGTAAAATTGATCTGCGCTTGTTGGCTTCCGCCAAGTGTCGCTTGCATTGCCGCCACACCTGCTTCCGGGTCTGCCAGAGCAACTAAGATACTACCCAATAAAGACGCAAGCTGAAGAGGAGCGCTGCGACTTTGTGCTTGCACTCTTCTGGCTAAGTGGCGTTGTGTAACGTGAGCGATTTCATGGGCAACAACAGATGCCAGTTCACTTTCGCTTTGTGCCCTTGTAATTAAACCGGAATGGATACCAATGTAACCGCCATAAAATGCAAATGCATTTAAAACCGGATTGTTGACGATAAAGAATTTGAAGGGAAACCGCGTATTATCTGCATGTAATACAAGTCTGTTACCCAAATCTTGAATATACTCTTCAATCACCGGGTCGTTAACCAGGGGTGCCTGACCGCGTAATTGTTTCATTATAGCGTTGCCCAAAATAACTTCTTTATCAATTGTCAGCGCATCTGATGCGACAACACCTATTTCAGGGAGTTTATTTTTGGCGTTATCGAGTGTTTGTGCTTGTGCAACAACTGCGACAATGGCCGTAAACACCATTGAGCCAACTAACAGCAAAATTTTCCTCAAGTTTCATATCCATTTAATAAAATAACAGTAGGCTTTCTAGCGTGTGCCCTAATATCGATGTTACGACACACTATAACGCTGGATAGTTTCATAAAACTTTCCAACAAAAAATCGACTAAAGATCATATATTGTATATCAGTAAATACATTACTTATTTGAATATCTGATTTATGATATTTACTCGGTAACATTAATTTGGATTCAAAAGCACTTTTAAGCCAATTGTTATCGGACCAAATGCACGTGTTGTTTAGTCTTTTTAAGACGTGATAGCAGCTGAAAACAACACGTTTGTGCTTGAAAATAATAATCTGACGTCCTTTTTTATTAATTATACAACGGAATAATATGTTCTCAGTACTCGGTTCTTGGTATAGACGTAAGTTTTCAGACCCAAACGCATTAATGCTCTTAATGCTGATTCTCTTCAGTACGCTCACGCTATACTTTATTGGCGGTATCCTAATGCCGGTAATCGTTGCAATCGTAATTGCATATTTGTTAGACGTGCCTGTCACCAAATTGGAAAAAGTAGGGGCGGGTAGGCCATTAGCCTCCGCGTTTGTCATCATTGTATTCTTCTTCTTATCTTTTATTGCGGCTGTTAGTTTAATTCCTGTCATTTCTACGCAGAGCGTAAATTTTGTAAAAGAAATTCCATTAATTTGGGGGTCAGCACAAGAATGGATAATGAGTCTTCCAGAAAAATATCCGAACACCATTGAGCTTTCCTACATCGAAAACATGTTAGTCGGCATTAACGATAAGCTCGTTGATTTTGGTGAAAGTGTTATCTCATTTTCAGTCTCTTCAATAGGTAATCTCGCTGTCATTGTGATTTACATCATTCTTGTTCCGTTGATGGTGTTTTTTATGTTGAGTGATAAGCAAATATTTTTGCGCAGCATCAGCGAAATATTGCCAAAAGAACGGCGACTTATCAGTCAGGTTGGCGAGGAGATGAACACGCAAATCGCAAACTACATTCGAGGCAAAGTGATTGAGATAATTATCGTTGGCTCTGTCAGCGTTGTTGCGTTTTCTCTACTTGATTTGCGTTTTGCATTGTTGCTGGGCGTGTTAGTCGGATTCTCCGTATTAATTCCCTATATCGGTGCTGCAGTCGTTACAATTCCCGTCGCCATTGTTGCATTATTTCAATTTGGATTATCAACACACTTTGGTTGGGTGATTACCGTCTACTTGATCATTCAAGCGTTAGATGGCAATTTACTGGTACCTTTGTTGTTCTCAGAAGCTGTCAGTTTGCATCCACTTTATATCATTGTAGCGGTACTACTATTTGGCGGATTATGGGGCTTTTGGGGCGTGTTTTTTGCGATTCCTCTGGCTACGTTAGTAAAGGCTCTGTTCACTGCCTGGTCTCCACCAGAGGCAGAACAAAAGCAAGAACCAGCTGCCAGTTGATGGCAGCTGCATTCGCAATTATCATAGAAATAACGACTAAATTGCAGCCAGCACCACATCGTGATGGTCTTTTGTTTTAAACTTGTCGAATACTTCTTTTATTGTGCCATCCTCACCGATGAGAAAACTGATGCGATGAATGCCGTCATATTCTTTGCCCATAAACTTTTTAAGGCCCCACACTCCAAAAGCGTCGGCAATAGCATGATCCTCATCAGAGAGTAAATCGAAGTTTAAGTTCTCTTTTGTTCTGAATTTATCAAGCCTTTTAACAGGATCAGGACTAATCCCTAAAACGACAGTATTTTTTTCTTCAAATGCAGACTTGGTATCTCGCAAACCTTTTGCCTGAACGGTGCATCCTGGCGTAGATGCTTTCGGATAAAAATACACAAGTACCTGTTTGCCAGCGTAATCATCCAAACTTATGCTTTGGCCATCTTGATTCATTAGGGTAAATTGCGGCGCTTTATCGCCAGTCTTTAATGTATTCATTGTCGTCCTTCATTGTTTATTATCGTTCGCGCCCCATTAAGGGAGTATCATTACATATTATTGCATCTCTGCATATTTACGCGTTGTGTAAAGTATTATTGAATTAGATAAGATCAAGATCAGTCGTCGAAGATAAAACGTCATTCTATCTAAGGTATAACCTGTTTGTGCTTGTTTTTGTCCCTATAGACCACTACTATTGCGCCTGAACATTTTAGGAGCAAGCATGTTTAAAGGTAGTTATGTTGCATTAGTGACGCCAATGAATGACGACGGCAGCATCGACAAGCAAAGTTTAAAAACACTCGTAGATTTCCATATTCAAAACGGCACGCACGGTATAGTGGCCGTTGGCACAACTGGAGAGTCTGCAACACTTCCGATGGACGAACATATTGATGTCGTCAAGCAAGTAGTGGCGTGTGCTGACGGCAAAATACCTGTTATAGCAGGTACGGGCGCTAATTCCACGGAAGAGGCAGTTTTTTTATCAGAAAATATTGCGCCATTGGGCGTAGAGGGATTTTTGAGTGTCGTTCCGTATTATAACAAACCACAGCAACGTGGTTTGATTGCGCATTTTAGCGCAGTGGCTGATGCGACCGACCTGCCGGTTTTGCTATATAATGTGCCTTCAAGAACCGTATTGGATATGACCACGGATACCGTACTTGCATTATCTGAACATCCGAAAATAGTCGGGTTAAAGGATGCAACAGGCAATCTGGACAGGCTTAAAGAAGCTAAAAGCGTACTTCCTCATGACTTTGTCATACTAAGCGGTGATGATGCTACCGGATGCAAGTTTATGTGTAACGGCGGCGATGGTGTGATATCGGTAACCGCCAATATCGTACCAGATAAGATGTCTAAAATGTGTGAAGCTGCATTTGATGGCGCAAACGCGTTGGCGGCGGAAATTGATACGAGTATTGCCGCTTTACACGATGAACTTTTTATAGAGTCAAACCCGGTGATCCCAAAATGGGCGTTGTACAAAATGGGCTTAATAAAACGTCCTCACATGAGATTACCTTTAGTTTTACCTGAACTAATTAATCAAGAAACAATCGAAAAAAGGTTATTTGATTTAGGACTATTACAATAAAATGAAAAAAGCGTGGTTATTTTTATTCCTGTCGATGACAGTAGTCGTTTTGACTGCCTGTTCCAGCAGCGAAACTCGGCGTCAAGCATCAGGCGGTTTTGATTATCTGGAAAAAGACGTTGGTAAAGAATTGGAGATACCGGATAATCTAGATCAACCTATCGTCAATCCAAGATATGATATTCCCAATCTTGGCTCAATACAGACAGCATCCATAGTCGGGCAGCAATTGGATATAGCATCGCCCAGGCTAGTGATCCCCCTAGTAAGAGGGTCATATATCGAAGAGGGAACACAAGAAGCCAAGGTCATGTTTGACCAAGTTAACGATCGAAACCCTTTGGGTCAAACAATATGGAATAAAGTGCTGGCGTACCTAGATTCCAGAGAGATTGGTGTAGATTCATTCGACAAAGAAAACAATACGTTGGTTACCGGCTGGGTTATTGACAGAAAGGAAGTCGACAGTGCTTGGTACGATCTAACCGACACTTACACGGAAAGTACAAAAAAATATAAATTAACGCTTGATGTGGCACCGCATGGGAGAACTGCGAGTTTAACATCGAAGCTAGTAGACTTTAATGATGATTCGGGGAATACAATACTCACCCAGCGACGTCCAACTGATTTGAGAAATGATGAAGTAGAGTTTCTTAATCGGATAATAGCAGAATATGATTTCGGCCTTAAATTAGAGCGCAATGAACGAATAGCCAAAATTAAACAGGGCTTTACCTCGGATATGGATTTTAATGCATCAGGTGAGCCGGCATTGATCGTCAATGCTATGTACGGTGATGCATGGCCTAGAATTCAATTGGTTCTCGCTGAAATGGGTTTTGTTGTTGTAGATTTAGACCAGTCTGCGGGTTTGATTTTTGCAAATTATGTTGAGAATTCCTCATGGTTTTCGAATTTATGGGGTTCAGAAAAATTAGACCTCGAAGAAGGTGAGTACAGAATGTTGGTTGAGCCAAGAGATAACTCAACTGTGGTCACCTTTAAAGAACTCGACGATAGTGCATTTAGCGTTGAAAAGGTGGTCTCGATTTTTCCTGTATTTTCTGAAATTATGGCTGATGACAGTTTAGAGTTTTAAGCGGTGAGTAGATGCAAATAACAAAAGGCGAGGAACTCTACAGAGGAAAGGCGAAGACGGTCTTTCATACAAACGACGCAACTAAGCTGATATTGGAGTTCCGCAACGATACATCTGCTTTTGATGGTGAAAAAATAGAGAAGTTGGAACGCAAGGGCGAGGTTAACAATAAGTTTAACCACTTCATCATGCAGCAGCTGGAAAACGCAGGCATAAAAACGCAAGTAGAATCGATGCTTACCGATACGCAAAGCGTTGTCAAAAAGTTATCGATGATCCCGTTAGAATGTGTGGTACGTAATTTTGCAGCGGGTTCACTTTGTCGGCGACTCGGTATCGAAGAAGGTATAGCTCTGAATCCAACAACATTTGAGTTTTTTCTAAAAAATGATGCTCTACACGACCCAATGGTCAATGAAAGCCACGCGTTAGCATTTGATTGGGCTACACAAGCACAGATCGATCGGATGAAAGCCATTACATTTGATGTCAATGAGGTATTAACACCGTTATTTCGCAAGGGAAATATGCTGCTCGTTGACTACAAACTAGAGTTTGGTGTTTCACACGATGGCGAAATTGTACTTGGAGATGAATTTACGCCCGATGGCTGTCGATTGTGGGATGCTGATACCAAGAAAAAACTGGACAAAGACAGATTTCGGCAAGGTTTGGGGTCAGTCGTAGAGTCCTACATTGAAATTGCCGATAGGATTGGGCTTTCCATATAGTCACTAACGCACATCTGTTTTAAGTATTCCTTCAAGCGTTGCATATAGTGCCGTGATTATGATTGGTTTGCCGATATGAGCTGCAAAGCCCAAGGCTTTGTACTTGGTTACATCGTCATCAAAAACATTTGCTGTGAGTGCTATGATGGGTAGTGTCGGTTCTGCGTTGTGAATAATTTTGAAAGCTTCTTCACCGTCCATTTCTGGCATTTGAATATCCATAAGAACCAAATCATATTCTTTATCAGCCGCCGCCGCGACCGCTTTGACGCCATTATCAACGAAATCAATATCGATATTTGTGGGTTCTAACATTGATTGAATAATGGTTTGGTTAATGTCGTTATCTTCTGCAATTAGCACAGAAAGTCCTGCCAGATCAGGCGTTGAGGTATTCTGTTGCTGATTACTCTCCGGCAGTACTAAGTCCGTTCGTTCAAGTGGCAAAGAAACCGTAATTTTTGTCCCCATGCCCACTTTACTTATAACATTAATATCTCCTTTCATGAGATTCACTAGATTGGCGGTAATGGCCATGCCCAGTCCCGTGCCACCGTACTTTCGCGTGGTTGAAGAGTCCGCCTGGCTAAACCTTTCAAACAACGCGTGTTGTGCTTCTTCAGTCATTCCAATACCAGAATCTATAACTTGAAAGAAAAGCACGTCTTTCTCGCATTCCTGCTTTGTATAGACATTTATCAAGACTTGCCCATCATTGGTGAATTTTACTGCATTAGATGCGAGATTGAGCAGGATCTGCCGCGTTCTTACTGGGTCACCTAACCATCCGTCAACAAAATTATCATGCACCTGTTGAATAATTTTGATGCCTTTTGCTGTCGCAATTGGATTTAGATCGGATATGATTGATTCAAGGACGGTTGAAAAGCAGAACGCTGTATTTTCGAGATGTAACTGGTCCGCCTCTATTTTAGAAAAATCCAAAATATCATTAATGATTACTTGAAGTGATTGCGAAGACTGGAGCGCTTTATCTACTAGTTTATTTGATTTGTCGTTTCGCTGTTTGTTTTGAATAAGTTGAAGTGTTCCAAATATTCCGTTTAAAGGCGTGCGGATTTCATGACTCATATTGGAGAGGAATTTTGATTTGGCATCGTTCGCCTCACGGGCCTTTTCCATAGCAGATTGAAGCTGTATGTTGGATGAGTTCACGGATTCAATCTGGTCGCTAATTTTGGTGGACATTTCATCAATACCGTTAGCCAGGTTTTTGATTATGTCAACGCCGACGTTTCCTGCGCGCACATTATATTGGCCTTTCTGGATGCTTGTAACCACGTCGTTTAACTTCAACAAGGGGGCAATGACCAATTTGTTTAGTCCGAATATTGTGACAATTAAAAGGATGATTAGAATGATAAATGAGGCAGTGACCACGGGGGTTGAATTAAACCCTTCGCCAAGTTTCACTTTTGGGTATAAGCTAACCGCATACCAGTCGACTTGTTCCATATGCTTAATCGCAGCAACGTAATCGACATTGTCTATAGTAAGTTCGGCGACTGTACCGTCAGTTTCTAACGTATCTGGTATTTTGTTTTCCTTTTGAATTTGGATGATATTCAGTAATGGCGACCAGTTCTCGTTTTCAAGGCTAATGATTGCATCGCCGTCATCGTGATCAGGCAGCAAGGATTCTAAGCCCCAAACAACTTGGTTCTCGTCGATCATGAGGTTTATGGTTCTTTTGTCTTCTCGAAAAAGTAATTCTTCTAAAACATCTTCAATGCGTTCATACGTGCCAACGACACCAAGAACCTTGCCGTTTTCTCTTGCTACATAATCTAAAAAGACACCTCTAACCGCCGCTTCTGTGCCTACGCTTGAGTCAATGTATACATCCTTTCCTGAGTCTATAATTGGCTGATACCAAATCATGTCTCTAGGCTCTACATTATCCTCGAGAATAGCGTCTTCTATCACATTATATGAATAGCCTCTTTTGGTTTCGTGTGAAAGTATGAACCAACCATGACAATCAGTGAGCTTGCAAGCAATTTGTAAATCGTCTGAGGCAGACTTCAAGAGTTTTTTATCCTCAGGCGACTTCATCCATTCTTGGTAAACGCCTCGTTCTAATCCAAATTCAATGAGTTTTTGTTCTCTTTCAAAGAATGAATAAATCCTTTCATCTGTTATTCGTACTTGCATTTGTAAGTATTTATTAGCAATGGCTTGCTGAAAAGCGAGAGAAAACTGACTTGCGAAATAAAAAGCGACAGCAAAAATAGAAATGAAAACAACGCAAATCAGTCCAATAACGCGACTTGTTAGTGAGTTATGCAAGCGAATCACGCGGCTCTCCGTATAGTCCTTAACATATATATTATCGTCGCCTATGTTATTTAAATAAATCTTGTTGAACAAATTTAGGAAAAACAATTGGTTGCGCGATAGCGTTAACCCAAATAAGAGTGAACCCTGTGAAGTATAGTAAATACTGATTGGGAGAGAAGAAAGTGGCGTTGACTTTCCATTAAAAGGATTAGATGGAAATGGGGCTAGGCAAAGAGGTAAGGTGTTTAAGCGTATCTACCGTGGTTTGAAAGTAGAGTTGTTTAATAAGTTTTAAGCTCAATGTCACCTGTGGGTACGCAGCAGCAGACAAGCACTTCATCGTCATCGATGAAGGCAAGTGGGTCAATTACATAGTTTACATTGCCCTTAATGAGTTTAGTTCGACAAGCGCCACAAAATCCTTCTCGACAGTGAAAATGAACGTCTATATTCTGCTTTTCCAACGCGATAAGAAGATTATCTTCTCCATTGTACGCAAACCAAGTGTCTGCATTGACGCAGATTTTGGGCTTCTTGTCGTCAATTATCACTTATAATTCAAACTCTTGGAAATCTTCTGAGTCAACTTCACTATCAATTTGTCCTACTAGATAACTACTAATTTCTGTTTCTTGAGGTGCAACTTGAACATTGTCCGAGACTAAATAGTTATTCATCCAAGGTAATGGGTTGCTAGACACTTCAAATGGCTTTCCAAGACCAATGGCGGACATGCGTTGATTCGCAATATACTCAACGTATTGGCACAGGATTTCTTCATTTAGGCCAAGCATCGACCCGTCTCTGAATAAATAGTTAGCCCACTGTTTTTCTTGTTCCACTGCAAGCAAAAAGATCTCTTTAGCTTCGCCTTCTTTTTCTTTTGCAATTTCTGCCATCTCTGGGTCATCTTTGCCTTTTGCCCACAGATTTAAGATGTGCTGAGTTGACGACAAGTGGATATTTTCATCTCTGGCGATAAGTCTAATAATCTTTGAATTGCCTTCCATCAGCTCTCTTTCAGCAAAGGCAAATGTGCATGCAAAAGACACATAAAACCGCACTGCTTCCAGGGCATTGACCGAATTCATGCACAAAAACAATTTTTCTTTCAACAGCCTAATATTGACGTTATAGGTTTTTCCGTCAACCAGATGTGTGCCAATGCCATGTGTTTGATATAGCTGGGTGTGAAAAATCAAATCATCGTAATACTTTGAAATATCAGTTGCGCGTTTTTGTATTTCTGTATTTAACACGATGTCATCAAAAACTTCGCTCGGATCGCTGAACAGATTTCTCAGGATATGCGTGTAGGAGCGAGAGTGTATCGTTTCAAAAAATGACCATGTCTCAACCCACGTTTCCAGCTCTGGAATCGAAATAATTGGCAAAAAGGCGATGTTTGGACTGCGGCCTTGTATTGAGTCAAGCAGCGTTTGATATTTCAAATTTGATGTGAAAATATGTTTTTCAGCTTCCGTTAGTTTTAGGAAATCAACACGATCCTTACTTACGTCGACTTCCTCTGGTCGCCAAAAAAATGAAATTTGCTTTTCGATAAGCTTTTCAAATATTGGATGTCTTTGTTGATCATAACGAGCAACATTGACAGGCATTCCAAAGAACATTGATTCTTTCATGGTATCAACAGGTTGCTGATTGAAAGTTGTATATTTCATCTATTATTACCCTTAGCGCCTTTTGATTTTTGTTATGGTCGTGATTATATTTTGCATGCGCCACCGGCACAATCATCGTCGTCTTGTACTATCTCGGTCTGCGCCAATGGTTCTGATTTGATACTTGTTGTTTCTGATGCTGTCTGTTCAGCAGCGCCATCTCTTGTATTGTGGTAGTAAAGTGTTTTTATCCCTAATTTGTAAGTTGTTAAAAGGTCTTTAAGTAACAGCTTCATCGGGACTTTATTACCTTCAAATTTGGATGGGTCGTAACTGGTATTTGCAGAGATTGTCTGATCAATAAATTTCTGCATAATAGCGACAAGTTGAAGATATCCGTCATTGGACTTAATGTCCCAAAGTAATTCGTAGTTATCTTTTAATCTCTGATACTCTGGAACCACTTGCTTTAAGACACCATCTTTACTTGTTTTAACGCTTATATGCCCTCTTGGTGGTTCTATACCGTTTGTTGCATTAGAAATTTGAGAGGAAGTCTCCGACGGCATTAATGCTGAGAGTGTCGAATTCCTAAGTCCATGCGCCTTAATATCTTCCCTGAGCGTTTCCCAATCATGTTGCAGAGCTTCATTACAAATTTTATCGACGTCCTTTTTGTAGGTGTCTATTGGTAAAATGCCCTCAGCATAAGTTGTTTCGTTGAATTTAGGACATGCACCTTTTTCTCTAGCCAGATTATTTGATGCTTTGAGTAAATAATATTGAATCGCTTCAAACGTCCGGTGAACCAGCGGGTTTGCGCTGTAATCAGAGTACTTGACGCCATGCTTCGCGAGATAATACGCGAAGTTTATGACACCAATACCAAGCGTTCGCCGCCCCATTGTAGCGGTTAAAGCAGCAGGGACAGGGTAGTCTTGATAGTCGAGTAGGCTGTCGAGCGCTCGCACGGCCAAGTCGGCTAATTCCTCAAAATCATCAAGACTGTCAATTGCCCCCAGATTAAATGCGCTGAGTGTACATAGCGCTATTTCGCCTTCTGCATCATCGACATTTTGTAGCGGTTTCGTAGGCAGTGCAATTTCAAGGCATAAATTGCTTTGTCTTACGGGCGCTACGCTTGGGTTAAACGGGCTATGCGTGTTACAATGGTCGACGTTTTGCAGATAAATACGTCCAGTGCTCGCGCGTTCTTGCATAAACTGGCTGAAGAGTTCAATCGCCTTCACTCTCTTTTTGCGAATCGACGTGTCGTTTTCATACTGAACATAAAGTCTTTCAAATTCGTCCTGGTCTTGGAAAAACGCATCGTATAAACCTGGCACATCGGACGGACTGAATAGGGTGATGTAGTCGTCTTTAATCATGCGCGTATACATAAGCTTATTACACTGAACGCCGTAATCTAAATGCCTGACCCTGTTTTCTTCTACGCCCCTGTTGTTTTTCAATACGACAAGGTTTTCTACTTCGTAGTGCCAAAGCGGATAGAACAATGTTGCTGCTCCACCTCTTACGCCACCTTGCGAACAACTTTTAACAGCTGTTTGAAAATACTTATAGAAGGGAATGCAACCTGTGTGGAATGCTTCGCCGCCTCTAATTGGGCTGCCAAGCGCACGAATGCGACCGGCATTAATACCGATACCTGCTCGCTGGCTAACATATTTGACGATGGCACTCGCAGTGGCATTTATTGAATCTAGGCTATCGCCTGTCTCAATCAGTACGCAAGAACTAAACTGCCGGGTTGGCGTTCTGACACCAGACATGATAGGTGTGGGTAACGATAACTTGAATAATGACGCCGCATCGTAAAATCTTTTTACATAATCTATCCGCGACTGTTTTTCATAATTCGCAAAAAGACATGCTGCGACCAGAATGTAAAGGAATTGAGCACTTTCATATATCTCATTAGTAACTCTGTTTTGTACTAAATATTTACCTTCTAGTTGCTTGACTGCGGCATAACTAAAGTTCATGTCGCGACTGTGATCAATGAATCCGTTCATTTGATCGAACTCTTCTTGCGTGTAATCGGCAAGAAGATGCTCATCATACTTACCCATTTCTACCATCGATTTGACATGAGTGTATAGTGTGGGAGGCTCAAACTGACCAAATGCTTTCTTACGCAAATGAAAAATAGCAAGTCTAGCAGCCATATATTGATAATCAGGAGATTCGGTTGAAATAAGATCAGCAGCTGACTTGATTAGCGTTTCATGAATTTCTGATGTCTTAATACCGTTGTAAAATTGAATCTGCGCTTTAATTTCGACTTGAGAAACTGAAACGTTTTCTAGGCCGTTCGCTGCCCAGGTGACGACTTTATGAATTTTATCGAGATCAATTGCTTCCTGCGATCCATCGCGTTTTGTTACTAGAAGGTCATTATTCATTATTGTTTTGCTCATTTATTATTATCGTTTCGAATGAGTCGAAACAGCCCACATGGAAGGAAGTGGTGCTGCGCAAAGGAACTTTTTGTAAGTGAACTTTGCATCCACACAACACAAGATAATGAGTCTTTTGTGTCTTTGCAACCACAATATATTGTGTTTTTGCTGTATCACTGCAAACAAAAATAAACACTTATTTTTTTTATTTCACTAACACAATGATTTTCAATTAGTTAAGAAAAAGTAAACAATTTATGTATTATAAAATACTTTTTTTTAGACGATTATTTCATTAAAAAACATCAAAATAATATAACCATTAATTAGAGCGTGTTGACCTTTGTTCATTATTTGAGCAGCAGGTCATTTAGCCGTCAGACAACCACAAATGAGTGTGGTTTGGTGGTGCCAAATGAGCGAATTTTTGGGCAGTATGCCGGCTAAATGGCCGCTGCCCGTAGGGCTGTCACCTATAATGACCTATTTCTGTGTTCTCGCTGGCTTATTTGGATTGCCAAACTGCACCATCGACGCCTTGAACTAGCCCATTATAGGAGGCAGCTCAAAAAATAAACAAAGGTCAACACGCTCTCGTCTTTGAATGAAAATTAAACAAGACAATAGGTGATACGTTGACTGATATTTTTGGCGCACTATGTTTTTGCGGTGCACGCTAAAAAATAGTTAACATCGACGTTTTTGTCACTCATAAAATATTTGCCAAGTAAAGGGTTATAATGAAGTCCCATTAGCTCGTTTGCTTCAAGTTGTGTATCTTCGAGCATCGATGCTAATTCAAATGGCGTTATCAACTTTTTGTAATCGTGCGTGCCTTTTGGCACCCAATTTAACACATACTCCGCTGCTACTATCGCCATAAGATATGCTTTAATATTTCTATTGATAGTTGAAAATATGACGACGCCGCCAGGCTTAACCAAATCTGCAGCAGCTTTGATAATAGATGCAGGATCTGGCACGTGCTCTAGCATTTCAAGGCAACAGACTACATCATAATGGTTTCTATTACTCAAAGCCCAAGACTCAGCCGTCGCCAACTGATAATTAACATGTTGTCCAGATTCCAGTAAATGCATTTTGGCAATCTCTAAAGACGCATCTACCATGTCAATACCGGTAACGTTTGCTCCTTGAGCAGCAAGTGCCTCAGACAGAATACCCCCACCACATCCGATGTCTAATACTGTTTTATCAAATAACCCATCAGCCTTATCAGTAATATATTCGACTCTTAATGGGTTAATATCATGTAGGCTTTTAAAAGCGCCTTTATCGTCCCACCAGTGGGATGATAATGTAGAAAATTTATTAAGTTCGTCGATGTCGATATTGTTATCTTGGTTGTGCAAAATAATGTCTCATTTGAATAAGATTTTGAAGGTTTCGACTACAGCAAAGTGCGCCAATGCCCTGCTATAACTAAAACTAATATGGTGCGATGTTCACGTGCAATTATACTGTAAAATAAATTATAAAAAGCTAGTTACTACACTGTATATGAAAAAACTTAATATTGGGTCCAAAGTAATTCACGCTGGTGCTAGTCAATCTTTACAAGGGCAGCCATTTTCTGACAGTCCTGTTTTTGCGAGCACTTTTCATCTGCAGGGAAGCACCGATAATGCCGATTATCAGTACGGACGATTTGGCAATCCTACTTGGACTTCGCTTGAATCATACCTTTCAGAATTAGAAGGGGGTGAAACTGTTTTGTTTCCGTCCGGAATGGGGGCGATCTCAGCGGTTTTGAGCGCGTTATTGAAAAGCGGTGATACCTTGTTATTACCTGCAGATGGTTATTATGCCACACGCGCATTCGCGACTGAGTTTCTGATTCCGAATGGTATTAAGACACACTTTGTAAAAACAACTGAGTTACTTGCGTTTGATTTTAGTTCTGTTGATTTTGTGATGATTGAAACACCGAGTAACCCGCTACTGGATGTTGTTGATATTTCAATGTTGGCGAATAAGGTTCACTCAGCTAATGGCATTCTCGCAATTGACAATACAGCGATGACATTTCATGGCCAAAACCCGCTCGCTTTAGGAGCTGACATCTCAATATGCGCTGACACAAAAGCGCTAAACGGACACAGCGACGTGCTTTTGGGCCATGTATCTACTCATCATCACGAGATTTTTGCTCGCGTCAAATTATGGCGAACACTTTCAGGGAGCATCCCAGGACCGATGGAAGCATGGCTGGTTCAACGGGGGCTTACAACGCTTGATATGAGATTACAACGCATGAGTTCAAACGCACTGTCGATTGCAAAGATGTTGAATGAACATGAGCGAGTACAAAAAGTGCGCTACCCAGGGTTGGTTACCGATCCGTCGTACCATGTTTCAACAGAGCAAATGCGTCATTTCGGTTTCTTGGTATCTTTTGACTTGGGTTGTATGCAATCTGCATGTAATTTTTTACAGGCAACGAGTTTAATTGCTGAAGCGACAAGTTTTGGTGGAGTGCACACGATGGCTGAACGCAGAGCTAGGTGGGGGACAGATGATGTGTCTGAAGGCCTTGTTCGCTTGAGCGTTGGTTGTGAGGCAATTGATGACCTTTTAAAAGACATAAATCAGGCGTTAGACAGGCTATAAAGTAAGCATTTAACGGATTTTGCAATTAGCATCGACTTCTGCCGTACCTTCTCAGATTTTTATGATATTATTTATCAGTTAAGCAAAGGTGATAATAATAATGCATCCATCTTTCGAGTAACTGCCATTCAGCAAGCTATTCATCGAAACATCCAAAGTGGATATATCGTTAG
The DNA here is from genome assembly GCA_002340325.1 of Glaciecola sp. UBA2563. Lineage (GTDB taxonomy): Bacteria > Pseudomonadota > Gammaproteobacteria > Enterobacterales > Alteromonadaceae > Glaciecola. Next base: position 17,409 of record DDLV01000157.1, on the reverse strand, counting down.
AATTGAAGCTGAGACTACTTGAGATGGGACTGTATAAATAAGGACCAAACTTCCTATGAGCGATAACGCTAAAGAAATCTCCCCAATTACAATCGAAGAAGAACTCAAAAATAGTTATTTGGATTACGCTATGAGCGTAATTATTGGGCGAGCTTTACCCGACGTTAGAGATGGACTAAAACCAGTTCATAGACGTGTTCTTTTTGCGATGAATGAGCTTAAAAATGACTTCAACAAGCCTTACAAAAAATCAGCTCGTGTAGTCGGTGATGTTATTGGTAAGTATCACCCTCATGGTGATTCTGCTGTCTATGACACTATTGTTAGAATGGCCCAACCTTTTTCATTGCGTTACATGTTGGTAGATGGGCAAGGGAACTTTGGTTCAGTTGACGGCGATTCGCCCGCAGCAATGCGATATACCGAAGTTCGCATGTCAAAAATCGCGCATGAACTACTCGCCGATCTAGAGAAAGAGACGGTTGATTTTGTCCCTAATTATGATGGTAACGAACTAATTCCAGAAGTGTTGCCAACGAAGCTTCCAAACCTGCTTGTAAATGGCTCCTCGGGTATCGCAGTTGGTATGGCGACGAATGTACCACCGCACAATCTAACGGAAGTTATTAACGGCTGCATTGCCCTTATTGAAAATCCAGAGCTTGGAATAGAAGGCCTTCTTGAACATATACCAGGACCAGATTTCCCCACATCAGCACTTATTAGCGGCAGAAAGGGGATAGTGGATGCCTATAAGACTGGGCGAGGCAAAATATACTTACGTGCGCGCGCAAACATTGAGCAAGAGGATAATGGCAAAGAAACCATTATTGTCAATGAAATACCGTATCAGGTAAACAAAGCGCGGTTGATTGAAAAGATTGCAGAACTTGTAAAAGAAAAGCGTATTGAAGGCGTATCGGCGCTTAGAGATGAATCTGATAAAGATGGCATGCGCATTGTGATTGAAGTTAAACGCAATGAGTCTGGCGAAGTGCTTCTCAACCAGTTGTATGCAAATACGCAATTACAAACGGTATTTGGTATCAACATGGTGGCGCTGGATAAAAACCAGCCCAAAGTGTTTAACTTAAAACAAATTCTTGAATCTTTCATTCTGCATCGTCGTGAAGTCGTTACGCGTCGCACCGTGTTTGAGTTGCGAAAGGCGCGTGAAAGAGCACATATCTTAGAAGGACTTGCGATTGCGCTTGTCAATATTGACCCGGTTATTGAACTCATCAAAAGCAGTAAGAGCCCAGCTGAGGCTAAACGCGCATTAGTTGAAACGTCATGGAAACTTGGCGATGTCGCTGAGATGTTAGAGAGAGCAGGCACAGATGCAGCGCGCCCGGATTGGTTATCCGATGAATATGGAATTATTGACAACAGTTACCACTTAACGGAAACACAAGCTCAGGCGATTTTGGATTTAAGACTCAACAAACTAACAGGTCTTGAGCACGAGAAAATTCTTGATGAATATAGAGATTTGATCGACGTTATTGCCGAATTATTGGAGATTTTGTCAAGTTCAGCGAGGTTAATGGAAGTCATCACCGAAGAGCTTGTTGCAATTAGAGATGAGTTCGGTGATGAACGACGTACAGAGATCACCGCAGCTTCCCACGATATCAATATTGAAGATCTAATTGAGCGAGAAGAGGTTGTGGTTACCTTATCCAGAGAAGGATACGTCAAATATCAAAAACTTTCAGATTATGAGGCGCAGCGTCGCGGCGGCAAAGGTAAGTCCGCTACAAAGATGAAAGAAGAAGATTATATTGAGCGTTTGCTGGTAGCAAATACGCACGATCATATTCTGTGCTTTTCAACACGCGGCAGATTGTACTGGTTGAAAGTTTACCAATTACCGCTTGCCAGCCGAAATGCACGTGGAAGGCCTATCATAAACATCCTGCCTCTTGAAGATGGTGAGAGAATTACGGCAATTTTACCGATTCAAGAATTTGAAGCTGGTAAATATGTCCTTATGGCAACAAAGAACGGAACTGTTAAAAAAACCGAGTTAACGGAGTATTCACGTCCTCGCGCAAATGGCATTATCGCAGTTAATCTAAACAATGGTGATGAGCTTATTGGCGTCGATTTAACTGATGGTGCAAATGAGGTAATGCTGTTTTCTAATGCGGGTAAAGTTGTTCGTTTTAATGAAGAGCAAGTCAGGCCAATGGGTCGAACTGCTACCGGTGTGAGAGGAATCAAACTGGAATCTGAAGAGGCAGTTGTGTCACTTATAATCCCTCAAGGTGAAGGGCATATCTTAACCGCAACTGAAAACGGCTATGGAAAGCGAACCCACATCAATGAATACCCAGCAAAAAGCAGAGCGACAAAAGGTGTTGTGTCCATAAAAGTCTCTGAAAGGAATGGCGCTGTTGTTGGTGCGGTGCAGGTTGATGAAGAAAATGAAATAATGCTGATTTCAGACCAAGCAACGCTTGTTCGTACGCGTGTTTCCGAAGTATCGGTCGTTGGTCGAAATACGCAAGGTGTCACGTTAATCAAAACTGGCGCTGACGAAAACTTGGTTGCGATTCAAAAAATTGAAGAAGTTCCCAGCGCGGATGACGATGACGCTACTGAAGATAATGCTGATAGTGAAGTAAATAACACTAGCAACAATGCATCAGATGACGAATCAGCTCAGGATCCAACCGATAAAGATTAGAAGTACGAGATACACAAGTAAACATGGAATCGATTTACAATTTTAGTGCAGGTCCCGCTGCATTGCCCAAACAGGTGCTATCGAGAGCACAACAAGAGCTTCTTGATTGGAATGGCCTGGGCGTTTCAGTCATGGAAATCAGTCATAGAGGCAAAGATTTTCTTGCTTGTGCAGAGAAAGCAGAAGCTGATTTGAGAAAACTCATGTCTATTTCAGACGATTATGAGGTGTTGTTTTTGCAGGGAGGTGGCCGCGGGCAATTCTTTTCTGTACCCATGAATCTCGCTAAACGGGGATCTTTTTGCCAACACTTGCTAAGCGGTCAATGGTCACAAATCGCAGTAACTGAAGCAAAAAAATACATGGATGTGGACATTGTTGCAAAGGCTTCTCTGGAAGACGGCATGTTAATGGTTCCGCAACCTGATCAATGGCAAATAAAGAAAGACGCAGCATATTTCCACTATTGTCCAAACGAAACTGTAGACGGCATCGAAATCAATTGGGTGCCGCATAGTAAGCATGGTGTTCCAATCGTTGCAGACATGTCATCAAACATTCTGAGCAAAACCATTGATGTTAATAAATTTGGCATTATTTATGCGGGTGCACAAAAAAATATCGGTCCATCCGGACTGGCAATTGTGATCGTCAGAAAAGACTTGCTCAGTTATTCACGCGAAGATACACCGGCAGTATTTGATTATGCACAACAAGCGAAAGATGGCAGCATGTACAACACGCCTCCGACCTTTGGATGGTACTTGGCAGGATTGGTTTTCGAGTGGTTGTTAGAAAATGGTGGTTTGGCAGAAATGGAAAAGTTGAATAATTCCAAAGCACAATTACTTTATTCAACTATCGATACGTCAGAATTTTACCAAAACAATATTTCGACTGATTATCGTTCCAAAATGAACGTGACGTTTCATTTAAATGAAACGTCATTAGACAAACTGTTTCTTAGTGAGGCTGAGAAAGCTGGTTTAATGTTTCTCAAAGGCCACCGGTTCGTTGGGGGAATGCGTGCAAGCATTTACAATGCAATGCCATTAGAAGGTGTTCAGGCACTGACGGCTTTTATGCAAGATTTTGAGAAAAAACATGGATGATTTGGCAACTGCAAACATCGCAGATTTAGACGCTATTTATCTCGCTCCGATAAAGCAAGTGAGCGGCGAGGTCACAATACCGGGTTCGAAAAGTTTAAGTAATAGAGCGCTGTTACTCGCTGCGCTGGCCGATGGCAAGAGTCGATTAACAAACTTGCTTGATAGTGATGATATTCGTCATATGTTAACCGCATTAGCGCAATTAGGTGTTAGCTATACACTTAATGATAACAAATCGGTATGTGAAATAACTGGCCTTGGAGGACGATTTAGGTCAGAAACGAAGCAAAAGATTTTCCTTGGTAATGCTGGCACAGCGATGCGACCGCTCTGTGCAGCTTTGGCGTTCAGTGATGCCAACGTCATTTTGCACGGCGAGCCTCGTATGCATGAGCGACCTATTGGCGACTTAACAGAGTCGCTTATACATGCCGGTGCAAACATTGAATATATTGAAAATACCGGATACCCACCGATCCACATAAAACCAAGTGAAATACATGCAGACACATTTGAAGTGGATGGCAGTGTCTCAAGTCAGTTTTTAACTGCATTATTGATGGCAACGCCACTACTCAATAAGTCAATTGATATTAATATAACGGGGCAATTGGTAAGCAAACCATATATTGATATTACGACCGATACTATGGCGAAGTTTGGTGTTTGCGTTGTAAACAATCAATACAAGCAATTCTGTATTGATAAATCAGCGAAGTTCATAGCCAACGATAAGTTTGTCGTTGAGGGTGATGCATCGTCTGCTTCCTATTTTTTGGCCGCTGCGGCCATTAAAGGCGGCAGTGTTACCGTGCATGGCGTTGGCACTGCATCAGTACAAGGAGATAAAGACTTCGCACTTGTATTGGAAAAGATGGGCGCAACTGTGATTTGGAATGATTACAGCATTACTGTCAAAAAAGGACAATTAACAGGCGTTGACTTAGATTTGAATCATATACCAGATGCGGCTATGACGATTGCGACGACCGCACTTTTTGCAACAGGACCAACAACAATTCGCAACATATACAATTGGAGAGTTAAAGAAACTGACAGACTTCACGCGATGGCCACTGAGTTAAGAAAAGTAGGTGCAAAAGTTGAGGAAGGGAATGATTATATTCATATAATCCCACCAGAAAGAATTAGGCATGCAGAAATTGACACATATGATGACCATCGCATGGCTATGTGCTTTTCATTAGTTGCCTTAGATGAAAATAGTGGTGTTACTATTAATGATCCAGGTTGCACATCGAAAACCTTTCCTGATTATTTTGCAGCGCTGGATAAAATTTCTAAACGCTAGGGCACGCCCTAATCATTTTTTTTGATTATTGTTGTTTTAAATTGCTAGCGCAGTATAATGCGCGCGCTTTCAATTAATTCACAGTTCGTTGCTTCATATGCAAAACATTCCTGTCATAACAGTAGACGGTCCCAGCGGCGCTGGCAAAGGCACATTGTGTCTTAAACTTTCCAGTACATTAAGATGGCATTTACTTGATAGTGGCGCCATTTATCGCGTCCTTGCGTTAGCAGCACTTCACCATGATATCCCCTTGGACGACGTCAACGCACTAGTTCCACTCGCATCTGGCCTTGATGTTAGTTTCGAATCTGTGAACGGTACAACCAAGATCGTATTGGAAGGTGAAGATGTTACCTTTGATATTCGAAATGAGAACGTTGGCGCTGTTGCATCAACTATTGCTGCCATCCCTCCAGTCAGAGAGGCTTTGTTGAGACGACAAAGAAGTTTCGCGATGTCGCCAGGCTTGGTAGCAGATGGTCGAGATATGGGCACGGTTGTCTTTGATAATGCAGACTTGAAATTTTATTTAACGGCAAGTGCTGAAGTTCGCGCAGAGCGCAGATTTATTGAGTTGAAAGAAAAAGGGCATGATGTTAAAATCTCGCGCCTTTTAACTGACATAAAGGCTCGAGACGATCGAGATATAAATAGGAGTAACGCGCCTCTTAAGGCCGCGGATGATGCAATCATCATCGATTCTTCTACCTTAGATGCTGTCCAAGTATTTGATATCGCAATGAAAGAAGTATTGGATCGACGTTTAGTTTAAAAGACAGGCGCGCTAAAAGCGCAATATGTAATAATCGCGAGACAGGATGGCTCGTTAAATTTAACAACCCCGCATTTTCATGGTAGAGAATCGGATTTTTTAAGTAAAGAAAATATGACTGAAAATTTTGCTGAACTCTTTGAAGAAAGCCTTCAACAGCTAGAAACAAGACCAGGTGCCATTGTTAAAGGCACTGTTGTATCAATAGACAAAGATATCGTGCTAGTTGATGCTGGGCTCAAATCAGAAAGTGCAATACCTGCAGAACAATTCAAAGCTGCAGATGGAACATTAGAAATCGCAATAGGCGACACCATTGACGTAGCATTAGATGCAGTAGAAGATGGATTCGGTGAAACGATTTTATCTCGTGAAAAAGCGAAACGCTACGAAGCATGGCTAGAGCTTGAAAAAGCTTACGAAGAAAAAGCCACTATCAAAGGTATGATCAACGGTAAGGTCAAAGGCGGCTTTACAGTTGAAGTTAATACTGTCAGAGCATTCCTTCCAGGTTCATTGGTCGATGTGAGACCTATTCGTGAAACCAATCATCTCGAGAATAAAGAACTAGAATTTAAAGTTATCAAACTAGATGCGAAACGCAATAATGTTGTCGTTTCAAGAAGAGCAGTAATTGAAGCTGAAAATAGTGCAGAGCGCGACCAACTATTACAAAATCTGGAAGAAGGCGATGAAGTAAAAGGTATTGTTAAAAACCTTACTGATTACGGTGCGTTTGTTGACCTTGGTGGTGTAGATGGATTGCTTCATATTACTGATATGGCGTGGAAGCGCGTTAAACATCCTTCAGAAGTCGTTGCTGTTGGCGACGAAATTAGCGTGAAAGTATTGAAGTTCGACAAGGAAAAATCGCGGGTATCCCTTGGAATGAAGCAAATGGGAAGCGATCCTTGGCAGGAAATCGCCGAGCGCTATCCTGAAGGTGCGCGCTTGAGTGGTGCGGTGACTAATTTGACCGATTATGGTTGTTTCGTCGAAATTGAAGACGGTGTCGAAGGACTTGTGCATGTGTCGGAAATGGATTGGACGAATAAAAACATCCATCCATCGAAAGTTGTGAGCTTAGGCGATGTTGTCAACGTAATGGTACTTGAAATAGACGAAGAAAGACGTCGAATTTCACTTGGTCTCAAGCAATGCATTGACAACCCTTGGGAAACTTTCGCTAAGTCACATGAAAAAGGCGAAAAAGTTACCGGCAAGATTAAGTCTATCACTGATTTCGGTATCTTCATTGGCCTTGATGGTGGAATAGATGGCCTCGTTCATTTATCTGATATCTCTTGGCAGAAAGCTGGCGAAGAAGCGGTCAGAGACTACAAGAAAGGTGACGAAATCACAGCGGTTGTCTTACAGGTCGACCCTGAGCGTGAACGTATATCGCTTGGTGTGAAACAGATTGAAGAAGATCCGTTTAATAAGTATCTGACAGAGAACAAAAAAGGTGCTATTGTTACCGGAGAAATAACGGCAGCCGATATCAAAGGCGTTACTGTTAAACTTGCAGAGGAAGTTGAGGGCTATATTAGAATAGGCGACCTTTCTCGAGATAGAGTTGAAGATGCTGCAGACGTTGTTAGTGTCGGCGACAGTATCGAAGCTAAGTTTACTGGCGTTGACCGCAAGAATCGCGTCGTTAATCTTTCTGTAAAAGCGAAAGATCAAGCTGACGAAAAAGAAGCTCTTGATAAAGTTAACAGCCAGGACGAGAGTGGTCTGAGCGCAATGGCTGAGGCATTTAAAGCCGCAAAAGGCGAATAATTTATTTGTCTTATGAAAGAGCGGCTTACAAGCCGCTCTTTTTGTTTAGAGCAAAAGATGATTGGCATCAAAACATTGATTTAACAATGGGGACAAGCGGTGACAAAATCAGAATTAATTGAAAGATTAAGTCTCAAAACAGGCAACCTTCAAGGTAAAGAGTTGGAAGAGTCCGTGAAGGAACTTCTTGAACAAATGGCGCAAACATTACAAAAAGGTGACCGTATCGAAATCCGAGGGTTCGGCAGCTTTTCACTTCACTATAGAGCTCCTCGAGTTGGAAGAAATCCAAAAACCGGGGATACTGTCGATTTGACAGGTAAGCACGTACCACATTTTAAAGCAGGGAAAGAACTGAGGGAAAGAGTCGATCTGTAACCCAGTTGTTGTCGAGTATGAAGCGGATTTTATTGTTTATTATTGTTGTCGCTGCACTTCTATTAGCTGCTGTGGTCGGTTCTAGAAACACAGGCGTAGTGACCGTCAACTACTTAGTGGCACAAAGCGAAATGAAAATGGCCACATTAATGATGATTATGTTACTCATTGGTTTTTTCTTAGGGGTCTTGGGCATGTTTTCGGGTTATTTATCAAGCAGGCTGAAGTTAAATATCCTAAAACGAAAATTAGCAAAAGTGAGTCAGGAAAAATAAGCTAAATGCTGGAATTATTATTCCTTCTTCTTCCTGTGGCGGTGGCATACGGCTGGGTTATGGGCCGCAACAGCCTGCGCCGGGCTCAGCGCAAGCAATCCAGTATATTATCAAACCATTACTACAAAGGCCTTAATCTGCTTCTATCAGACCAAGCGGATAAGGCTGTTGATACTTTCATGAAAATGATAAGTGTCAATACCGATACCGTCGAAACGCATATTGCAATGGGTAATTTCTTCCGTCATAGAGGAGAACTAGATAGAGCTATCCGAGTGCATCAAAACTTGATTAGCCGGGAAGAAATTAATGGTCAACAACAAGCAATGGCGCTTGTTGAATTAGGCAGCGATTACTTGTTGGCTGGCTTTTTAGAAAGGGCTGAAGGCGTTTTTTTACAGCTGCTTGATAACGACAAACATTTTCCAGTTGCACAGCAAAAGCTCTTTAATATTTATCAGGTCACGAAAGAGTGGCATAAAGCACTAGAACTCGCCTCGAGAAGCCTTAAAATTACACCTAATGACGAAGTAATGTATCTCTATTTGTCGCATTTCTACTGTGAACAGGCATTAGAACTCCTGCAGGAAGGTGATGAAAAAGAAGCGGAAAGAACGCTCAAAAAAGCGATTTTAGTGGAAGGTAAAGAAGTGCGTCCATGGCTTGAATTAGGTAAGTTTTCCATTCAGAAAGAGCAGTATGCATTGGCAATGGATTACTTAGCTGAAATACCAAAGCGAGATATAGATTGGTTAAGTGAAGCAATACCACTGCTAGAAAAGTGCGCTGAAAAAGTTGATGCTTGGGATAAACTGGATTCAATAATCGAGCCTTATTGGGAAAAATGTGCATCGTCATACATTGCCAAAGTAAAGATCATTGCACTCGATAAAGATAGTAGGACAGCAACAGAGATACTCTTAAAGCAACTCAAACAGCATCCAACAATTAGAGGGTTTAAAGCGTTATTGGGTTTATATGCTGATCAAACTGAAGATATGGTGATCAAAAAGAGCATAGAAGAATTACAATTATTGATGGACAAACAAATTAGCCAACGACCAAAATATCACTGTCATAGCTGCGGCTTTTCGGGGCGTCAACTTTATTGGTTATGCCCATCATGTAAAAATTGGTCGACCATTAAACCTGTTGTAGGTATCGATGGGGAGTAAATATTAATGGTATCGAGCCCGATAATAGTTGCATTGGATTTTGACGACGTATCGTCAGCGATAGCACTTGTTGAGCAACTATCTCCAGATAATTGCAAGCTTAAAGTTGGTAAACAGATGTTCACATTGTTTGGTCCCGAGTTTGTTAAATCACTGGTGAATAGAGGATTCGATGTATTCCTTGATTTAAAGTTTCACGATATTCCCAATACGGTTGCTAAGGCCGTCGAAGCTGCTGTTAAGCTTGGTGTATGGATGGTTAACGTGCATGCATCTGGCGGAGAGCGCATGATAGCAGCAGCGAAAGATGCTTGTGCATCATCGAATAAGCCAGTTTTACTCACTGCTGTTACAATACTTACAAGCATGGATCAGGACCAGGTGACGACTGTCTACGGTAATACGAATATAAGTGATAAGGTCAAGTCTCTGGCGCAACTTGCATACAATGGTGGTGCAGATGGTGTTGTTTGCTCTGCACAAGAAGCGCTAATCTTGCGCGATGTTTTGCAGGATTTTATTTTGGTTACGCCGGGTATTCGTCCGTTGGGATCTGAACAAGATGATCAGAGTAGAGTCATGACTCCCCGACAAGCGATTGAAGCAGGGGTTGATTATTTAGTCATTGGCCGACCTATTACAAAAGCACAAAACCCTGCCACTATCTTACAAGAAATAACTCACAGCATATTGTAATATTAACCTCACCAATATGAACTATCGAATACTGCCATTATGACTAGATTATCAGGCTCTCAAAGACTTATTGAAGTTGGCATGATCATGTCATGCGTTTTCTCGTTTTTCTTGTTAGTTGCGTTGGTCACATTTGATCCAAGCGACCCAGGTTGGAGCCAAACTGGATTTGAGCGAGAAATTCAAAATTGGATGGGAAGCGCTGGTGCATATTGCGCGGATATACTGATATTTGGTTTTGGTGTAAGTGCTTATATTATTCCGTTTGGTCTTGCTTTTATTGGATGGTATTTGTTTTTGCATATACGCCGTTCAAAAGAGCTCGATTATCTCACTATTTCACTTCGTGTCATTGGGATCCTCTTAGTAGTGTTCGGTTTTACAGGTCTAGCAAGCATTAATTTTGATGATGTCTATAACGTCTCAGCAGGCGGTGCAATGGGTGATATTATCAGTAGTGCACTTATTCCGCATTTCAGTGTTGTTGGCACTATTTTGTTACTTCTCTGCTTCTTTTGTACAGGCTTTACCTTAACAACCGGTGTTTCATGGCTACAAATTGTTGACTGGCTGGGAGAGAAAGCCATCTGGTTATCATCACTTGCTGTTAGGTTGGTTAAAGGTCTATCAAACAATACGCTGTCACGATCAGAAAGTCGGGAGAAAAACATAGACATTTTGCAAGCGCAGCCAGAATTATTACCTTCAAAAATATCTAATGACACGCTGACAACTTCACCCAGCACACAATTACAAGAGACTGCACCAGGAGCTAACGTTGACGCTTTTTCTCAAGGAGAAGGGAAAAATGAAAATATTCAAGAAAAGTCGCCCAAGGTCTCTGAGAAAAAGATAGCCAAGCAAAATACTGCCATCGACGATAAACCCAAAATAGTTACCGGCACAATGCCATCATTTGAATTGTTGCAGCGCGCAGACCGCAGAAAAAACCCAGTGACATCTGAAGAACTCGAACAAGTCTCTAGGTTATTGGAAAGTAAGCTTGCAGACTTTAACATTCAAGCAACTGTTGTTGATGTGCTGCCTGGGCCCGTTATCACCAGATTTGAAATGGACTTAGCACCTGGTGTAAAAGTAAATAAGATTGTCGGTTTAGCTAAAGACTTAGCAAGAGCAATGTCAGCTATTTCAGTTCGCGTCGTTGAAGTTATTCCTGGCAAGTCCGTTATTGGACTTGAACTTCCAAATAAAAACCGTGAAATGGTTCGTTTGAGTGAAGTCATTGGTTGCAATGCATTCCAATCAAATAAATCCCCATTAACCATGGTATTAGGTGCAGATATTTCAGGGCAACCCGTTGTTGTGGATTTGGCAAAAATGCCTCACTTGTTGGTAGCCGGTACGACGGGTTCGGGCAAGTCTGTCGGTGTGAATGTCATGATTTTAAGTCTTCTATACAAATCAACACCTGAAGATGTCAGAATGATTATGATCGACCCGAAGATGCTTGAATTGTCAGTTTATGAAGGCATTCCTCATTTACTTACCGAAGTCGTTACTGATATGAAAGAAGCTGCTAATGCTTTGCGATGGTGTGTCGGTGAGATGGAGCGACGGTATCGTCTGATGTCAGCGCTTGGCGTTAGAAACCTAAGTGGTTATAACAAAAAAATTATTGAAGCTGCAGAAAAAGGGGAAGAGCTATTAGATCCACTATGGAACCCCAACGAGAGCATGGATGAATTTGCGCCATCGTTGGAAAAATTTCCATCAATAGTTGTTGTAGTAGATGAATTTGCAGACATGATGATGATTGTTGGCAAAAAAGTAGAAGAGCTGATCGCTCGAATCGCGCAAAAAGCCAGAGCCGCCGGTATACATCTAATTTTGGCCACTCAGCGACCTTCAGTTGATGTCATTACAGGTCTTATTAAAGCAAATATACCGACCCGTATTGCATTTCAAGTTTCGAGCAAAATTGATTCGCGAACTATTATCGACCAACAAGGCGCAGAATCGTTACTCGGTATGGGCGATATGCTATATAACCCTCCAGGCACAAGTGTGACAACAAGGGTTCACGGTGCATTTGTCGACGATCACGAGGTCCATGCTGTTGTCGCGGATTGGAAGAATCGCGGGGAGCCCGACTATATCGATGAAATTTTGTCGGGCGAAATGAGTCCGGAGACACTGCTTCCTGGGGAGCAAGTCGAAGGCGCAGAACAGCAGGAATACGACGCATTCTACGATGAGGCTGTTCAGTTTGTCACTGAAACAAGAAAGGTATCGGTGTCTTCGGTGCAGCGAAAATTCAGAATTGGATATAACCGCGCCGCGAGAATTGTGGAACAAATGGAAATAGATGGCGTCATAAGTGCAGCAGGACACAATGGAAATAGGGAAGTGCTAGCGCCGCCCCCGGTAAAAGGCTGATATGAAAAATTTCTTAACATCGTTTTTGCTGTTAACAATCCTTATATTGGTAGCGGTAGTTCATCAAAAAGCAAATGCCGAAGACGCAATACAAGCATCGGATGCACAGCAGGAACTTCGACAAAAGCTGCTTGAGATCAGTAGCTATAGCGCTAATTTTGTCCAAATAGTGCAAAATGAAAAGGGCGATGAATTGCAGCAAACATCAGGTAAGTTGAGTTTTGGCAAACCTGATAAAATGCGTTGGGAAGTTTTATCACCCGATGAAAGCTTATCAATCATCGATGGCAAACATATTTACAACATAGACCCTTTTGTTGAACAAGTCACTATTCTCAATCAAGCAAGTGTAATTGCAGATAATCCATTGGCACTTTTACTCAACGATAATGATGATGCATGGGAAAATGTAAGTGTTACGCGAGAGGACAACCAATACCTTATAATGTCTGGTGCGTCTGATGCAAACATTACTGAGTTGTCATTGTTTTTTGACGAACTTGGTAATTTGAATAGATTTCAGACAAAGGATTTGCAAGGCCAAGTCAATAACCTCGTTTTTACAGACATTAAAATTAATCCCATGCTTGCTTTAGAAAATTTTATCGCCCAAATACCGGATGGGTACGTCATAGACGATCAAAGATAACAAAGAACAATGACAAGCCGCACATGTTAACGCTGTATACTTATATCGCCGTAGCCGGCGGCGGCGCTCTAGGCGCATGCACTCGGTTATTTATTCAGCAACAGGCATTAAATCTATTGGGAAAAAGCTTTCCTTTTGGTACCCTTGCCGTCAACGTGATAGGGTCATTTCTGATTGGACTGATCTACGCATATTTTCAGCAGCACGATATACAAAACCCACAGTTAAAAGCATTTATTACCGTGGGTATTCTTGGTGCATTGACAACATTTTCCACTTTTTCACTTGAAACTGTTTTGTTGATTCAAGAAGGAAACCTTGTTGGTGCAACACTTAACATTCTTTTAAACGTGACGTTGTGTATTGGCTGTGTTTATTTAGCACTTTTAACAGTAAAAGGATAAGAATAGATGTTAGATCCTCGATTATTGAGAAATAATATTGAAGAGACAGCTAAACAACTTGCCAAAAGAGGATTCAAATTAGATGTGGGCGCTTATCTTGCTTTGGAAGAACAAAGAAAAAAACTACAGATAAGTACTCAAGAATTACAGAACGAGCGGAATACGCGGTCAAAATCGATTGGTAAAGCAAAAGCTGCGGGTCAGGACATCAATCCGCTTCTGAAAGATGTAGATACACTAGGTGAACAGCTAGAAAGTGCCAAAAAGCAGCTTGATGACGTGCAAACTTCACTGAATGATTTGTATCAGCAAATGCCAAATGTTCCAGCTGAAGAAGTGCCTGTTGGTATAGACGAAAATGATAATGTTGAAGTATCTACCTGGGGAACGCCGACAACCTATGATTTTGATGTAAAGGACCATGTTGACGTTGCTGTGCAAATAGACAACGGTCTTGATTTTGAAATGGCCGCCAAGCTTACCGGCTCGAGATTTGTTGTTATGAACGGCGTAGTAGCCAGATTGCACCGTGCTTTGGCGCAATTTATGTTGGACACGCATACAAAGCTTCATGGGTATCAGGAAGTCTACGTACCGTATTTAGTTAATGCTGACAGTCTCTATGGCACAGGACAACTCCCCAAATTCGGCGATGATCTTTTTCATACCAAGCCTGCGACAGAGGAGGGGCAGGGACTGTCATTGATCCCAACTGCTGAAGTACCGTTGACCAATATCGCCCGAAACACGATTTTCGAAGCGGATTCGTTGCCAATAAAAATGACGGCACATACACCATGTTTTCGAAGCGAAGCAGGCAGTTATGGCAGAGATACTAGAGGCTTAATCAGGCAGCATCAGTTCGATAAGGTAGAGCTCGTTCAGCTTGTTGAACCCGACAAAAGCATGCAGGCACTAGAAGAGTTAACCGGACATGCAGAAGCGATTCTGCAAGCACTCGAGCTACCTTACCGAAAGGTTATTTTATGTACTGGTGATATGGGTTTTTCTGCGACTAAAACGTATGACTTGGAAGTTTGGTTACCGGCGCAAAATACTTATCGTGAAATCAGCTCTTGTTCAAATGTGATGGACTTTCAAGCGCGACGGATGCAAGCGAGATACCGTTCAAACGGAACGAAAAAGCCTGAACTACTGCACACTTTGAATGGCTCTGGCCTTGCTGTTGGCAGAACGTTGGTCGCGATCTTAGAGAATTATCAACAAGCAGACGGAAGTGTCGTTATACCCAAAGTGCTTGTTGATTATATGGGTGGAGTAGAGGTGTTGCGTCCCTCAAAGGCTTAAAACGACGTCATGGTTAACAGTGTTTCATTTTGTCTTTTATAGGCACTTGGCAGGTTTTGGTAGGCCTGCCAACTTACAAGCTATTTTTGCTGGACCATTTGGGAATAAACGCTGAAGATAACGACTGTTACCTATTTCATCACCGTAGGTTTCTTTTAGCGCTTTGACTAATATTCGAATGGCTGGACTCGTGTCATATCGTTGGTAAAAATCTCTCACAAATTGGATAACTTTCCAGTGCTGCTCGGTAAGCTCGAGCATTTCAATTTCTGCAAAAGATGTAGCAACTTCCGGCGACCAATCGTCCATTGAAGCAAGGTACCCATTGTTGTCGAGTTTTAATTCTGCATTACCTACTTTGATTACGTTCATTGTATATTTTAAAATAGTGAAGTGATTTACAGTCTGATTCACTGCAAGGTGATAATTGGATGGTTGATTGCACAAAGTTCAACCCATTCTGAATGCGTAATTAAGTGGGTTGATTGATTCTTTAAAGTGTCGGGGTCTAAACCGCTAGCGATAAAATCTGTCTCGATGATATAGGTTGCTTCAAACGCGTTTTCTAATTCACTACTTTCTATTTCACTGTATAGATAAACGCCAGATTGTAGCAGCAATAATTTACTCTTTGCCTTTGCAAAGGGGAGTAGTTTATTCTTGTCGCTAGAGAACATCATAATCAACATCGTCAAAATACCAGTACATTTTCTGCATTATTCAGTATTTCATTGAATGCCTCTGCTGTCTTGACAGGTTGGGTTGCCGTCATTGACGATAGCTTACTTTTAATGGTTGGATGTGGCATATAATAGTAAATATCATCAATTTCATACAGCGTTAATAAATCAAGTTGCTTATTGATATCTTTACGTAGACCAGCTTTATTTGTGTTTGTAGTTAATTGCCAGCAACCTTCGTTTACAAAAATAATTTTCACCGTTAGTTCGGCATTTGCCGCCGACATTGCAGCTTCAATTAAGTCCTGACTTGCGCTTGAATAGAGAGGCGGTGTAGTCGCAATAAACAATGAATATGACATCAGAACTGTATGCTCTTTACTTTATTTGAGCGTAAGGCGCTGAAATATTCCAACATCCCGACCGGCTCGAAATGCTGATTGTAATTATTGAAACCCATATTATCCTCAGCACAAGCAATTCCTCGTCTTATACCAGCTGTAGTACATACCTTTAAAGGAACATTGTGTGCAAGCTTACACTCTATCCATAGTGCTTGAATATCGGTTTCACCGTTATTAAAGCTGCTAAGACTAGATGCTATTTGCGTGCCTTCTGCATAAAAGAAGACGTGCTCAATGCAATGCCCCAAAGCCAACGCTTCGCGACAAAACATTAATGCGCTGTGTGCATTATTCGCATCATAGGGTGCTTTTGTAATAAAGAGACTGAACGTTGCCACTTCAATAAAAATTAAAATTTATGTTGGGTATAGTATAAAACAAAAAACGCCCCTATAGCGGGGCGTTTCGTTTAAAAACAGATTAGCTTTGACTTGAGATTAATCTTCTGCAAAACCAAGCAGTGTGAGTAGCGATGTAAATATGTTGTATATGCTTAAATATAAACCAACCGTCGCCAGTACGTAATTCGTTTCACCGCCATGAATTATTCTGCTCGTATCGAATAGTATAAAACCTGACATAATGAAAATAACTGCCGCGCTGATTGCCAGAGACATGGCAGGCATAGCGAAGAAAATGTTTGCTAAAATGGCGACGAGCACAACCATCATACCAACGAATAAAAAGCCACCTAAAAAGCTGAAGTCCTTCTTAGTCACAAGTACATACGCAGATAGGCCGAGGAATATGATCGCAGTTCCTGCTAATGCTTGAAACACCAAAAAACCTGAACCAGCAGCTAAATATACGCTTAAAATGGGTCCCAAGCACGCACCCATGAGACCGGTAAACAGAAACACCAATGGCAGTGCTGCTGCTGAATTTGCCTTCTTGTGCAGTATGAATAACGTTATTATCGCTCCAATGAACATGGCGAAATAACCAATCATACCAACACCAATAAACATTGAAATCATTGCGGTAACCGCGCTGAATGCTAACGTCATTGCCAGCAGCATGTAGGTATTTCTCAATACCTTATTTATTTCGATAGCTGGTCTATCGACCGTTGAAGTGTACAGTTGCCTGTCCATTTTCTCTCCTGATTAAAGGGTTAAATTCCTACTCTTATTTAGTGTAGTTTTATGGGTTTTGGTTCAATTTTTCAAGTTAAATCGGCACATGAACATTAAAAATTAGCAAGTTTTATCGAAGTAAAAGCAAAAAAAAGTTGCCAGTTTTTGATTTTTAGAAAAAAACGCTATTTATTCTTTACAAACAGCTGTTTGCTCATTAATATGCGCATCTTCTTGTGGAGAGGTGGCAGAGTCCGGCTGAATGCACCTGACTTGAAATCAGGCGAAGGGTCA
>DDLV01000007.1 GCA_002340325.1 Glaciecola sp. UBA2563 | reverse complement strand
AATGTCTTAATCCTATAATTAAATGCAACAGGAACACCTCAAAAACAATTAACGGGAACATAGCCACTCCATCACTACCGCCAAACCCACCAATATTTGTCTGGTGCATTTTTTACACTGGATTTCTCTACATAAAATCTCGTTACTGTATTTATCCTTTACGTTAACTTGACTTTACGTAAACGTAAAGTGCAAAATGTAAGCATTATGTTAATGGAAAGATTATGGCAATGACAAAACAGAGATTTTCTATTGGGGAAATTGCGCGTGAGTTTGATGTTACGCCCCGCAGCATTCGATTTTATGAGGAACAAGGCTTAATTAACCCTGTTCGCGAAGGCCTGAATCGCGTTTACTCAAATAAAGACAAAGTCAGGTTAAAGCTCATATTAAGGGGAAAACGTTTAGGGTTCTCACTTGCCGAAATAAGAAATCTGTTTGATTTATATGATACAAATCCAAACTCAGCCGAACAACTTAAGACGATGCTGCATCTGACCCAAACTAAGCGAGAGGTACTTCAACTTCAATTGAATGATATCAACATGTTAATGGAAGAGCTTGATGATGTTGAAGCGAGATGTAAGGAAGAGCTCATCGAATTAACATCCAGCCAAAGAGGAACACAGAGATGATAAATGCCGTTTATCCCACATTGAATTTTGGCCTAGGCGAAGACGTGGACATGTTGCGAGAGCACGTCAATAATTTTGCCAAACATGAAATCGCCCCGCTTGCTGAAAAAGCAGATGAGAGTAATCAATTCCCGAATGAACTTTGGCAAAAATTGGGTGAAATGGGTTTGCTTGGCGTTACGGTCAGTGAAGAATATGGTGGCTCTAATATGGGTTACCTTGCACATACCGTCGCTATGGAAGAAATCAGTCGAGCCAGCGCTGGCATTGCGCTTAGTTATGGCGCTCATAGTAATCTTTGTGTTAATCAAATCTTCAAGAACGGCAATGCAAAACAAAAACAAACCTACCTTCCTAAACTGGTCACGGGTGAGCACATAGGTGCGTTGGCAATGAGCGAACCAAATGCTGGTTCTGATGTTGTCAGCATGAAATTGCGTGCAGACAAGCAAGGGGACAAATTTATATTGAACGGCAACAAAATGTGGATCACCAATGGCCCTGATGCAAACGTCTTTGTGATTTACGCTAAAACCGATGTTAATGCGGGTTCGAAAGGAATAACTGCTTTTATTGTTGAACGCGATTTTGAAGGTTTTTCAAGAGCACAAAAACTAGACAAATTAGGCATGCGTTCCTCAAACACATGCGAATTGGTATTTGAAAATTGTGAAGTGCCTGAGGAAAACGTTCTTGGCGAGTTAAATGGCGGCGTAAAGGTATTAATGAGTGGCTTAGATTACGAGCGATTAGTGCTGTCAGGTGGCCCTCTTGGCATTATGCAAGCCTGTATGGATGTGGTCGTCCCTTATATTCATGACCGCAAACAGTTTGGCCAATCGATAGGTGAATTTCAGTTAGTACAGGGCAAAATAGCTGATATGTACACCCAATTAAATGCAGCAAGAGCATACGTTTATGCGGTTGCTAAGTCTTGCGACCGAGGTGAAACAACGCGTAAAGATGCCGCGGGGGCTATTTTGTATTCCGCAGAACTTGCCACAAAACTTTCACTGGATGCGATACAACTACTAGGTGGCAATGGCTACATCAACGAATATCCCACAGGGCGGCTTCTGCGTGATGCGAAACTGTATGAAATAGGTGCTGGAACATCAGAAATAAGACGGATGTTGATTGGGCGCGAACTATTTACAGAAACTGCTTAATCTGGAGATCGAACTTGGCTATTTTGAAAAGCGATGTAAATCCTGCCAGTGATGCATTTAAAGATAATTATGCGCACATGCAAACCCAAGTTGATTCGCTCAAGTCGCTAGTCCGAAAAATCTCTGAAGGCGGCGGAACGAAATATACTGAGCGACATAAAGCACGGGGAAAATTGCTCGCAAGAGAACGCATTGATGCCCTGCTTGATGCGCAATCAAGTTTTCTTGAAATTGGGCAAATAGCAGCACATGAGGTCTATGAAGACTATGTGCCGTGCGCTGGTGTCGTTGCGGGAATTGGCAAAGTTAACGGCGTGTTGTGCATGATTGTCGCCAATGATGCTACCGTTAAAGGTGGCACCTATTATCCTCTCACAGTGAAAAAACACCTTCGCGCGCAAACCATCGCTGAAGAAAACTATCTGCCGTGTATTTATCTGGTTGACTCCGGCGGTGCAAACTTACCCAGACAGGATGAGGTATTTCCAGACAAAGAACATTTTGGGCGTATCTTTTTTAATCAAGCCAACATGTCTGCTAAACATATTCCGCAAATTGCAGTAGTAATGGGAAGCTGTACGGCCGGAGGGGCTTATGTACCTGCGATGGCAGACGAATCTATCATAGTAAGGGAGCAAGGGACTATCTTTCTTGCTGGACCTCCACTTGTACAGGCCGCCACAGGCGAAATTGTCACTGCTGAAGAATTAGGCGGTGGCGATGTGCATGGCAAAGTATCAGGCGTTGTTGACCATGTTGCTAACAATGATCATCACGCATTACATCTCACCCGCGATATTGTCATGCGATTAAATACATCTCCTTCGCATCAACCCTCAAATAGGATTAATAGTAAACCGCCTCGCTATGATATCGACGAGATATACGGCATTGTTCCCAAAGACAATAAACAACCATACGACGTGAGAGAAGTCATTGCGCGCATCGTTGATGACAGTGAATTTAGCGAATTTAAAGCGTTATATGGCACGACATTAGTGTGCGGCTTTGCGCGCATTGAAGGCATGCAAGTCGGCATTTTAGCCAACAACGGCATATTGTTTTCGGAGTCTGCACTTAAAGGCGCGCACTTTATTGAGTTGTGCTGCCAGCGCAAAATACCGCTTCTTTTTCTGCAAAACATTACGGGCTTTATGGTTGGAAAACAGTATGAAGCCGGTGGCATTGCGAAACATGGCGCTAAAATGGTAACAGCCGTAGCCTGTGCAAAAGTGCCGAAAATTACCGTGTTGATCGGAGGGAGTTTTGGCGCGGGTAATTATGGAATGTGCGGGCGCGCGTATGATCCCAGATTTTTGTTCATGTGGCCGAACGCTCGGATTTCCGTCATGGGAGGTGAACAAGCTGCGGGTGTGCTTTTACAAGTCAAAAAAACGCAAGCAGAAAGAAATGATCAAGAACTAAGCGACAGCAAACAAGCCGAGATTAAACAACCAGTGCTCGAGACCTATGAAAAACAAGGTCATCCTTTCTATGCTTCAGCGAGGTTATGGGACGATGGCGTAATTGATCCAAAAGACACGAGAAAGGTCGTTGCCATGGCGCTTGAGGCGAGCACACAACAACCTATACAGGATACGCAGTTTGGCGTGTTTAGAATGTAAATTCAGCGAATGCTTTGTTTTGTTTTTTGACTAATGACAGGAAAACAACCTATGCATAACATTAAATATCATATTGATAATCGCGGTGTAGCAACGATAACGCTCGATCGACCTGATCGTCACAATGCATTTGATGACGTGATGATTGAGGAATTAACCGATGCTTTTTCTCTCGCTGATTCAAATGATGATGTTCGGGTATTAGTGTTAGATGCTAAAGGGAAATCCTTTTGTGCCGGGGCAGACGTCAATTGGATGAAAAAAATGGCCAGCTACAGCGTCGAAGAAAATAAAGCAGATGCTGATAAATTGGCCGGCATGCTGAATACGCTTTATCTTTTCAGAAAGCCGACAATAGCAAAAGTACAAGGCGCTGCGTATGGCGGAGCAGTTGGTTTAATTGCATGTTGTGACATTGCGATTGGCAGTCGATTGAGTAAGTTTTGTTTGTCAGAAGTAAAGCTTGGTTTAGTACCTGCGACGATTTCACCCTATGTGATTCAAGCGATGGGGTTGAGAGAAGCTAAAAGGCTTTTTATCACCGCTGAAGTCATCAGTAGTCGTCGAGCAAGGCGACTTGGCCTGCTGCATGAAAGTGTGAGTGAATCTGATATAGATGAGGTCGTTGAAGGAATACTGGCCCAAACAATTAAAAACGGACCAGCAGCCGTCACCAAAGCAAAGCAGCTCGCTATCAATATAACGGGTAAGGAAATCAATCAGCAATTAATTGATGAAACAAGCCATTGCATAGCTGACATTCGGGTCTCCCGTGAGGGTCAAGAAGGACTTGGTGCTTTTCTGGAAAAACGCGCGCCTGCGTGGGTTCGAGAGGATGTTTAATATGATTTTTAATTCGAGGGGAATTGAGCGTTGATTTCAAAAATCCTTGTCGCCAATCGCGGTGAAATCGCCTGTAGAATTATGAAAACGGCAAAAGCAATGGGTATTAAAACTGTTGCTGTATATTCACAAATTGATGCAAATGCCATGCATGTAATGATGGCAGATGAATCCGTTTTACTGGGACCTGCCCCCTCCTCTGAAAGCTATTTGCGCAGTGATATTATTATTGCTAAAGCCATTACTGTTGGCGCAGATGCGATTCATCCCGGCTATGGGTTTTTAAGCGAAAATGCAGAATTTGCGCGGTTGTGCGAACAAAACAATATTATTTTT
This sequence comes from Glaciecola sp. UBA2563, assembly GCA_002340325.1. Classification (GTDB taxonomy): domain Bacteria; phylum Pseudomonadota; class Gammaproteobacteria; order Enterobacterales; family Alteromonadaceae; genus Glaciecola. The sequence continues at coordinate 84,215 of DDLV01000007.1, read as the reverse complement.
ATTGGTCCACCTGTTGATGCTATTACCGCAATGGGTTCAAAATCAACAGCCAAAAAACTCATGCATGACGCCAATGTTCCACTTGTTCCTGGTTATCATGGCGAGGAACAATCTCCGGATTTCCTTCAACAACAAGCACAAACGATTGGATACCCCGTATTATTAAAAGCATCTGCTGGCGGCGGTGGTAAAGGCATGCGTACCGTCTTCAATGATGAAGAATTCCAAGAAGCACTGACTGCAGCAAAACGCGAATCGATGAAAAGTTTTGCGGATGATCACATGTTGATAGAGAAATTTCTCATACAACCAAGGCACATTGAGATCCAAGTGTTTTGCGATAATTTTGGTAATGCAGTGCATTTATTTGAACGAGATTGTTCAGTGCAACGGCGACATCAAAAAATTATTGAAGAGGCCCCCGCACCAAATTTCCCCGCTGAGACAAGAGATTTGATGGGAGAAACTGCAAAAAAAGCGGCGCTTGCTATTGGATACCGGGGGGCTGGTACCGTAGAGTTTTTGTATGACTGTGATGGCCGTTTTTATTTCATGGAAATGAATACACGTCTGCAAGTTGAGCACCCAGTTACCGAATACATAACAGGTTTAGACTTAGTAAAATGGCAGATTGATATCGCCAATGGCAAAACCTTGCCCGAGTCGCAGGAAACGCTCGCGTTCTCTGGTCATGCTATTGAAGCAAGAATTTATGCAGAAGATCCGGACAATGATTTTCTCCCAAGTACAGGCAGTTTAAAAGTCGCGCATGCACCACCCAAAAACGGCAACGCGATTCGATTAGACACTGGCGTTCAAAAAGGTGACGAAATTAGTGTCTACTACGACCCAATGATCGCAAAACTCATCGCTTATGGCGAAGATAGACAAACTGCATTAGCGCTACTAGAGGGTGCATTGCAGGAGTACCGACTCGGACCAATAAAAACTAACATCAGCTACCTCTTAAAAGTCATTCGTTCACAAGCTTTTATAAATGCAGACCTCACCACGAATTTCGTTACGCAAAACAGCGACGTTCTCAATACAGGAACAATTCTCACTGAGAATGAATATTTAATGGCGTTTGTCGTGGCAACGCAAAACAGTTTCAGTAATGCTGATGCAGAGTCTTCGAATAATAAAACTGACTCATCGGTTTTTTATACCACCAACAATTTTAGACTTAATCACGAACAAAAAAGAAACGTCGTTATCACGTCAAATCAAACGAGACTAGAAGGAACAGTAACAAATGTATCGCCAGACACCTTATTGATTGCGCTGGATAACAAAGAATTCCTGCTCAATTGGAACATCGATAATGGTGTCGTATGCATTAAGAGAAATGATATTTCGAGCAGTTCAGCCTTTTTTGTAGACGAGCACAACGTCTGCATTTTTGGTGATAATGGGCAAGTTCTTTTTGACATCGTCAAACCAAACTTTGGGGAAAACTCTAATGTAGATGATGGCGATGACATTATTGCGCCCATGAATGGTGTTGTCGTTGATGTGTTGGTTGATAAAAATGACGAAATCACAAAAGGCCAAACCTTAATCATAATTGAAGCAATGAAGATGGAGCAGTCAATAAAATCACCCCGTGATGGTGTTATTGATAACTGTAATTTTGAAACAGGTGATAGAGTAGATGGCGGCGCCTCTCTCATCACACTGATGAAAAATTAAAACTCACCAATCTAATATGAATTATCCAAATACTGTTAAGCTCGTGGAAGTTGGACCAAGAGATGGTTTACAGAACGAGCAGAAATTACTGCCTGTCGATACAAAAGTTTGGCTGATTGAACAACTTGCTGATGCTGGTCATAGCGTTATAGAGTCTGGTAGTTTTGTGTCACCTAAATGGGTTCCGCAAATGGCGGATAGCGATCTTGTCTTCCAAAAGCTAAATCGAAAACGTGGGGTTACATACACTGCTCTCACGCCAAACGAGAAAGGTTTTACAAATGCCATAAACGCCAATGTAGATGAGGTAGCTGTCTTCGCCGCGGCGTCAGAAGCGTTTTCACGTAAGAATATCAATTGTAGTATCGAGGATAGTATTAAACGGTTCGAAATGGTGATAGACGCTGCGAAAAAAGAGAATAAACGAGTACGCGGTTATGTCTCCTGCGTACTTGGTTGCCCGTATCAGGGCGACGTTGATATTGCTGCTGTAAAGTACGCCACTGATGCGCTTCTCGAATTAGGGTGTTATGAAGTGTCCTTAGGCGATACGATCGGTGTTGGAACCCCCAAAAAAACATGTCAGCTTTTGGCGTTACTGTTAACTACCATCAATTCCAACAGGCTTGCGCTGCATATGCACGATACCTATGGTCAAGCGCTGGCGAATATCTTAGTCGGGCTAGACCAAGGAATAAACACGTATGATGCATCAGTCGCCGGCCTTGGCGGCTGTCCATACGCGGGAAGCGCAAAAAATGGAGCGCAAAACGCGAGTGGAAATGTAGCGACCGAAGACTTGCTATATATGCTTGATAATATGGATATTGATACCGGCGTCGATTTAAAACGAATTGCGCATATAGGCAATGCTATATGCGCAAAAATCGGCCGAGAAAATATGTCTAAAGTTGGTAGAGTTCTAAACTAGCAGCTTAGAATCACATTTATATTGTCTCAAAAAAGTGTTCTGCTGCATCCGTAATTAAGAGTTCATCGGTGCCGCCAATCAACAAATATGTGAACCCGTCTTTTTGCCAATGTGCTGCTGCCATACTTTCAAGGCTACCGACATGGATTTGAGGATTTCTTTCCATTGTTGATTTCGAAATGCTCGCATTTGGAATACCTGATTTCATAATACATAGCGCCACAGGCTCTCCCACCGATGATAAAAAGGCCAGCTGTATCAACGGTCGACCTTCAAAACCCAAGATTTGTCCGCGTTTATACTCGAGTTGGGCATGCTGTTGCAGCTGAGTAAGTTCAAACGACTTGCCAAGCGCGCTGCCAACGCGTTCAAGCTCTTGTAACTGTTGTTGTGGCACAGGCGTTAAGTGAGATAGCGTATTGTTAATATATAATGCTTGATATGCCGCTACGTAATCATGCCAATGGTTTAATGCATTGTCGTTTTGCGTGTTTTTCCAACCAATGCCAATGGTGATACCTATACATAGGCATACAGCAGTCGCCAGCACAACCATTGGCTGTAACTGTCGTTTATTTTCTACTTTATTGTCAGCAAAGTCAGGTGCTTGCAAAAGCACGTCGTTAAAAGAATCCTTTACTAAATCACGATTTATCGTTAGTTGTTCAATGCGTTGTCTTAGCGAAGGGTCTTTAGCAATTGCTTTTTCAATGGCTTCTACGTCAACATAGTCTTTCTCACCGTCTAAATAGGCAGTAAGCTCTTCATCGGTAAACTCAGACTTATTACTCATAACATTCTCACTTTACTAGCATCGCGACGGTTCGACAATTTTGCTCTTGCGATAGATAAACGACTCATTACTGTGCCAATAGGTATATCTAATAAATCGGCAGCTTCGCGATAACTAAATCCTTCAACATAAACCAAGCCTACTGCAATACGCTGCGCTTCGGGTAATTGCATGATGTTATTAATTAATAGATTGGCCTCTAAAACACTTTCAGATGTCGAAGTGCCATTAGTGAGCTCTATTTCATCAACGTTATGTAGTCCTGTTCCCCGCCTAACTGCTTGCGAACGCAATTCATTTAACCAAATATTTTTCGCAATTTTAAACAGCCATTTATCAACATCAGAGCCTGCCTTGAACTGCTTATGTTTCTCAAGAGACTTTAAGCTGGTTGACTGAGCCAAGTCATTTGCAGATGTTTTTGATCCTGTAAGAATCAAGCAGTATCGCCAAAGCACAGGGAAATGTTGGTTTAACCACTTTCTGATTTCTTTTTCAGCATTCGTCTGCAAAAAAGAAATCATTGCTATTGAAGACTCTCTAAGTAGTCAACAATTGCAGCTACGTCATCTTCATTGTCAATACCGATGAATGGCATAGTATTGCCAGAAATCGTCGCTTGCGGATTTTTCATAAATGCCGTTAGATTTTCTTTGTCCCATGTAATATTTGCACTTGATAGTGCTGGTGAATAACTAAAATCCTCAACAGCACCAGATTGACGACCAACAATACCGACAAGGTGTGGACCTAGTCCATTCACTTCTTCACTTATACTGTGGCAGGCAATACATTGCTTATAAAGTTTCTTTCCTTTATCGATAGATGACACTTCAGAAGTAGTGTGTTCTATCGCAGATATCTGCGCGATTTCAGCGTCGGTTGCGTCCGTTGAGAAAACCAAGTGCATTGAAACAGGCACTACTCTCGTGATGCTGTCTAATTTGGCAAGTGCCTTTAATTTGTCAATGCCTGCTTTAACTCCCATAGATTCAGTTTTTATCATTATCATTTCATCAGTGAGCGCCATAAACTGGTTTTCGCCCAATTTAGCCACCTTCATCGTCGTTTCAATGGGAATATTGTTATCAAATAACGCTAGTGAACCTTCAATGTCCATTGCCGCAATAGCACCAGTTTGAAGAGAATGTATCTTTGATAGATCAACACTCGCTGTCAGCGTGGCAGTGGTCACGTCTTTACCAAAGACATAGTCAATCATGCGAGTGTTGCGAATATCGATATAGGTTTCAATCGACGTTAGGTCAATATTTACCAACACCTTTCCTTCTTTATCAATGTGTCCGGTGAGCGTCCTAAAATGATTTACCTCACCGACGCTATTCTTTTTAATTGTGCCGTATGAAAGCTTAGATAATCCGTTATTTAGCTGCCATAGATGTTCATTATGTTGATCCGCACTCACTGCCGTCGCAGCGAATATCAAAAGTAATTGCACACATTTTATTATTTTCATGTTTAAAAACTCCGTAGTTTTTTTTAATCCCAATTGATTCAAATAACGAACGGCCGGGGCATAAACGCAGTTATTGCGCCTTTATACAACTAAACACGCGATGTTTAGAAACTATTCAAATATTTTTTAATAAGTTTTTCATTATAGAAGAATGTATTTAATAGGCTGCTTTTCTTGCACTTGATGCCTTTATCATTTGTCTGCTTTTTATTGGTCGATGAGAAGATCCGAAATTTATTGATCTAAGCGCTTTTTACGTATACTTTGGTATTATATTTTACTTGTTTTTAACACGTTGCAAATGACCGATAACAACCGCTATATCAGTAATCTCACTCGAAATACTTATGCGTTGATTCTCGCTGGAGGAAGAGGCTCTAGACTACATGAATTAACGGAATGGCGTGCCAAGCCTGCTTTGTTTTTTGGCGGTAAGTTTAGGATCATAGATTTTCCACTGAGTAACTGTGTTAACAGCGGCATGCGAAATGTGGGGATACTGACGCAATATAAAAGTCATTCTTTGATTAGACATATCGCAAGGGGTTGGGGACATTTTAAGAAAGAATTGCATGAGTCCATTGAGATACTCCCTGCCTCCCAACGTTTTTCAGATGAATGGTATCAAGGCACAGCGGACGCCGTTTATCAAAACATAGACATTATAAGAGACGAATTACCTCAATATGTCATGATTTTGTCCGGCGACCATATCTATAAGATGGACTATGGCCCAATGCTCGCCAAACACGTTGAATCTGGCGCAAACATGACAGTATCAAGTATGTCTGTTCCTATAGATACCGCGCGAGGCGCCTTTGGCGTGTTGACTGTAGACACTAATGATAAAGTCACTGATTTTATCGAAAAGCCAGAGAGCCCTGCCCCACTGCACGACGACCCATCTTCGTGTTTAGCATCTATGGGTAATTACGTGTTTAACACAGACTTTTTGTTTGAACAACTAGAACGAGATGCTGCAGACAAAGATTCTGACCACGACTTCGGTAAGAACATCATCCCCAGCATCATTAACAACTACGATGTATATGCCTATGACTTTTTCAAAAGTGCCAAGAATGACGCGTATTGGCGTGATGTGGGTACTTTAGATAGTTTTTGGGAAGCCAATATGGAGCTGGTATCCCCTGTCCCAGACTTAAATCTGTACGACAAGAAATGGCCGATATGGACATACCAGGAGCAGTTGCCACCCGCAAAGTTTGTTTGGGAAGATGAGCATCGACGGGGTGAAGCCTTTAACTCAGTTGTCAGTGGCGGTTGTATCGTCTCTGGTGCGACATTACGCAACAGTATTTGTTTCAGTAGCGTACGCGTATATTCAAGTAGTTATATCGAAGAAACCGTGGTGTTGCCTGATGTGCTGGTGGAAAACAACTGCAAAATAAAGCGCGCAATTATCGACAGAGGTTGTGTTATTCCAAGCGGTATGGAGATTGGTTACAACCACGATGAAGATCGCGCTCGAGGCTTCAGAGTGTCGTCGGGTGGTATCGTGTTGGTTACTCGGGAGATGTTGGGCAAGCTGCAATAATTGGAGTTTATATTTGGTATTGTTCGAAGTATTTATATGTAAAATGCTGCGAACTTTCTGCTTTGGTTTTACGCAGAAAAGCGTCTCATAGGTTAGACTTCACAGTTGAATGCTACAAATAATAATATCAATTAAATCAATAGTTTGAATTCATATAACCCATCTTATGTTAAATTACACATTTCATACTTGTCGTTTTTAAATTGCCCTATTATAATCCACCGCGTCGCCCTCCTTCATTGGGGCTCCAAAGATTTTGCGCCCCTATCCACAAGGGCCACCAATTGATATGGCCACTTAAAAGTAGGCGATTATCGCAGCTACCCGGTTACTACCCCTAGTAAACATGTACCAACTATCTCCGCCTTTTTTTGTGAGCGACTTATTTCTTTGTCACACAACGGGGTTTCAGAGCATTTGTATACTGTTGACCTTGCGGCTCATCATCAAACCACGGTGAAAATGTAACCTACTGTAATCTCTCTTTCTTTCGCATATTCTAAGTCACCTAAACCTGAATAATTCAATACATAAAATGGTATAAATCGCCATGGCCTATTTTTAATCTTTATTAGCGGGAATCACTAGTCGATGTTCTTCAACATAATTGCGCTTAAAATAGGTGCTCTACACCATCTGCTTAATGTATCCGCGCCATTATTATATAGTGGTATAAATGGCCTCTCCGTTTTTAGCAAAGATACCAAAAGCGTATGGTTTTAAGACAACTTTTTTGCCGCTGCAGTTTATAGGACGAAGCAACAATTGATAGTCTAAATTCCATCCAGAATTTTGTTGCTCGAGCAGTATTGCGAATGCCGCTGCTTCGCTCATTTTAAACCATGTATTGCCAGTTGCTTCTCGATTTCTTGAGGATAGATTCTTTTTGCTTTTTAACAACTCAGAACTCTGCACCTGATAACTCATTCTTTTACGAAAATGTTTTATCACTGGCTCTCGCCATCCCTTTTCTGATGTTAATATACTGCGCTGTTGTTTACTTTTGTTAATTATGAAGTTGGGCCAATTGGCAAAAAATATATTGTTTAAGTAGACGTTATTATCGAATAATTGAACGTTTAGCATCCCAACTTTTTCATCGTACGTTTCTGCCTGACCACGCACGTTCATTACGAAATCCATGTCACTATTAAAACCTGTGTCACTGATTTTTGCTTGAAGCTTTGGGATAGCAACATTTTCAATTATGCTTCTTGCGTTATCCGGATCTAGTCTAACTTGAGCAGAATATTGGTTTGCCTTATCTGATTCTCCGACTTCATAAAGAAACTCTCTGACAAATCGTGCATCATTAAAAAGTGAGGCTTGGCAATAGTGTGCATGCGCAGGTGTTAAAAAGGGAGAATTGAAAACATCGATGACTTCCGTGTTGGACGTCAATGGGCTAGATTTGGGTCCGGTGGATGAACATGATGAAATTAAAGCGAAGCTAGTTGCTACGAAAGTCACCGTTACTTTTTTAATGTTCAGCCATTTTATTGAAATATTCATAACTCTCCTTGTATTCAAAATAACCTAAATTCACGACTTTCTAGTTCTGCAATCTTGTTTCAGTGACCGAGTGCAGAAATTGCCAACTCATCCTTGCAAAATACTCTTAAAAACTAATCTTGTATTCTTTTATCAATAGCATTGATTATGTGCTTATTCTTAATGCATCACACGCTTGTGATTTCCCGATTGCTTTCAATTATCCTACAGGTCATTTTCTACTAAAAGTGCGCTAAAGAAATCTTTGATTGGCTCGTGTACTCTTTATCAAGGAACGTCATTATGCCAAAAAGAACTTAGCATTTACGAGTCTAATTATTGACGCATCATGACTCACAATTCAAGAAATAATAATCGAAGAGTTTTTTCAAGTAAAGGATGGGAAGCGCAAGTGTTAAATAGTTTTAAAAACAGTCGTGGTTAGAAAACTATAGATTCAAGTCGGCAAAAGGCAAACCTTAAGATAAAAATTGGGACCGCAAAGAAAGTGTCCCAGGACGCACATTCTTAAAAATGACAGAAGCTGCAGCGTTCGCTATTTTGATGGAACAGCAAGAAACTAATGGTTGGCTTTAATACCAACTTGTTCTTCAGCCACTTGGATGCGAGGGCACATTACTTAACCTAAAAGTAAGTGCTTTTGGAGTTTTCGCTGATAATGGAGAAGTCATTAATACTTCATCATGATGTCTCCCTTGATTTTAAAACATATTTGAAATGTGAAATCGCACTGGCGTGACTGCGTCAATTAAGCTAGAAAATTAAACCGTCACGCATCTTAGTTGAAACCCTTTTTCAGCCAATTTTAAAATGCTCCCAGATATCCATTGGCAGATGATTAAAATCAACCAAACACTTCAGTGGCTCTACCGTAGTGACACTCCCTTCTGCCCCAGACACTTTGAAAACTCTCGTTGCTTTTGCATCACATATGATAGTTAGCTTATCTTTTTCTGGGTATCTCTGCATAAGGAGTTCAGTATTTGATGAAATACAAATTAGGTTGCGTTGGTTATCCATACTAATAACATGTCGGTTACGCCTATAATAACGCCAAAAATATTCATCACTACTATCATGGTGATAAGGTTCTAGCTCATGCTTTGCAACGATATTGCCCATGAGGTAGTTAAAGAAAATAACTTGGAAATTACTTTTATATTCCACTATTAGCACTAGTAAAGAATACTTTGCAAAGCATGCGATACTTGTCGTGTCTAACACTGAGAACAATTTGAAACCTAAATCTCTCTTCCATTCGTTATCAAGCCAGTCTTCAAATGACCATGAACACATTAACGTTTGCGTGTCTTGGTCAATAATGGCGAAACATGAATTATCAAAATAAAGCAAGGCTTTTTGATGGTTTCTATAGTGAACTTCCCTAAAACTGCAGGAATTTCCCCTTCCGAAAGAAGATGAGGGTAGTTTTTGCGCTTTTTTAGTCATCTTCATTACTGGAAGACCTGAAAACGCTCCCATAAGGGCATCGAGTTTTGAGCTCGAACGCCCAAGGAAACATAATTGTTTACCGCCAAATTCACCGGCATGAATCACCGCTACATATGCGAAATGATTTATTCGATAGGCTGCGCACAACAAAACCCATTCAAACTTGTCGAATTTGATTTTCGCTGCTTGTTTGCCGCCTTCAACTAAGTAAAAATCATAATTTTCTAACATATCCTCCTGACCTCCCTTTATGGTTGGCCTATTTGGCGCCAGATGCTTAGACTTATGCGGATTACAATGCTGAGTGATGTTCCAAATTTTTACGTTATTAAAGATGCCATCGTCGAATTCAGGTGTAAATGTAATTTGCTTTAATTTTTCTTTTTTCCCACACTCGTTTCCTTTTCAATTTTTTAAATATTAACGCACTCATTTTGTTATTTAACTTAACGCTATAAGCGTTTTATATTTTCACTTTAGTGTGTGATTATTTGTAATTGGTAGCCTCAAGAGCTAGAGCTTAAATGCCTTAGAAAGATCAATTTTCTCCTCTAAGTCTATTTAGACCGCATTAATCATTCTGCAAGATACCATACACTGTCGACTTCACCGTGACTCATGTATTCACCGCAGCCTGTTACTGTACAAGTTGAGTACTGCACGAGAGGAATTCTACACTTGCTACCCTGTTGTAATAGCCTCCATTGGTTAGCGTTTGTAACATCTTCGATCTTATGCTCGAGGCTAACGGTTGTTTTGCATATCCTATAATCTCCTTGCATCCTCGCTTCATAACTTGCCATGACATCGCCAGTTTTAGTGTTAATTGTCCCAGAGAATGTCCCTGTTTCCCCAGCGTCAAAAACGGCAGATGACGTTTCTAAAATAATATTTGAGAATCTATATGTGTCGTCATCAACCTTTTCGAAACTAAGACTGTGAGTATATTTACTACCACCGTAATGAATTGCGAGATTTGACTCAATCGCCTTTTTCAGGAAGTTGTTGTTTTCAATAAGGTATATTCGTCTTTGCTCGATCAAAACAACCACGTAATCTAAATATTTTGACGCTAACTCATTTCTGAGTCTCAAAGAAGTCGCTATTTCGTTTAGTTCAGTAATTGTTTGTGACTTGCCGATTTTAGGATAATAGGTTTTACCCAATTCATTTGCGATCGCTTTTATTTTGGCATGTCGTTCTTCTTTGATATCAGCCAATAGCGGATGGTCATAATGCCTTTGCTTTCTCTCTATATTTTCAAAAGATATTGCTGCGAAAAAAGCGTCCTTGGCAGATTTATCAGAAATTCGTGTATTAAAATCATCACGCGCACGCTGGATAAATCCAGTTGACAGCTTCGCAAGCCTTTTCTGATGGTCTTCAGAAATTTCATTGAGTTGGTTTTGCAACAAATTGGCAGGTAATTCCTCAAACGCATCTTGCCAAAACATCAACTTATAGAAATCATTTCTGGCCTCCAACTCGTCAAAGTAGTCAAAAATGAGAGGTGGGAGGTTTTGCTGCGTATATTGTGTGATATCTCTCAGAAATTGATTTTGCTGAGTGTTATCGAATTTTGAGTAATAGGTGTAGTAGGTTGTTGGAAAATCATTAATATCTTTAAGGTCTGATAAACTTGGAGATTGTTTTGACAGTGCGAGAGAGAGATAATATTTAAATTGATACTCATACCCCAAGCTGTCGGGAGGGGTATATTTATTTTTGCGTGATGCGGCTATTAACTCGGCGGCTTTTTCTGGATTTGCTTTAACGCCTTTACCTTCATAGTATGCTATCGCTAACCAATACTGCGCTTCACCGTTACCGTGTTTAGATGCTTTCTGTAAATTATTGACTCTTTGGGTTAAATCTATTGGTCCTCCGACGCCATCGCCTAACATTTGAGCAAGTTTGAGTTGTGCCGAGAGGTCTCCTTGCTCGGCTGCTTTCTCGAACCAGTATCTCGATTTTTTCAAATCTCTCTCAATCTTAACTCCTTCTAGATACATGTTCGCTAGTTCAAGTTGTGACTCTAAATTTCCATTCTCCGCATTTTTGATTAGGAATTTAGGGTTCAATCCTGCTTGACAGGTCAAGCTGATGGTCAAAATAACAATACCTAAGTAGCGGCGCATTTTTATGACTCCAGTTATCCGTATCACGTATAGTGTTTAATCACCTCGGTCCTACTTTGTTTTTCGGTCGTCTTAATAAAAGGTGATCTCCTTATATTAATTCGATATTTTACGTCCCATTCTCGGATTATGAAACCGTTCAATATGATAAAAAAATCAGAGCTCGATGCATCTCTTGTGCAGTAGCGGCAATTCTTGACTTCTTCACGTTTCAGTATGTCGAAGAATCCCTCACCAGTAACAAGCGTTATCACCACAACGCCTAACAGCACAAAGATGCAGCTTAGTGTTGCTATGTTGCCATAATCTCACGATGTTTATACAGCCCTATTATCATTTCTTCTTTTACTGCTATTTGAAGAAAACTGGGAGGAGGCGCATAATTAACACATAACATAAAAATGGAAGATAGTAAGGGAAACATATGAATAATGACTACCTTTTAAGCACAAAGTCGCTGATCAATAGAATGCTCAATACGACAGTAGCATTTATGCTTTTTGTCTTGTTGTCTTGCATATCGTTCTACAGTCTGGCGGATTCGGCTAAGGCAATCATAGCCGAAGCGGATGTTGTAACGAAAATCGAGGAGCACTTGGGGATAACATTTTCAGAAGAATTCGATGTTGTTGAAGACCAATATGCATATGACTATATGAATCTCTTTCGCGATATGAAGGTGGAAGATCACCCAGATGAAGACGAGCGATTTCACGTGCTAAGGGTGCATAGAGAGCCTGATAGCCTCCCTCAATTTGGCTATACCTGTCGCCCCATTGATGAGGGAGATATCCTATTATATGCAGTAGGAGCAGGCACCGCTTATTTCTATTTTGATGCGTCAGCAACTGATGCCAATACTCAAAGGCATAATATGCAAGAATTACTAACCTACGCCAGAGGGCATGGTAAGAAAGACGGAGATTGGCATCCGAGGACGCGTATAGAATTAACTTTTTTATCCATGTGCAGGATAAAAAAATTGCATGAGGAACTAAGGAAGGAATTTGGTTTAGAAGCGCACCGTTATTTATATTTGAGAAGTGACCGCGTACTTTCAATGGTGCCAATCTATGTTGACGAGTTATTTCCGGTAGATGACGCAACAATGGCAACATTAGCAGCGCAACGCAAAGAGAATCAGTATTTGGCTAGTATTACGAATAAAAAACCTAGTAACTTAGATGCGAGATTTTTCTATTTCGCCAAACACTATGCCAATATTTGCAGCAGTTTAGTAGGCCGAACACGAACGGTGAAAGCGCGATTAAAGCAAACCGTGACTGATGGGTGGGGCAACGATGATGTTGACTATTTAAGCAAAGACTATAAAGTCGAATCTGAATTTTATCCTTACGCACAAAAAATGCATGACCGGCACGTTGGGTATCAAAATCTCCACAATTTATATTCCGAACCGAAAAAAAATAATGAAATTAAGAAATTCATTAATAAATACGGGTGCAAATCAAGTGCCGTACAAAACTTCAGAACAGCACTATTAAAGCATAGTATGAGCAGGGGTAATCACTAGCACCCCCCTTTCCACTGCGCGCGTAAGTATAGAAGTTTGGTCAACTAAGAGGGGATTCAAAAGTTCCATAGGTAATCTTATGAAATTAGCTCGTTTAGAGTAAAACACTAGACGCAACAATAAAGAATCGCAACGTACAAGTATATAAATAGGCAACGTAATCAAGCTTAGGATGCTAGAGCTAAAGAGCTCTGAATCCTAATGATAATATTGTTAGGCTTATGGAAACTATGAGCGAATATACATGCTTTTAACTCGGTATTTAGGTATTAGTATGGGACGGGATTATTATCCATTTTATAGCGAATGTATAACTTGCAGGCATTTTGTTTAGTCCATGGGAGTTATCAACTATTTTGGTGTTTATAAGATGAATTGCCTGTGTTAAATATGTTGATTTAAACGCGAGAATCCTGAGTAGCGTTAAAAAACTACGCTTTTTGATAACGTTTTAAAACAAGATTCGTCTTAAGTGTTGAAAATGGGTACTGATAAATTATCAACAGATTTTATAATATTTGTTTCAAAAGAAAACGGGGAAACCGCTGCGCTTACATTTCCTTCTGATGCTCTAAACATTTTGTTAGTTCTCATACAAGCTGGCTTAGTGACAGACCCCGTCGTAAGAGATGTATCACAAGAACGCACAGTAGCACTTCACGCGAAGTTTTCTCTTTTAGTGTCACAACGAATTTCTTCCGTAAACTTATCGAAAGATGAATTAGATGCTTTGAGAATGATATTAGTGGCTGTTAATCAGTTTGAGCCGGAAGATTATTACGAAGACCTATTCGACAGATTTCCTAATGATAAGTTACTTGACGATATCGTAGACTATGTTTGGAATTCATTTAATCGAATCTTTCATTAATAATATAATGTCTTGCTTAAGTACACATTTTTGATAGCAACGATATGTTGAAATGACAAAGATGAAAGCGTTTACGATATATAAGGTAGGTCCGCCAAAGCCATGGGATGTAAGTGTCAGTTATAACAACACTACAGGGATAATTGTCAATAGCGGTAACTATGACAATGAGTGGTTAATTATCATTCCTGAGTCGTCATTCAACGCATTGCGAAAAGGTTTGGCATTGCCGTTAAGCAAAAGACAATTAAATACAGCTTCAATGGAGCTTACTGAAATGATATACGCGGTTTTTGGCGGGAGAAAACAAAATCCATTTACTGATATAGGCAAGTTTTTGGACGAAAACAACATTAAATATAAACGCCAAAACTGGTTGAGTTTTTAGACATGCCAATTTAGGATTGATATATGTACACCTAAGTGAACTGTCAATTTGGGGTTCTGGGGACATCCCCCTCTAAAAAACATAATACTCTTTAGGTTATTATCAATAGTGGGTTCTAGAGACGGATTATTCTAGTTTATTAATCTCATCATCCGCTAATAAGAAATAACCCACCAATAGTAAAACTAGCCTACACCTTATTTTGACACTCGGCTCGAGCCGATATTTATGTTCAGATAGACTTAATTTTTTATTTTATTGACAACTATCTGTCAATATTGAGACCCTATTCTGACATTTAAGAGCCTTAAAAGATGATAGCTGGTAGTGCAAAAAAAACAGCGCAAGACAGATACCCCCCTACTCTCCAATTAAGTCTGGCAACAAACTAAGTAATTCACTCGCAAGTGCATCAGGTCGCTCAAGTGGAAACATATGGCCACCCTGTTTAAATTCTACATGTTGAATTATAGGGTTGTGCCGCAAGAAAGGCCCGTATAGTGAAGGAATGCAAACGTTTGAATGTTCAGCCGTCATCAAGACTGTTGGCACCTTTAATTTGCCAGAATACTGATGCAAATTGTCTGGGATTGTTCTAAAAATTAACGCTTCAATATCAGGGTCAAACGTTAGCACTCTTTTATTGTCTTCAATTTTGGTTACTGCCTCGACATAATCGTGGATACAGTCCTTATCCATGTCTTTGAATAAGGTTCTCGAGGCAAAATAATCAACTAAATCTTGCTCGACCGGCCATTCTCGATTTCTATTCGCAGTTTTTTTTGCGGGTGTTATTACGTCAATCAAAGAATTTCTTTTTGCAAATTTGAAGATGTGACGCGCCACTCCAAGTACCAGGGGTGGGTCGAGAAGAATAAGCGCTTTGAATAAATGCGGATGACTGCAGGCTGACATATATGAAAGAACACCACCAAAACTATGGCCAATGGCGATAACGGGATTGTTGAATTTTTGTTGAATGTATTCCACCATTTCGTGAACTTGATTGTCCCAGTTGTTTTTCAGTGGGAAACGCTCGTCATGTCCGTACTTCTCCAGCGCTGCAATGTCAAAATCTGAATCAAAATGGCGGAGAAACTTTTTATAACTTCCTGCTGGAAATCCGTTTGCATGTGCGAAATGCAACCCCGGTTTAGATTTCACACTTCCCCTCTATTTCGATCGCCATGGCGTTGTTTTAATTCAATGGGCGAGCAACCGTACCAACGTTTAAAAGCACGTCTAAAATTAGCAGTATCTGAATAGCCAAGTGCATCTGCCACAGTTTGAACGGGCCAATTATTGGCCAATAAATATTGTTTTGCTTTATTTGCGTGCACTTGTTCAATAATGTGTTTAAAACTCGTTCCCTCTCGCTGTAATTCTCTGTGTAACGTACGCGAACTTGTTGCTAACTTGCTGGCAACTTCTCCCAACTTCGGTATTCCATCGATATCTGATAATAGAATTTGTCTTACTTGCCCTGCTGTTGTTAGTCGCTCATTGTATTGTTTAAACTCTTCTTCACATAATTTTGCTGCTTGTATAAAACTCAATTGATCGCTGCCATTTAACTTGATATCCGCCCATGATTTTTCAATAGACACGCCGCTAAAAGCTTGATTGAAAGCTAAATCTACTGAGGAGAACACATCGTATTTATTTATGTACTCGGGTTTGTCGTAGTCAAAAAATAGCCTGGAGATAGCAATTTGATTATTGCGTGATTTTATCGCAAAGAAGAGATTCAGCATGGCCATCGTCATCCCTTCGATGATAAATCGATGAGAGTTACCCTGCCAATAATGATCGTGGACTAATATGATGATCTCGTGTTCTTCTTCAACGATAGAGAGTTCAATATACGGAATTCTTATGCTGATATATTTTTGAACAAATTCGATGATGTCTCTAAAGGTAACGGCATTTAGAATTGCCAATCCAAACGTGCCATGATGCGCAATATGCAGTCGGCTACCAAATTTAAGACCGATATCACTATAGAGCTTATCATCGGTTACATTTTTGAGAATTTTTTCGAATTCCTGCGTTGTGAGTTTTACCTCTTTGGAAATATCCTCTGGTAATCCTAATGACCTGACAAACACATGCGCATTTTCACGATGCTCCATGAGCGCTTCGATGAAATGACCTATGTAGTGAATTGGTAAGTATTTTATGGACAACGGAGACCTTAAAAGACACTTATTCTCTTCTTAATATAAACTTTAAAGCGCAGAAATAGCCAATAATTTTTGTTATTGGCAATAAATGACTCTTATTAGGCGGTTAGAACCCTCCTTTGACGTCAAAATGTTGTCCACAATATAACCACAAAAATATAAAGCGTATTAAAGGGTCTTTCCAATGTGGTGGCATTATCTTAAATTTTTTCACTATTTTTTAACTGCATTTATTGGTATTGCGTGCATACTTGCAGGGGGGAACTTAATCGTATTAGGTTTCATGCTGTTTATTGGGATTTACGTATTTGGTGATAGCTTCTTAGGCGATGATTTATCTCGCCCAAGACTACAAAACAAATTGTTCATTAACGCGCTATTGTATCTTTCTGTGCCGTTAACAGCGCTGTTATTTATGTCAATGCTTTGGTTGGTTTCATCATCAGATTTCGGGATTTATGCATTTATGTCTCAATACCTCCCGGATGCATTCGTTGCCACCAAGCACTCGACTAACTTTATTCATATTCTTTTTGCTGTGCTTTTTATGGGCTTTTTAATCAGCGGAACGGCAACTGTCGTCGCGCACGAATTTGTGCATCGTTTGAATCGACCACTGGACGTTTGTCTTGGCAGATGGTTGATGTCGTTATCGTTTGACGCAAACTTTTCTATCGAGCACGTGTATAACCATCATGCGAAAGTTGCTACCGATGCCGATCCGGTATCAGCTCCCAGAGGTCGAAACGTTTACACGCATTTTATAAAAGCGATCATTGGTACAAACAAATCAAGTTGGAACATTGAAGCAAAGCGTTTAAAACAAAAAAACCTTCGTCTAATTTCATTTCGCAATCGATGTATTCGCGGATATCTAATGTCACTCACACTCGCCGTACTTGCCGTCTTATTTGCGAGTTGGCAAGGTCTGCTAATGTTCATTGTTGTAGGGGTGGCCGCCAAGTTTATCTTAGAGGTGGTAAATTACATGGAGCATTACGGTTTAGTGCGGGCTCCTACGGCTCGAGTGCGACCCGCTCACTCTTGGAATACAAATCGAAAAGTATCTAACTGGACAATGTTTAATTTGCCAAGACATAGTCATCATCACGCAAACGCTGCAGTGCCATTTGAAAGATTGCATCCTATGTCCGGTTCACCCACTATGATTTCTGGATACATATCAACAATAGTCATTGCCTTGATCCCTCCTCTGTGGTTTAAATTGATGGCACCAAAATTAGAAGAATGGGATGAAATGCATGCAACCGCGGAAGAACTCAATATCTTATCAATGCAGGCGCAAAGTATGCCTCAAAACATCTTTGCAAAGTTGATTTATTAATTGATGTAACGCTCGTAGGGGCTGTTGATTTTTCAGCATTACTCATCTACATTACACTCATCTGACCAGATGAGGTAAGTAAATGACAATAGACGAATTGTTAGCGCTTGTAACGCCAGAGTTTATTGCGCATAAAAGAGAATTATCGATTGATAAAAACTGGGCGCAGGGAAGAACTGTCTACGGCGGATTAAGCGCTGCATTATTGTATAAGGCGTGTAAGGCAGTTGTGCCGCCATCTCGCGTGATGCGTTCAATGACCACTAATTTTGTTGGTCCGTTGTTGGCCGAAACGCCATTTGTTATTACTGTAGAAGTGATCAGAGAAGGTAAAAATGTTTCTCAGGTACAAGCCCGAGCTGTCCAAAATGACAAGATTTCTGTTGTTTCTCAAGTGTGTTTTGGCGACAAAAGAACGTCAAAGATAAGCGTTGAAAACACCGAAAGACATGGTCTTGATTTGCCAACCAAGGCCAAGTTTATTCCGCAAATCCCGAAAGTTACACCTAAGTTTTTAAAGCATATTGACCTCGCTATTGACTCAGGCGGCACGCCATTCACAGGTAAAAAAACATCGCATTATTATGGGTGGATGCGCTACAAACAGCCGCCAAAGGCAATACATGATGAACACATTGTTGGAATTATCGATGCATGGCCCCCTACTCTTTTACAAATGCTTAAATGGCCTGCGCCTGCAAGTACTATTAGTTGGAACCTTGAGTTTATTCATCCTCACCGAGAGATAAAACCTGACGATTGGTTTGCGTATAAAGCACAAACTCGCCAAGCGGCAGATGGATATGGCCACACCGAAGCAACGATTTGGGATGCGCATGAAGAGGTGATTGCAATCTCTAGACAAACTGTCGGTATTTTTGATTAGCGTTTTTAGAGTCTGTTAAGACAATCAAAGATGTAAATAAACGTTAAACAGCTACGTAAAAACTGAAATTGTTGCTTCTGTCGCTTGTTTGGCGTTGCAAATTGCATCATCAACAGTACCTTCGTTTAACCGCAAACCGTTAAGCAATTCAGGGGGAATTATACTTTCTGGTTTGAACACTTCAGGGTACGTCAGGCAGATAGAACCCAAATATGCGATTTGTATCAGCAACGCGTCATTTGGCACACTTTTTAGATCATCAAAGTGTTGCATAGATACTGCACTGACGACAGAATCAGGCAGCATCCACTTCTGTAAAATTGAAGCCGATATGTCAGCATATGTGAAACCAAGTAAATTCATTTGAATCGTTTTTGGCAATCTACCATCGGCTACTTTATTGCATTCACGCGCAACAGTCGGCGTTATTCTCAGTACAGCTAATTCACCAATATTGTGAAACAAACCTGCAAGAAACATCCGAGAAGCATTTTTTGGATTTACCGCGCTGGATAAATTTTTAGCAATGATGCCGCAGCTCAGCGATTGAAACCAATAGTTGTGTACGTTAATGAACTTCTCATGCTCTTCAGTCATTGCATCAGATACTGCAAACGCCAATGAAAACTCGTAGACTGAGCTGAGCCCGATTACCTGAACAGCTTTGTCCAACCGGTCAATTTTCCTTGAAAATCTATACACGGCGCTGTTTGCAAGCTTGAGAATGTGTGCGGCAAGTCCAGGGTCTGCTTGCACAACTCGTGTTATTGAGCGTAGATCTGCATTGTCGCTATCCGCCAGTTCTTTAATTTTCATCGCTGTTTCTGGTATAGCAAAGAGTTTTTCTACTTTGTTCGCGTATTCGATTGCATTCATATTTAGTGCTTACTTGCTGGAAGATGTTTATCTATTTGAAGATAAAAGTGCGTCAAAACGTTTTTCGATTTCATCAGTCGAATCTTTCTTACCTTGTTCTTTTTTCTTAATCAGTGCCGTTATAAGTCGATTAGCTGGTGCTGATACGTCCATTTTATTTGCTGTATCAAGTACTTTTCCATTTAAAAAATCGATTTCTGTTGTATGGCCATTTTGCAAGTCCCACCACATTGATGTTCTTACATTCGGGTCAATGGCGAGCATTTTTTGCGCCATCATAGAAAACAGAAAGTCAGGCAGTCTCAACACAACCGGTATTAATTTATTCGGCAGATTTGTAATTTTAGGTAGTTTTATTTTCTTTTTTGTTGTAACGCGTATTAACTCGTCCATCATCAACGCCAAGATTACACGATACCGCCTCCTTTCCAGCATCGCTTTAACAGGCATGTCAACTAATGCGTTTAACGCATTGCCCAAATTCAGCTGCAGCTTCGCCCATTGCAAAGCCGTCATATTATAGGTTATGTCGACGGGTAAAATATCGCTGTTGAGCTGACGAGCAAGCCATTTTGCGGTGTTTTCCATTGTTGGTGTAACTTCCAATGTCATGTGGCCTTGTGAGCCACGATGAAAATGACCATCGGCTATGCGCACCACATTAAAAGGCACCATTACTCGCAAGATATGATTGTTTGGAAACGCCGCTTTAATAATTTTGTGTGTCGATATGCCATTTTGACAGCACATAATGATAGTTGATTCATCTACGAAGCGTTGGAGATCTGGAATACAAGTTTCAAGCTGGGTACATTTAACAGTAAGCCAAATACAATCTGCAGCATCGATTTCGATATTTTTATGTTCACTTGATGAAAATGAAGGCTTTTCTTTAACCAGGTATTCTGCACTCTTATAGTCAGTAATTTTATACGCATTCGTTTCCAATTCATGAATGACTTTCTCACGACCATGAAGTGTAACGCGTTGTTTTGCCTTGATTAGGCAAGCGCCAATGAAACACCCAATCAACCCCGCACCAAACACAATGTGGTGTGCGTCATGTTGTGGTATCTTTGGCATTACACGAACCTCCATTTTACAAATGTGAAAAACGAAAAAAGAACCGCGTTGTTTATAGGTCAGGTATGGCCAGAACCTAAAACAACTGCAGCCGGTCAAAATATTCTCAGTTATGTAGATGCGCTTAAAACGCGAGATTGGGACGTACACTTTTGGAGTGCCGCAGAAATAACAGAGCATTCATTTGACCTTACGAGTGTAGACATTAAAACACGCCCTATCCAGATTAATGATGACGATTTCAATCATCAATTATTGGCGTTATCCCCTGACGTGGTAGTTTTTGACAGATTTATTAGTGAGGAACAATTTGGTTGGCGTGTCATAGATACCTGCCCGGACGCGCTGCGTGTGCTTAATCTGGAAGATTTACATGGATTAAGAGAAGCACGATTATTGCATTTTAAACGCAGTAACCGCTATTTAATTGCAAACGTTGGGGATGTTTTTCGTTCGGAAAATTATGACCTGCTTTATAATCAAAAAATGCTTCGTGAACTCGCAAGTATTTATCGAAGTGACCTAAGTATTACACTGTCCGATGCTGAACTTCAATGGTTGCAGAATGATATCGACATCAACCCGCAAAATTTGTTTTTATTGCCATTCATCCGTGACAACAGCGCAAAAGTAGGATTGCCTTTTAAACAACGAGAACATGCTGTATTTATTGGAAATATGCTGCACAAACCCAATCAATATGCAGTTGAATACAGTGTTAGGCATCTGTGGCCAGCACTACGAGCATCCATGCCTACCTGCGAACTCTATATCTATGGTGAGTATGCCAACGCACATCTAACGCAATTACATAAACCCAAAAATGGCATACACATGTGCGGCTACATTGAAGATCATCTTAAAGCACTTGAATCAGCTAAACTGCTCTTAGCCCCGATACAGGTTGGTGCGGGAGTAAAAGGTAAATTGTTAGATGCAATGTCTCATGGAACACCATCCATCACAACGCCCATAGGTGCAGAAGGTATTCCATATAAACAATGGCCAGGCATGATTTGTACAAATGCAGAAGAGATGATTAAAGGCTGCTTGAATTTGATGCAGAATTCGTCATCTTGGAATTCGGCATCGAAACAGTGTCAACTAGCACTGTTAGCTTCAGGTGTCAGCATAAAGAATGCTGATAAATTTGTATCCAGGATTGAAAATAGTATTTCTCAAATGACTAAGCTCAGGCTGCAAAACCCTGTACAACAGGTCATGCTGCAACAGTCAGTGCAAGCGTCACGCTACTTAAGCAAATGGATAATGCTAAAAAATGAAAAGAAAGCGTAGCGTCGGTTTATTTTTTTGACTAAATGAAACATATAATCCAAAGATTAACACGCGCTAACCCCTAATAACTAAAGGGATAAAATAATTTTAAAGAAAGGAAATACACGTCGCTATGAAAAAAGCAGTAGTCTCATTCATTTTACTATTCATCATAATTGCATCGATAATTGCATTGATTGCGCCCAATTTCGCCGGCAATCGATTTAACACTGAATTAGATAACTTCGTTGAAGGAATTAATTCTCAACCATTCTATCAAGCCAAAATCGAAAATCGTCAACACGGCTGGTTCTCAACAAAAGCGGACCTAATTATTAGATTTGATATGGATGAAATTATTCCACCTGAACAACAAGCGTTAGAACAGAGCGCTTTTGCTTTTTCATTCCCCATCAATGCACAACATGGTCCTATGCTAACCCAATCAGGTTTTTCACTTGGATGGGTTGACTGGATAGTGAACGTCGCAACAGATGAACCAATAGATGGGCTTGCAGTGGAAGAAGACGCTGTTTATCTTTATTCGATTCAAGGCGTTCTCAGCTTGTTTGGTACCACCTCGTTTGAAGATTACATCCCTGCTATCACATTTGAAATTCCTGATAGCAACATGACGCTAAAGACAACGCCATGGCATGGCAAAGGACATATGACGTCAGATGCTATGACCTATTTTACCGAACACGCCATTACCGTTGAGGTTGTAAACGATGAAATCACGGTGGCTAATGTCAGCAATTTAGCTATAGAGATGGATCTAAAAGCCGGGCTTCAACAAATTTGGGAACAACAGCTATACAACGGAGAAGCCAATTTTGGCATTCAATCTTTTGTATTTACCGACCCCATGTCAAATGAAGTGACAACACTGGATTCAGTCAGCATGCGTTTTATCAGTTCGTATGATGAGGATTCTTCGCTTGGCAATCTTTTATTTGAAAATACAGCCTCTCGCTATAAGAATACTGCGTTTGAGTTAAAAGACATTGCTCTGCACTATGAACTTAACAATATTCAACGCGAATTTATGAAAGCATATCAGACGTTAAGTGAGGATATTGTCAGGTCACCAGAGAATTCAGAAACAATCATGCAAGCATTTATGAATACATCTGTTTTGCAACAACTCAAAGTAGATCCGGAATTAAACCTCCCTGTGATTAAAGCCAAAGTAAACGATTCGTCGATAGATGGTTTCGTTAAATCACACCTCACTGGTATTCAAACACTTCCAGAGACAATCAGCGATAGGGATTTCTGGATCGAGCATGCCGTGGTAGATGCTAAAATGATGATGGAAACCGAAGCGGCAAATTTTATTGCAAAACAAATAATAAAGAATCAAATTGCGTTGAATCCACAAGCTGCTCAATTAAGTGAAGATGAAATTGAACGCATCGCGGTGCAACAGTCAAGCGTGACAATTGACGGGTTCGTGCAACAAGGCATACTCAAAAAGCTAGATAATGGCTATGAATTTACATTTACAATGAAGAATGCCAACGCACTGTTGAATGGCAATCCAATGCCCCTTCCATTTTAAATTGAATTTATCGCAAAGCAGAGTTACTACAGAGCTTCTATCGGCGTTGGCGTTTCGAAGACTACTCGGTCTCTGCCTTGTGATTTGGCGTCATAAAGCCGCTGGTCAGCGCGGGATATGATATCCTCGAGACTTTGATCTGTCTCTTTGTTAAATTGGGCAACGCCCATCGAAAAGGTGACCTCGTTGCCGTCTACAAGACCATTTATTTGTTCACCCACAAGCGTTTGTTTGATGCGGTCAAAAATATTCTTACTTTGATCTGCTTGCAGTTCATTTAGAACGAGTAACCACTCTTCTCCGCCATAGCGTCCAAATTGGTCGGTGGGGCGAACGTTGGTTTTGATCGCGTTAGCGAAAACCTTTAGCACATTGTCGCCGACCTGGTGACCAAACTTATCATTTATTCGTTTGAAGAAATCGATGTCGATTAGCGCAATACAAAAAGGCGAGCCAGTGTTCATGGAATATTCATAGGAAGCTTCTGCAAATTCGAGAATAGAGCGACGATTGGGGCTGCTGGTAAGCACGTCCATCATAGCCAATTTCTTGTATTCTTCTCTGTTTCTAATTTGAAGGAACAAGGTGAATATCATTACAACAAACAATATACCGGTTAATATTGCAACGATCCGCCACGCTTTTTCGTTTTTTTCCTGTTGAAGTATTTTTAGATTTTTAAGTGCATTATCTTGTTCCAATAGCTCGCTCTTGCGATTAGCAAGCTCAGTTTCGAATTCAACTTTGTATCTTAATGCTTCTTTACCAAATTTCTGATTAATTAGCTTTATGTCATATTCTCTTCTTATCTCAGAATATTTGTATGCTTCAACAAAGTCTTCATTTTCAAGCGCAAATGCAATAGCGATTGATGCATGGGTTGATTTAACATCATCTCCGTCTAATTCGCCAACTAAAGATAACAGAGTTGGATACCTAGATTTCGCAGCCTCGGCGTTTTGTAACCCCAAATGTGCTTTTATAAGCCCAGCGATTGCAAAGAACTCTGACCAACTATCGCCTGCCTCCTTAAACTTTACTGCGACATCATCAAAGATGCTTAAAGCACGTTCCCAGTCTTCTAAATCCAAATATACATTTGCACGATGCAGATCAGCTAATGCAACCCCGAGATTATCTCCAATGTCGATACTCATATTTTTAGCCATTTCAAAGTGTAGCAACGCTTTGTCAAAAACGTTTTGTTCCTGATATGCCCTGGCTATGTTGTATATCGCAACGGATTGTGCAAAAAGATTGTTGGTTTTTTCGTAAAAAGCTAGAGATTGTTGGTGATTCTTAATGGCAAGTTCGTAATCGTTGATATCAGAGTAAGCATTGGCAAGAGATGTTAATGCAACTGCTAATAAATAATTATTTTCTATGTTTTCAAAATGTACAAAAGCGCTCTCCAGCGATTTAATTCCTTCACTTATTTGTTGTTGATTAACGCGCAGCGTTCCGATTGCGAGATATGCTTCACCTATAATTCTGTCGTCTTGAGTGTCAAGGGCGGATCTAATGGCGATTTCATAATCTGTTTCAATTTGATCTAGCTTGCCGCTGGTAAAATTTAGTTTTAATAAGGTAACGGCCTGCCGCGCAATCAATGTTGGTTGTGAAGAAAACAGCGGAGAGTTTTTAATTAAATTATATGCATCTGAAGCTTCTTTGAAACGCTCTTGAAACACCAAAGCTTCAATTCTAAATGATTCAGCATATAGCGCAGCAACAGCCCAATTTTGTTTCTGGCTTTGTTTTAGAAAATCCGTCGCAAATTCGTACATCTCGATTGGGTTTGTAGATGCATTACGCGCAGTTTCTATTTTCTGTACAAATGAAGTTTCATCTTCCAGTGCGCGTTTATTCGAAACATCTTGACCACGTGCCTGAAATGACAATGTCATTATGAGCAATAATGTTATCAATGTTGGATAAAGCTTAGACATGTTCAGGGTTAAATGCTGTCGAATGTGAATATGAACTATTGGTTTATATTGGTAATATCGACTGACGTATACGCTAATTGAGAATAGTTGGGTAAGGCTATTAATGTTTTAGTGCGCCGATATTTAGCTAATCACTAAACATTGTCATATAAGAATTCAATTATCTTCGCTACTCCACTTTTTCTTCCAACGCTAAAGTACTTATCCAGCCCATAATCGAATAGAACATCTTGCATGCTCTTTTTTGTTTTGGCGTCTGGCAGTTTTAACAAAATAAACGCCAATAATCCGCGTACGGTTTTACTATCTGAATACGCTCGCCAACTATTATGCTGAGATTTATCAATCCACACTTGGCTCTCACATCCATTGAACTTGTTTTCTGAGGATCTTTCTAACTCTGGGAGCAATGATAAAAATGCGCTCAAGTGCATCAGTAGTCTGTTTTTGCTAGCCCAATCGTTGGCAAGTTTTATCTTTTCTATAATGGCATTGGCATCATTTTTATTTGATAAGCGTTTTGGTCCGTTTGATGTAGTGTCAATCTCGCTACTCTTTACTACATCTGCTAATGTTTTTGCAAAACTCTCAATATCGTCAAGCGTCGTATAGCACCCTAACGAAACTCTCAAGCAAGCCGTAATGCCCAAGTTTTCAAATAACGGCATTGCACAGTGTTGGCCGTAACGAAGTGCAATCCCTCTTTCCCATAATTGCAATGCAATCTGATGGTTGTCGATTTCTCGAAAATAGAAGCTGCGAATACCAATGTTATTATGCGGATTACCTAGTAAACGAATGTTGCGATTCTGGCTCAACAATTCATCTAGATATGCAAAACAGCGGTTTTTCATAACATCTATTTCATCGACATTTTCACGCAGGAAGTCGATTGCTGACGCCATACCTAATACTGCAGTAATGTTGGGTGTGCCTGCCTCAAATTTTAGCGGTGATGATTGCGCTGTATAAGACGTGAAACTCGCAGATGCAACCATCTCTCCCCCTACTGAGTAGGGTGCCAATGTAGACATAAATACTTGTTTTCCTACGAGCGCGCCAACACCAGTTGACGCATACATTTTATGTCCGCTAAACACATAGCAATCGCAATCAATTTGGGAAAGATCTACTTTTTTGTGCGCGACAGCTTGTGTACCGTCAATAATCGAGATTGCGTTTACCTGTTTTGCTTTTTTGCACAGTAAATCTACCGGATAAATGTTTCCAAAAACATTTGATACATGAGCACATGCGATTAATGCGCAAGTATCATCTATTGTGGATAACCATTGTTCTAAACAATCTTCATCAAAAATACCATTGGGTTTAAGGCGCAGCACCTCAATTTGTAAACTGTATTTTTTTGCTAATGCCTGCCAAGGCAAAATATTCGCGTGATGCTCACTTTCACAGATTAGAATCTTGGTGCCTTTAAGCTGTACTGGCTGAATACCATTTGCAACAATATTTAATGCGTGAGTTGCACCACTGGTAAATACAACGTCGTGATCTATGGCATTTAACCAACGCGCAATATCCAGTCTTACGTTTTCATATTCTTGCGTTGCTTCAGTTGCTGTGGAATACATTGCCCTGTGAACGGATGCATACTGCGATGTCACAAACATATATTCTCTATCAATAACCGACTGTAGTTTCTGACTTGTCGCGGCAGTATCAAGGTAAATCGGATTATCTTTGGATGAGAAATATGGAAAGCGTGTTCGAAACACATTATTGGTTTGCATCAAAGAACTCATTTGTTTACATCACATTTTATGTTGGCATCTGTGATTGTGGATATCAAGTAACGCTGTTAATTAGAACGAGAAAGCGTATAAGCGGAGGCATGTTCAAATTTAAAAGCGTGCGAGCGCACCCACTTCGTGTCGAGAACCACGCTCGCTCGAGCGAACATCCGCTTCGCGTCGAGGAGTGTGTTACAGCGTCTATTACATGTGAACATGTCCGCAGCTAGCTTTCACGCTCTAATGAACAGTATTAAATCACAACAGTTAAAAAACGAGCCCCTTATAGTAGTTTACTTCACTGTATATCTGTATCATTGCGTTTCATCCGTAAATTAAACCATCATCATTTACCAAAACCATATGAAATTAGTTTCCTTCAATATAAATGGAATAAGGGCTAGATTGCATCAATTATCAGCGCTTATTGACAAACACTCACCTGATGTCATTGGCCTACAAGAGATAAAAGTAGACAACCCTGTATTCC
Source organism: Glaciecola sp. UBA2563 (assembly GCA_002340325.1). Classification (GTDB taxonomy): domain Bacteria; phylum Pseudomonadota; class Gammaproteobacteria; order Enterobacterales; family Alteromonadaceae; genus Glaciecola. Next base: position 56,470 of record DDLV01000007.1, on the reverse strand, counting down.
CGGTTGATGATGTTAAAGCGCTAGGTTATGAAGTTTATTACCACGGTCAGAAAGGACACTATGGTGTTGCGTTTTTAACCAAGAAACCTGTCGAAAAGGTTGAAATGGGTTTCCCAACTGACGAGGATGATGCCCAGAGACGTATGATCATTATTGATTATAAAAGCGAAAACGGTCAGATAGTTCGCGTGCTCAACGGCTACTTTCCACAAGGGGAAAACCGCAGTCACGAAACGAAGTTCCCAAATAAACGAGCGTTTTATAACGACCTAATACAATACGTTAAAACGCAGTGCACGCCTGAACAACAGGTTGTCATTATGGGCGATTTCAACATATCACCAGCTGATATTGACATCGGTATCGGTGAAGACAACAAAAAACGCTGGTTGCGCACGGGCAAGTGTAGTTTTCTTCCTGAAGAGCGAGAATGGCTTGAAACACTGATTGATCATGGATTTCATGACACCTATAGACTATTGCACCCAGATGTTAGTGACAGGTTTAGCTGGTTTGATTATCGCTCAAAAGGATTTAATGATAATCGCGGGTTAAGGATTGATTTAATTTTGGCCAGCAACAACATGTCATCAATGGTAAAATCTTCTGATATTGATTATGAGCTGCGGTCAATGGAAAAACCTTCCGACCATGCGCCGATATGGACAACTTTTGGGGATTCATAAACGAATATGACGGCGTTTCAACTGCTTTCACTGGGTGCCTATCTTCTAGTATTTCTGGCGGTTGTAAAAAATACAGATTTTGCCAGTGTACTTTCCAACAAACAGCTACAGCATAGAGTTTTTGGTGCAGCCACAGCGCTGTTTGTTTTGTGGCTGTTCAGAGTATCCATTCACGAAGGTATGGTATTGCAGTTTCTGGGGTTAACCGCATTTACCCTAATTTTGGGTTTTCGCTGGGCCATAATCACAAGCTTTTTTGTTCTACTGGCAACTACGCTGCTCGAAGGTGAATCGATGGCAAATTTTGGCGTCGTTGGTCTCTTAGGTACACTAGCGCCAATTTTATTCAGCTACACCGTTTATATCATTACGTTTCATAAGATGCCTAAGCACCTGTTTACCTATATTTTTGCATGTGGCTTTTTCCCAGGCGCAGTATCTATTGCAATCAAGATGTTGCTAATGAGCGCATTCTACTACTACTCAAATTTATACACGTGGGACATAATTTATGAAGGTTATATAATGCTTGTTTGGCTGTTGATGTTTCAAGAAGCATTTTTTAACGGAATGGTTGTTACGTGTTTGGTGGTGTATAAACCGCAATGGCTATACACCTACAGTGATAAGTTTTATCTTGACGGAAAATAAACAAGTGCAAATTACTTTTTGACAAGGATATCCATAATTTCAGATAATTCCGACTTGCCCTTCCTAATTTCATCGTCGGTTAACCCAGACAACTCGTGTGGAAATACCAGCCATTCATCGCTTTCGTGAATAAAATAATCGGGTGTTAGAGATGTTTTGTTGTTTTTGGGTTTAAACCAAGGGGTGGCGATTCGGATTTCGGTCGGGACATTTAATCGCATTAATATTTGAAGTTGCTTGATTAACGCATCGACACTTCTGCCCGAGTCAAATACATCGTCGACAATCAAAAGTTTATCCTGCGCGTTCATGTTTTCAACTAAATAGTGCAGGCCGTGCACCTTTATTTCTTTGCTTTGTTGATTGATAGCATAGTAGGATGACGTGCGCACAGAGATATGGTCTGTAGGAATATTCTTAAACTCAAAATACTCCTGAACAGCAATGCCAATAGGCGCTCCACCTCGCCATATTCCGACAATAAAATCGGGTAGAAAACCATCTCCAAACACTTTTGCAGCTAGCAAAAATGAATCTCTTAGTAAGTCGCTTGAATCTAAAAACACTTTTTCCATTGGGACTAATACCTTTTTTGTATTGGTGTCATGCCATTTACTGCGTTTCGACAATTCAACATCCACATTTTGGAAAAAGGCATTGTCGTTAAAAGAATCATTCGTTTGTCAATCCTCTTGCGGGTAAGACCTTAGAGGCTTTAATCGCTGGGTAAAATGAAGCTATTGCACACAGTAAGATGGTAACCGCCATGATTATTATTATTTGAGTATAATCTGTTAATATTGGTAATCCATTGCCATTTTCACCGAAAGCTAGACTTGAGCCCATTAGTCTGAGTATTGGATTCAGGGTAATCACCCCAAGGCTCCCTAGCAATCCACCAATAAACACGCCAACTAAAGCATTATAGATCCCATTAAAGAAGAATATTGCTCTTATTTGCATTGGCATCATTCCTTGTGTTTGCAGTATTGCAATATCGCTAGTTTTTTCTGCAACAACCATAACTAATGCAGATACAACATTAAAACCTGCAACCAAGATCACTAAAAATAACATAAGTGCCATCATGTTCTTTTCCATATTAACAGCTTCAAAGAGCGCACCTTGCCTCTTTTGCCAAGTCTGGTAGGAAAATTCATCTCGCTCGAGTTGTTCAACTAATGGTTGTATGTCGAAAGCATCTTGTAAAAATATTCGAGTGTCATAACTTGCTGACTTATCTATGCGCATCAGTCTAGCAACATCTCGAACATTTGAAATGATCACTTTATCATCCATCTCAGACACAAGGTTAAATATCCCTGAAACGGTAAACAATCGTTGACTTGGTACCTGTCCAAATGGTGAGTAAACGGATGTCTGAGGGCTGATAATGCGGATTTTATCGCCGATGTTAAGACGCATTTGCGATGCTAGCGCGTTTCCAATCAATACATTGAACTGATTTATGCCAATACTTGTAAAACTGCCCGACACCATTTTTGTTGAAATGATGGAAATATCATCTTCTACTTGTGGGTCAATACCTTGAAGGAGAAGACCTCTAAGCTCATCCCTTGACTGCACCATGACTTCGGATTCTACATAGTCTGACATTCGAATGATGCCAAGTCGGTGTGGATCATCAGGCGCATATTCGTCGAGTTTATCAGTGCTTAAACGATCAGTATCTTCATGATTTGGCGCGTAAATAATTGCGTGAGGTAATATACCAAGCACTCTTTGCTTTAATTGGTTTTCAAGTCCATTCATCACAGAGAGTACGATAATAAGCGCAGCAATTCCCAACGCTATACCGGCAATGGAAAACAGATTAATAAAGGCAACAAAACTGCGTTTACTATTGGCACGCAGATAACGCATCGCAACAAACTGAGAAAGGTGCATTACATTGTCCTTTATGAGTTTTTCTCTTAAAACTTTTCTGGGTTAATTTCTACTTTAAGGGGAAAGCACGAAAGTGTACTATTATTAATAGCGAAGTATGCGCCAAAATAACAACAACAGGAAATGCTTTTGAGTGATAATGATACCCTAGACGTGAAACGCGAAAAATTTTCATCATTTTTTCTCATTGAACATCCTATAACCATTAATATTGTCCCCATAACATCCGACGCAACCAATATCGATATGAAAACGTTCGAACAAAGCATGCCATATGCTTTTAGAATTAGTGCAGAAATGTCAGAAATTGAATCTCAGGCACTGAGGCCTTTTCGTAATATGGGTGAAAAATTCGAAGAATTAATCGACTACCTTCAATTACAGGCCCGAAAGATGGACTTAATGATGTCTTATATTCTGCAGCAACAAGATAATGAAGAATTTAGGGCAACAACACAAAAGTTTGGTGGCGGTGGATTGAGTGTGTACTCATCGACACAGGTGAACCTTGGCGAGTGTGTTGAAGCTAAGCTGTTTTTAGAAGATGAAGCTGCAGCTGTTTACACGTACGCCGAGGCCATTAATTGTAAAAAAATAGAAGATCGCTATTTAGTAGACTATTATTTCACTCATATCAGAGAGCAAGACCAAGAGCTTTTGGTCAGAGCCAGCTTACATCTACAAACTAAACAACTCAGAATACAGAAAAATTCCTAATCATGAGCCTGTTACAGCCTAGATTGCCAGTTGTTAACACTGCGCAATCGAAAGATCACATTAAATGGACAAGCTTATATGGCGCTTCACTCGCGATTGCAATTGCCAATGCAAGTAAGCTTCACAATGGTTCGCTTGTCGTCATCACACCTGATACTGCGAGTGCATATCAATTACAAAAAGAAATCGAATCTGTCGTAGCTAGCCAGCAAATTAACGTCCACTTGTTCCCAGACTGGCAAACTCTACCCTATGATGCTTTTAGTCCACATCAAGATGTCGTGTCAACGCGCTTAGAAACGATTTCTTTGCTAACAAAAAATCGACAAGGTGTGTTTTTAGTACCGCTGTATACGGCACTTCAAAAACTTGCACCCAAATCGTATATTGGTCAACATCTTGTTGAGTTTAACACCGGTGATAAGCTCGACATTACAGCATTCAGGCGCACCCTTGAGGATTTTGGTTATCTGCATGTGAGTCAAGTCATGAATCACAGCGAATTCAGCGTGAGAGGCTCAATCATTGATTTATTCCCAATGGGCAGTCAACGTCCAGTAAGGATTGACTTATTTGACGACGAAATAGACGAATTACACTTTTTTGACCCTGGCAACCAGCGAAGTTTAGAACGTATAAAAAACCTTAAATTACTTCCTGCTCACGAATTTCCGACAGATAAGGCTGGTATCAATCAATTCAAACTCAATTTCATCGAACGCTTCCCAAATTCAAATACAGGCAATCAAGATGACATATTGAATCAAGTCACTAGAGGCAGCTTGCCGGGTGGCATAGAGTACTATTTACCCTTGTTCTTTGAGAACACTGCGACGGTGTTTGATTACTTTCATGAAGATACAATTCTAATCATGCAAGAAGATTTACAAACGCAAATCGATAATACATGGATGGATATTGATGCGCGTCACCAGCAATATTCTGGCAATCTTGTAAGACCATTATTGTCGCCCCCAGAATTATTCATTGATAAGGAACAGTTGTTTAAGCATTTAAAGCAATTTTCTAGAATCAGTATTACGCACAAAAAGGGCACCGCTGCAAAAGGGTTTTGTGATTTTAAGTGTGAACAGATTGATGACATAACAATTGAATTAAAAACTAAAGTGCCCTATGCAAAACTGCAGAATTTAATCAACGACTCATCAGCTTGCACGTTTTTTGTTGCCGAGTCTGAAGGTCACAAAGAATCACTCAAGGATATTTTGCTCAAAGCAAACATTGAAGTCATCGAATCTTCAATAAGCCATCTTTGCCAATATCCCGAACTGTCAACGGACAAAAATAGCGTATTTTTAACTGTAGGCGTGTTGGAAGACAGTTTCGTGTGCAGAGACAAACACAATCCGCTAATCGTGGTGACCGAAAAACAACTGTTTGGACAAACTGTAGCAAAGCGAAGAGCTATTAAACGACAACAAAGTGTTGACGAAAGTGCGATTATCAGAAACCTCGCTGAGCTTTCAGAAGGCTCTCCTGTTGTACATATCGAACATGGTGTTGGCCGCTTTTCGGGCATGCAGACGCTGTCAGCCGGTGGCGTAACAACAGAATTCTTGTGTATTGAGTATGCAAAAAGCGCAAAACTCTATGTGCCCGTGGCGTCACTGCATTTGATAAGTCGTTACAGCGGTGGTCAGCCTGAGCATGCTCCGTTACATCATTTAGGCAATGAAACGTGGAGTAAAGCAAAGAAAAAAGCGGCTGAAAAAGTCCGTGATGTCGCTGCTCAGTTGTTAGATATATACGCAAAGCGCGCAGCTAAGCAAGGATTTGCCTATCCACTTGACTGGCAGGAATACACACTTTTCAAAAACAGTTTTCCCTACCCTGAAACCGCCGATCAAGAAAAAGCTATCAACGCGGTAGTTAATGACATGGGGTCGCCTAAATCAATGGACAGGCTGGTATGTGGTGATGTCGGATTTGGAAAGACTGAGGTTGCTATGCGCGCAGCCTTTATTGCTGCAAGTTGTAATAAACAAGTCGCCATTTTGGTCCCAACTACACTGCTTGCACAGCAGCATTATGATAATTTTATTAACCGATTTAATGGATTCGCGTTGCGAATTGAAGTCGTATCGAGATTTGTAAGTGCCAAAGATCAAAAAGCGATATTTCAAAAAATGGAAAAAGGAGGTGTCGATATAGTAGTGGGTACACATCGCTTGATTCAAAAGGATGTTAAGTTTCACGATCTAGGGCTAGTCATAATCGACGAGGAACACAGATTCGGCGTACGTCAAAAAGAAACATTTAAATCGCTCAGGGCCGATGTGGATATTCTCTCGCTTACCGCCACACCTATTCCTCGAACATTAAATATGGCGATGAGCGGCATGCGAGATTTATCGATCATTGCTACACCTCCTGCAAAAAGACTGGCAATAAAGACATTTGTTCTGCAAAAAGGTGATGACATCATCCGCGAAGCTATCATGCGCGAAATTATGCGTGGTGGACAGGTGTATTTTTTACACAATGAAGTCAAAACAATTGAAAAAACAGCAGCTCAAATTGAGGAAATTGTGCCGGAAGCGCGAATTGCCATTGGCCATGGCCAGATGAAGGAGCGTGAATTGGAAAGCGTGATGAATGACTTTTATCATCAACGCTATAATGTACTGGTATGTTCAACGATTATTGAAACTGGTATTGATATTCCAACCGCCAATACAATTATCATGGATCGCGCCGATCATTTAGGGCTCGCGCAAATGCACCAGCTCAGAGGGCGCGTCGGGCGTTCTCATCATCAGGCATATGCATATTTGCTCACGCCGCATCCAAAACGCATGACAAAAGACGCTGCAAAAAGACTAGAGGCTATCGCATCGCTTGAAGGTCTTGGTGCAGGTTTTGCCTTAGCTACGCATGACCTGGAAATTCGAGGTGCAGGCGAATTGCTCGGCGATGAACAGTCTGGCCAAATCAATTCGATCGGTTTTACACTGTATATGGAGATGCTTGAACTGGCGGTTGATGCGCTAAGAGAAGGCAAAGAACCAAGCTTGACCGACACCTTGCATACACAGGTTGATGTAGATTTAAGATTACCTGCACTTATCCCTGATACTTATATCCCCGATGTGCATATTCGATTGAGCATGTATAAAAAGCTTGCAAATTGTAAACAGCACGATGAAATCAACGAGTTTCAAATTGAGCTTATCGATCGATTTGGATTGTTACCACAACCAACAAAATTTTTGGTGCGTATAACGCAGTTAAAGCTGGATGCTGAGAAGCTTGGAATAGCAAAGCTGGAATTCAACGAATTAGGTGGTAGCATTGAGATAACGCAAATTACGACGATTGATCCTGGCTATATCATTCAATTGATTCAACAAAAACCGAAAACGTTTAGATTTGATGGTCCGCTAAAATTACGCGTAACCAAAGCGTTGGCTGAAAATGCTGACCGTTTGGCATTTGTGGAAGAACTTGTTTCCAATTTTTCAAAGGCATCTTATGAAACCAAAATGGTTGTGTAGATTTTCCATTATTCTCACTGTTTGGTGTGCAATTGTGCTTCCAGCATCTGCACAACAATCGCAAGACTGGTGGTTCGATGTTGAGATAATTCTATTTAAACGTGTGCTCAATACTCAAATCGATGAGAATTTTGCAAATGCATCGGACGAGTTTGAGCACGCAGCACAGCGAGATTTGATGTCATTATCATTATCACGATACTCAGATGCGTTATTGGCAATTAGACGTTCGCTGCCATCGTGTGATCCTAATGAAAATGCCGTACAAAGCACGGGGGTAGATGATGTATTTGCTTCGCTTCTATTGGTAGAGCCTAAAATCACTATCCAACGAAATTTGCCTGTTTCACCTCTACCCACGTTTGATAAGCATGCATTTGATACTTCATTAAGCTGCGTCAATCATGCGTTACCTCAATTTTCTAAAAAAGTGCCTTTACAGTTCACTGATGACGTCATTGGTGCTAATCAGGGTTACGTTAAAGGCAAAGAGCAAATCGTGTCGTCAGACTATTTGCGGCTTGGAGAATTCGCTGAATTGTTATTTGCAAGACGAGATATTCAACCACTATTGCATACTGTTTGGCGACAAAATGTAGTATTTGGTGAAAACCGTGCTGAATTCTTTGCGCTGAAAGCGGGTGATAAACTTATACTTCCGCAGCGTCAAGCGGACATGGTAAGCAAACAAACCATATCTCGACATTCAATCGGGCCCAGAGACTCATTCGCTGCTGTGTTGAATGCATTAGAAGATGATATTGCGAATCAATCAACGCGTAATTGGGATGATAAAGCCACACAGTCCACGTTATCTGCCGAAGTTCAACCTCTGAGTGAAACAGATCGAGTGTTTGAAATAGAGGGCAGAATAAAAGTGTACCTACAAAATATCAATCGTATCCCTTACCTACACGTTGACGCCGACATATTACATCATCAAATTTCTGTTAATGATAATGGTATGACAGAGATACAGTCTTTTCCTTTTGAACAGCGCAGAAGAATTATAAGTAAACAAATACATTATTTTGACCATCCGGCATTTGGCATGATCATAAGATTAGAGCGGTATGATCCTAGCGCAATTGATGAGTCGTAATTCAGAAAAACGCCTGGAGCATTAATGAAAATATACACAAAGACAGGTGACAGAGGGACCACGCAAGTATATTCCAAAGAAGTGTTACGTCTGTCTAAAGACGACATATTGTTAGACAATTATGGCAATTTAGATGAATTAAACTCACAAATAGGGTTGTTGCATGCTTTCATTAACGAACACAACATCACACTTCCCTATCCTATTGACCTAGGCTGGATCCAAAACACCTTGTTTGCTATTGGGTTTGCAATGTCTGACGACGATAACCTTTCAGAAGACATATCAAAAACATTGGAAACTTGGATCGATCTGATGACAGCAGAGCTACCGGCTCAAACCAGTTTCATTCTACCAGGCGGCAGTATCCCTGCTTCTCAAGCGCATGTTTGTAGAACCATAACCAGACGTGCAGAACGCACACTCGTTGCATTAGGTAATGATAGAGAGATCAACCCAATTGCCATGCAATTTACTAATCGGTTGTCTGATTTTTTCTTCACGACTGCGCGGTTTCTTAATTACCTAAGCAAAGTGAATGATATAAAGGTCACACAATGAAGGCCTTAAAAATTACTATTGTAGTTTTAGTAGCGCTTGCCATTGTTTTGCTGGGAACTGCTTATTTTGTATTATCAGCCAGCCTGCCAACGCTAAATGGAGAACTTCGAAACCTCGAAATTGAAGCCCCAGTCACACTTTCAAGAGACTCTCAAGGCACTGCTGTTGTACAAGCCGAAACCATGCAGGACGCGTCTTTTGCACTTGGATATGCACATGCCCAGGACAGGCTTTTTCAGATGGACCTATTGCGCAGGAATGCAGCCGGTGAGTTATCTGAATTGTTCGGCAGCATTGCGCTGAATAACGATAAAAAACATCGGTTTCATCAATTTAGAAAACGTGCAGAGTTAATTGTTCTGCAATTGCCAAGAGAGCAGCTAGCAATACTTAATGCATATACGGCAGGTGTGAATGCATATGTTGCCGAACAAACGGTTCCAACTTTTGAATACTTGATAACGCAAACATCTTTTAAACCCTGGGTACCAGAAGACACGATTTTGGCAACCTTTTCGATGTATATTGATTTACAGCTTAGTCAAGTCGAAAGAGACTTTAATTTTACTGGCATTGAGTATTATGCTGGCAAAGATGTCTTAGCGTTTCTCACACAGCCCAGCCCGTTTCAGGCAACAATGGACTTTAGCGTTGTTCCGCCCGTTGAGCTCGAAATACCCGATATCTCACACCTTTTAACGTCCACACAGACAAGCGTTGCTAATCCTTATGATGGTGACGATTATGTGATGCACATTGACGTTGAAACTAACGATTTCATGTTTGAAGAACCAAAAGATATAGGAAGTAACAACTGGGTAGTGAGTGGTGAGCTGAGTTATAACGGCCGTGGTGCGATATTAGCCAATGATATGCACCTAGGTTTAAACGTACCTACGCTGTGGTATCGCACACAATTAAATTATTTCTATGACGATGAAGATATTACCGTGACGGGTTTATCGTTACCCGGTACCCCGCTAATCGTGGTTGGTGCGACTGAAAATATTGCGTGGGGATTTACTAATTCAGGGATTGATAATGTCGATTGGGTCGCGCTTGATCCCAAGCATCCTATCGAAACACGCAGTGAAATCATCATCGTTAAAGATAAAGATCCTTATCTATACGAAATACCAATGACCACTATTGGGCCAGTTAAGTACATTGATGATAGTGCCCTCGCGTTAAAGTGGGTAGCACACGAGCCATATGCAATAAATCTTCAATTAGGCTGGTTACCTCATTTTAAGCGATATGAAGAAGCGCTAGAACACGCAAAATCTATTCGTGTCCCAGTTCAGAATATGGTAATTGCTGATGCAAAAGGGAATGCAGGATGGCAGCTAACAGGTGCAATCACCTCTCGTACCAATCCAACTAACACTGCAATGGAACAAGAAATGTTTGATGCAGCTAACTGGAGGGTATCAGAAAAGGCCCCAGCAAATGTGGTGAATCCTAATCACGGTCGAATTTGGAGTGCCAATGCACGAATGGTCAGTGCAAATGACTTATCTCGCTATGGTAACGGCGGCTATGCGCTTGGCGTGCGGCAAAAACAAATCGCAGACAGCTTGATGGATACAGTGTCATTTGATGAACAGACTTTTTATGATCTCCAGTTGGATAATCGAGCGCTTTATTTAGCCCCTTGGCATGAACTCTTGTTATCGACATTAATGCAAAAGCCAGCGCTTTATGCGGAAGATATTTCTCATCTGCAAGAATGGAGAGCCTGCGCATGTCCAGATTCGATTGGGTACTCACTGGTGAGACGGTTTCGCAATCAACTAATCACTCAATTGCTAGAACCACTCAACACGTTTTTAGCTGCTAAAGAGATATCGACATCGGCTCTATGGCGCTCGATAGAGCCTGCTATATGGCAAATCCTAGAACAAAAACCCGATACTTGGTTAGACCCTAAACATCAAAGCTTCGACGCACTGATTGAACACAGTTACAAAACCGCGCGTGATTTACTATTTAATCAGTTTGCTGATGGAGAAACGAACTTTGAATCAATTTCGTGGGGGAATGTAAATGCGCTAACAATCACCCACCCGCTAGCTGGTGCTTTAGGGCCTCTTGGAAAGTACTTGAATATGCCAGTTTCGCAAGGCTTTGGTGATTCATATATGCCGGCAGTACAGTCAAAACGCTTTGGCGCTTCTCAACGACTCTTTGCACAGCCAGGAAACCTTGAGAACGCAATCTTAACTGTACCAGGTGGACAATCAATGCATCCACTATCTGAATATTATAAAGTTGGATATAGAGAATATGTAGACAATCACAAAACAGCGCTTTTACCCGGTGAACTCTTATACGTCCTCAAACTACAACCTTAGATTGAGATGCTTTCCAACCCTTGCTCAGCCATTAGTTGCCGCCAAATGTTACGAGCTTCATTTAATGACGTTTCTGTGTCTGTACCGTTTGCTTCCAAGTCATTTCTAATCGTGTCAACAAGCGCATCTCGGTTTTCAACCAGCGTTTGCGTTCTCGCTTTTAGCTCTACGAATGCGGGATAACGCGAGTACACTGATTCAATATCCCCAAACGAAAAAAATGCACGTTCAAATTCATTGTTAAAATTGATCCGCATACCCTGAAACTCTAGAAAAACAATGCCATTTTCTCCGCTTATCAATGCAAGTTCTTTTTCATCAAGTCTGACTTCTGCTGCCGCTTCAAGCAGCATCGACTGGACAACTAGCAACCCTTCTCTATCTTTTTCCAACGCAAGTTCAGATAAGGAAGATTGAATATCAGAAGCGGAAAGCAACTCAGACAACGTTAAAAGCGGTGCCCCTTGAGTATCATTGTTTTTGTGAACAACTTGCTCAACATGCTCTTTTTGACAGCCTACAAGCATAAAAAAAGCGCAGATTAGTAGTGCGCTTTTTGTAAAAATCTTAACCACGTTGTTGTTCAACTTTTTGAAATATTTTCAACTCGGCTCTTAAGCTTTTGGCCTGGACGGAAAGTCACTACCCGCCTAGCTTTGATTGGAATATCTTCACCCGTTTTTGGGTTCCGACCGGGACGCTCATTTTTAATTCTCAGGTCAAAATTACCAAATCCTGAGAGCTTAACTTGCTCTCCAGATTCTAAACACAACTTTATTTCTTCAAAAAACAACTCAACAAGGTCTTTTGCTTCTTTTTTATTAACGCCAAGCTTCTCAACAAGATGTTCAGACATTTCCGCCTTGGTAAGTGCCATATGTTTAATCTCTCAATGTTGCTTCAAACTCATGCTCTAAATGCTGAATGACTGCGCTAACAGTAGCTTGCATTTCGTCGTCTTCTAGTGTTTTTTCATTGCTTTGTAACCAAAGTGATAGTGCAAGACTTTTCTTGCCTTCAACTACGCCTTGACCTTGGTACACGTCAAATAAGTTTATGTCAACTATTTCAGATATGCCAATTTTTTTTATACTTTTTAACAGTTTATCTAATTCTAAGTGTTCATCAACGACAAAAGCTAAGTCTCTACGGTTGACTGGATATTTAGAAATAGGTTGGGCACTCGGGATACTACGTGACGTCAATGCAGAAAGGATTAACTCAAATACAAATATATTTCCGGATACGCCAAGACGTTTAAATTGAGATGGATGAACTGCGCCAAGCATGCCAATCTTTTGATCATCAACAAAGATATCTGCACCTTGTCCAGGATGAAGCAGAGCGGATTTTGACCGTCGATAAGTCACATTCTCATCAATACCCGCTTCAAATAAGATACCATCAACAACGCCTTTAACGTCGTAGAAATCAAGTCCACGGTTTTCCTTATTCCAGTGCTCCTTATGGTTGTCACCTGCCAGCACGCCGGCTAGCATAGGATATTGATGAACGCCTGTTTCGACGCTATCGTCGGGAATGAAAACCAGTCCGTTTTCGAACAGTTTAACATTTTGAACCTTGCGTTTTTGGTTATACGCAACTGTCTGTAGTAATCCTGTCAGTATGCTTATTCGCATAACTGACATATCAACGGAAATTGGATGCGGTAATGTTAGAGCATCATGCTCTGGGAATAGCGCTTTTTGAATTTCAGGATCAACAAAAGAATATGTGATCGCTTCATTAAATCCTTGTGCCAACAAAAAGTCGCAATATTTTGCATGACTAACGCTTGATTCCTTACTTGGAAGCATTTTCAGTGGCGCTTGGGGCGCAATGGTTGGAATATTGTTATAGCCAAAGACTCTTGCAACTTCCTCTATTAAGTCTTCTTCTATTGCTATATCAAACCTAAATGGCGGCGCAATCGTCGTCCAGCCGGAATCGGATTTTTCTGGGTTTAGTCCGAGTCGATACAGAATATCAATCACGCGATCGTCTGGTATGTGAAGGCCAAGTAGTTGATCAAGACGCTCACGCCTCAACTCAACACGCTCTCTATGAGGCAGATATTCAGACGCCACAGCTTCGACAATATCACCTATTTCACCACCGACAATATCGACAAGCAGGGAAGTTGCTCTTTCCATTGCTTCACGTTGTAAACTAAAGTCTACTCCACGTTCATAACGATGTGACGCATCTGTATGCAAACCATAAGCGCGCGCCTTACCCAACATGAGATCTGGTGAGAAAAATGCTGATTCGAGGAATATATTGGACGTGGACGCTGTCACGCCAGAATCGAGCCCACCGAAGATACCGGCCAGCGCAAGTGGCTTGACGTCATCTGCAATTACCAGTGTATCAGATAGGATGTCGACGTTTGACTCGTCGAGTAATGTGATTTTTTCACCTTTTTGAGGTAATCGTACGTGGATATCACCTACCAGCTTATCATTGTCGAAGGCATGCATCGGGTGCCCTAGTTCTAAGAGAACATTATTTGTCACATCTACGACCGGATCGATACTGCGAACCCCTCCTCTTCTCAGCTTCTCTTTGAGCCAAAGCGGGCTTTGTTTTGATAAATCGACATTCTTAATCAGTCGCCCTAAATATCTAGGACAAGCAGCAGGTGCTTCTAAGTGAATACTCCTTGCAGAATTGATAGTTGCGTGCGATTGTTTGACATCTGGCGTGTTAACCTTTGTTTGTGTTAGTACTCCGAGTTCGCGCGCTACGCCTTTAATGCCCAGACAATCCGCACGATTTGGCGTCAAATCTATTTCGATAATGTTGTCATTCAGTAATAAATATTCCCTTAAATCCTGTCCTACCGGAGCATTATCATCAAGTTCAATTATGCCGCTGTGGTCGTCTCCCATACCAAGTTCTGAAAAACTACACAACATGCCAAATGATGGTTGCCCTCTTAGCTTTGCTTTTTTTATTTTAAAATTACCGGGTAGAACGGCGCCAACGACTGCGACTGCAACTTTAAGCCCTTTTCTACAATTAGGCGCACCGCAGACGATGTCGAGATGTTCAGATTCACCTACATCAACTTTGGTCACTTGTAATTTATCGGCGTCGGGGTGTTGATTGCACTCAACTACGTGCCCAACAATAACGCCACTAAATGATTCGGCAACGGGTTCAACGCCATCAACTTCTAGTCCTGCCATAGAAAGCTTTTCACAAAGCTCATTATTGTCCAATGCAGGGTTAACCCATTCTCTTAACCACGATTCACTGAATTTCATTTATTACTCTGCTATTTAAACTGCTTTAGAAAACGCACGTCATTTTCAAAAAATGCGCGCAGATCGTTGACGTTGTATCGCAACATGGTCAGTCGCTCAACGCCCATACCAAATGCGAAACCTGTGTATTGTTCAGGATCTATGTTGACAGCTTTGAGTACATTTGGGTGTACCATTCCACATCCCAAAACCTCTAACCATTTACCATTTTTACCCATGACGTCAACTTCTGCAGACGGTTCTGTAAACGGAAAATAAGAAGGGCGAAAGCGTATCTCCAAGTCTTCTTCAAAAAAGTGATGTAGAAAATCATACAAAATTCCGCGTAACTCAGAAAAGCTCACGTTTTCTCCCACCATCAGACCTTCGACCTGGTGAAACATCGGTGTATGCGTCTGATCGTAATCGTTGCGGTATACGCGTCCAGGTGAAATGATTCGCAAGGGTGGCTTTTCGGTTTCCATCGTGCGAATTTGTACACCAGATGTTTGCGTCCTTAGCATCACGTTTGGATTGAAATAAAACGTATCGTGATCGGCTCTAGCTGGATGGTTTTTGGGAATATTTAACGCATCGAAATTGTGAAAGCCATCCTCTATTTCAGGACCGGTTTTTACTTCAAATCCAATATCGCCAAAAAACTTTTTAATACGCTCAATGGTGCGATGAACAGGATGCAGATTACCCGCGTAGACAGTTCGTGCTGGGAGCGTGATATCAATGGATTCTTTTGCAAGCTTAGCATCCAATTCCGCTTGCTTTAAATGGGCGAGTTTTGTTGTAATCCACCCTTGGACTTGCTGTTTAACATCATTTATTTTCTGTCCAACAATAGGTCTCTCTTCCGGCGTTAGTTGCCCTAACCCTTTCATTAAGCCAGTAATCTTTCCCTTTTTGCCCAGAAAATTTATTCGTACTGCATCTAACTCTGACGGGCTGTCAGCAGAATCTACAGCAAGTTGTGCTTCTTTTGTTAGTTCTTCAAGCTGCATTGTTTCCTCATCACGTAACACTCGAATAATATGTTCGAGAAGTGTGCTCAGTTTTTAGTTAAGTTTAAACGTTTCTAACGGTACCTTAGTGGCAGGTATTCTACATAAAATTAGCGGTATTGACCTGTGAATTAGACTTAAATATATAATTTAAAATGATTTTGTTATTGTTAAGTGCAGTATAACCACTAATTAACCGAACTCTAGTAATATTCATCTCTGGCGCTGGGTTATAAAAACACAGGACAGAATAAATAAAAAAAGCGAGCATCCTGCTCGCCTTTTTCAAGAGCTTAAATATATTTTACATCGCCTTACGACAATGCGCCTTTTGCCTCTTCAACCAATGCTGCAAAGGCTGATTTATCATGAACCGCAATATCAGATAAAATCTTTCGATCGATTTCGACTGAAGCCTTTTTCAGCCCGTTGATGAATCGAGAATAACTCATACCGTTTTGACGTGCAGCGGCATTAATTCTCGCGATCCACAATTGGCGAAACTGGCGTTTACGCTGGCGACGGTCTCTGTAAGCGTATTGACCCGCCTTTGTAACAGCTTGGACGGCAACGCGATATACGCGACTTCTAGCACCGTAATAACCTTTAGCTTGTTTTAAAACTTTTTTGTGACGAGCACGTGCAATCGTGCCGCGTTTTACTCTAGCCATATTTTAAATCCTCCAAACAATTACACATACGGCAACATACGTTGTATAAGCGCGGTATCATTTTCATGAACCAGCTTTTTACCACGTAAGTGACGTTTACGCTTAGTGCTTTTCTTGGTCAAGATATGACGCAAGTGCGATTGTTTGCTCTTAAAACGACCAGAGCCAGTTTTGCGAAAGCGTTTTAATGCTCCGCTATTTGTTTTCATTTTAGGCATTGCTAAAACTCCGCATTTTTTTTCTAATAGGTACAAGCCTACTAGTGATTTAACAATTAGTAAGGTGAAGTTTGGTTGTGCAGACCAGACTTACTTTAGACCCAACTACTTTTTAGTGGGGGCGAGCACCATGATCATTTGGCGAGCTTCAACTCTGCTAGGGAATGATTCGACTAGCGCTATATCTTGCAAATCGTCCTTTACCCTAGTGAGCAAATCAATACCAATATCTTGGTGCGCCATTTCACGACCTCTAAAACGAATCGTTACTTTGGCTTTATCACCACCTTCGAGAAAGCGACGCAGGTTGCGCAGTTTTACCTGGTAATCGCCAACATCAGTGCCAGGGCGAAATTTAATCTCCTTGACCTGAATTTGTTTTTGTTTTTTCCGTTGTTCTTTTTGCGCTTTGCTTTTTTCAAACAAGAACTTCCCGTAGTTCATTACTTTACATACGGGGGGATTTGCATTGGGACTAACCTCCACCAAATCCACACCTGCTTCTTCGGCAGATGCTAATGCTCTGGAGATAGGAACGACGCCAACTTGTTCCCCAGATGCATCTATCAACCGCACTTCTTTAACGGTGATTTCTTCATTAATTCGAGCTTTATCGCTCTGCGCTTTGTTATTGCCTCCGCCTTTAATATGCGAATCCTCCAAGAACTAGAAAAAACATACTACCCCACACCTCGTGTTTTCATTCTAACGCTAACGAAAAAGTAAGATGTAAATAGCCTGTAAAACGCGGCATTATACTGATTTTCACAGAATCTTCTACGGTAATTTTTTAGATTTTACCTCATTATCTAGATGCTCGATTAAATCATCAACTGACATCGTTCCTAAATCAACTCCTTTGCGCGTTCTAACGGCAACTTGCCCGTTTTCTTTTTCCTTATCACCAACAACTATCAAATACGGTACCTTCTTTAGCGTGTGCTCGCGAATTTTGAATCCTATCTTCTCGTTTCTAACATCACCTTTGACTCTCAAACCCGCTGTTCGTAATGCTTTGACTACGTCAGCCACATAGTCAGATTGATTATCTGTTATGTTTGAGACCACCAATTGTGTCGGTGCTAACCAAAGTGGAAACGCGCCTGCATATTCTTCAGTCAAGATACCAATAAAGCGTTCCAATGAACCCAGAATTGCCCGGTGGATCATGACCGGTACTTTGCGTTCTCCATCTTCGGCTACATACGAAGAATTCAGGCGCGCTGGCATTGAAAAATCCAGCTGAATTGTGCCGCACTGCCATGCTCGGTCAAGACAATCATACAGGGTAAATTCTATTTTCGGTCCGTAGAACGCACCTTCACCCGGTTGGTAATCAAACTCAATACCTTCAGCAGCCAATGCATCTGCCAGTGCTTTTTCTGATTTATCCCAGATTTCATCACTACCCACACGTTGTTCGGGGCGTGTGGATAGCTTCACTTCAATTTTTTCAAAGCCAAAAGGACGATAGGTATCGTAAACCATCTTGATGCAATCACTGACCTCGTCAAGTATCTGTTCTTCTGTACAAAAAACGTGTGCATCATCTTGCGTAAAGCTTCTAACACGCATTAATCCGTGCAGAGCGCCGGATGGTTCATTGCGGTGGACGATACCGAATTCGGCCATTTTTAGCGGTAAATCTCGGTAGGACTTTAATCCTTGATTAAAAATTTGCACGTTACCTGGGCAATTCATCGGTTTTACCGCAAATTCGTGCTTTTCGGATACAGTGGTAAACATGTTTTCTGCATATTTGTCCCAATGACCCGATCGTTCCCATAGGCTGCGGTCCATAATAAGTGGACTTTTAACTTCGTCATAACCATATTCATGCAGCTTTTCTCGCATAAACTGTTCGAGCTGCTTATAAATAGTCCATCCATCATTGTGCCAGAACACCATGCCCGGTGCTTCTTCCTGCCAGTGCCATAAATCGAGTGCTTTTCCGATTTTTCGATGGTCGCGCTTCTCGGCTTCTTGGAGCCGGTGAAGGTATGACTTTAATTGTTTTTTATCACCCCAAGCAGTGCCATATATGCGTTGCAACATTTTATTATTACTGTCACCGCGCCAAAAAGCACCGGCAACGCTCATCAGTTTAAAATGATGACAGAAGCGCATATTAGGCACATGAGGGCCACGGCACATGTCGATATATTCTTCATGGTGATACAATCCGGGTTTATCGTCCTTTTCAATATTCTCATCTAAGATTTGAATTTTGTAAGACTCGCCCCTCGTTTCAAAGGTATCTCTGGCCTGTTGCCACGATACAACCTTCTTGATCACGTCGTAGTTTGTTTTGGCCAACGCCAACATTCGCTTTTCCAGTGCTGCTAGATCATCAGGTGATAATGAATGTTCCATATCTACGTCATAATAAAAGCCATTGTCAATCGTGGGGCCAATTGCCATTTTAACGTCTGGATATAGTTGTTTTATCGCATGGCCTAATAGATGCGCGCAGCTGTGGCGGATTATTTCCAGTCCTTCGTCATCTCTTGCTGTTATAATCTGCAATGTTGAATCTTCTGAGATCAGGTCTACTGCATCGGCAAGTTTGCCGTTTATTTTTCCAGCGATCGTCGCTTTCGCAAGGCCTGGGCCAATGTCTTGAGCGACGTCTAATATACTTACGGAATTATCGAATGATCGCTGACTGCCGTCAGGGAGGGTAATAACAGGCATAATTTTCCTTCCAGTGGTGACACCTACCAAGTGCCACTTGATATTTTTTGTGGGTTTGAACGTACTACTTTCTTGAAACTACACAACATTTCATATTGCGGGCGAATTATAACGATATGACAATCACAAGTGCAATGCGTTATAACACTATTTTTGTTTCTATATTATTCATCTGTGTCTTTGCAACTAATGTCAGTGCAAACAAATTCGATACCAATGAAAAAGCGACTGACAGTTTTCAACATCTTCCCGTTGTGACCACTAGCAAAAAAGACAATATTTATTACGTACATGCTGTCATGGATGTATCCTTTACGCCGCATGAGTTTTTAACGCTTGTAAATGCGTCAGATACAGATTGTTCATGGATAGCTCACTGCCGTACCGTGAAAATTTTAAGTAAAAAAGACAATGTGCAGATTATTCGCACGGAACTGGATGTAAAGTGGCCGTTCAAGAATCGAGATATGGTCGTGCTTACAGTATTTAATTTGAATGAAGATGGCTTATCTATACGATTATCAGATCAATCCACATACACTGATATCGATAAGAAATTCGTACGAATTACTGATGTGACAGGCGAATGGAAAATGATTAAAAAAAGTACCGCATATTATTCATTGAGTTATCGAGGGTCCGCATCTCCTAATGGCATTATTCCAGACTGGTTTGCCGTTAATTATCTAGCTGAATCGACTGAAAAAACGTTCAATGCTGTGAAAGAGAGGTTAGATAAAAATAAAAACTATGAAAGGTAAATATTCTCTCGCTGCACTAATGCTGCTGTTGGTCATGTCCTGTTCGAGACACGGTGCTATAGAGAACACTCTGATAGACATGAACGATCGCCTGGTAAGTTTTACTGGCATTGAAAATAACCTTGATATCAACATCCCGCAACTTGCAGCGCCTCGCAAACACGTAATCAGACAAAATGTCGCGGATGTTTCAATCAATTTAAGAGAATTTTATTCTCTTGATCAGTGCCAATTAACAAAACTCGTTGCTGAACGAAATACCGCCTTGGGCAAAACGCAGTTGCCGTCAGTCCGATTTGCCTATGAACGCGCTTTGCTAACGGCGCTAAAAAATTGCGCTGACCAAATCGAACCTTCGCATAGAATGCGAGAAAAATTAAACACTTGGATGGAGACAAAAAATAACAATTTACCTCTAGTTTACGCAAACTTAATTACGCAGAGTGACGAATCATACAATGCGTTCAGTCTACCGACTGGATTTATAAGCGGCACCAATGCGGATAGTTTTCCTGAGTCAAAACTTGCTATAAGTGCGCTAATAAAAGCGCCATCGGCGGATGATTTAGAATTAACGTTTTTGGAAGAACATTTGCGGGTGCTTGATAACACGCGACTGGTAGCTAATATGTGGCATACACAGGATCTATTTATTGAAACTTTGCCACAAATCACCCCGCTATTACAAAAGTATCAGTTATCAAATACGTGTGAGACAAAAAAACAAAGAGACGATATCAAGATCATGCAAAACATTTTTAAAATGTTTTTCGCAGAAAAAGTACAACCCGTGGCTAGTCAACTTAATAAGTATCACTACCAAATTGGTCCATTACTCGACGAATTAATCAAAATGTCTGATTTGCCAAATGAATACATTAGATACATATCCAATAACAACGCAGAAAAACATGCGCAATACCGAGAAGTAATGTCAGCACACATTAAAGAATGGCAAAATATTTTCAGGCTTTGCGATTAAAATAGTTAAAACCATAATATACTTAACATACACACTTTCACTTCATTTTCATTATCGGAACACGCATGGATTATTCGATTCCACAGATCGATTGTAAAGACACGGTCAGCGAACAAGAGTGGCATACACGTATTGAACTCGCTGCGGCATACAGATTAATGGTGATGCATGGATGGGATGATTTAATCCATACACATATATCAGCAAGAATTCCGGGAACAGAAGATTTGCTTATCAATGCATTTGGGTTAACGTTTGAAGAGGTCACCGCGTCTAATTTAGTAAAAATTGATATCGACGGAAACGTTATTGATAAGAATACCCCGTTTGGGATCAATCCAGCCGGTTTTACTATCCACAGTGCTGTACATAAAGCGCGCCCCGATGATCAGTGTTGTTTTCATTTACACAATACAGATGCTATCGCAATTGCAAGCCTTGAAAATGGTCTACAGCCCTACTCTCAGTATTCGGCGTTTGCACTCGCCAGCATGTCTTATCATCAATACGAAGGATTAGCAGTTGAGCCGGCAGAAGAGAAACGCCTTCAAGATGACTTAGGTAACGCTAATTTTATGCTGTTGAGAAATCATGGCGCATTGACTATGGGTGTGACTATCGGTGATGCTTTTATGCATATGTACGACCTTATCATGGCATGCGAAATTCAAGTGAAGATGCAAAGAAGTAGTGATATAAAAATTTCCGTTGACCAGCGCATTATAGACGGTATTAAAGCGCAGGCTTCGATTGTGCACACGGGCCAAACCGGTGGACAAAAAACTTGGCCTGCAATGCTACGTCGCGTAAAACGCGTTTTTCCAGATTTTGACCAATAGAGATAAAATGAAAATAGTACAAGTTGAAATATTTGATATTCATTGTCCGGAGCGACCACCTTGGAACCCTGTATTTGTTAGGCTGACTACCGATGAAGGAATTACAGGTGTAGGTGAAGCCGGGCTTGCCTACGATTGGGGGCATAGTGCGGCAGCGGCGATGATTAAAGAAATTGCAGAATCATTATTGATTGGGTTTGACCCTTTCAAAACAGAATACCTTTGGTCACAAATGTTGCGAGAGAGTTTTTGGGGGCTTGGTGGAGGACCTGTTATTTATTCAGCAATGAGCGCTATTGATACAGCATTATGGGATATAAAAGGTAAAGCGCTAAATTTACCCGTTTACCAGCTTCTCGGCGGTAAAACTAATGACAATTTACGCACCTACGCCAGTCAATTACAGTTCGATTGGGACAAAGACTGCGTGAAAATGCTTTCACCTGCTGATTATGCAAGCGCTGCAGAAAAGGCACTTGCAGAGGGATATGATGCAGTTAAGGTTGATCCCATTGTCTATGATGAAAATGGCGATTCAAGCTTTGACCGAACCAAACTATTTACTCCAAAACAAATGAAACTGTTTGGTGATCGCCTCTGGGCAATAAGGGACGCAGTTGGAGAAGATGTAGACATAATATTTGAAGCGCACTCGTTAATGGGATGCGCTTCTGCTATTCAGATGGGTGAAGTCATTGAAGATGTTGGGTGTATGATGTTTGAAGAGCCCGTGAATTATCTAAATTCGGCGATCCACAAAAAGGTCGCGCAAAACGTGAGGGTCCCCATCGCTGCTGGTGAGCGGCTCTATCATCGCTGGGATGCTCGTCAATATTTCGAAGATCAAAGCATTGACGTTTATCAACCGGATGTGGGACTAAGCGGCGGGTTTACTGAGACGAAAAAAGTGTGTGATTATGCAGATGTCTATGACATTAGGATTCAAGCGCACGTTTGTGGTGGTCCAGTAGCAACTGCTGCGTCTTTGCAACTGGAAGCGGCAATCCCTAACTTCTTAATTCATGAACACCACACTTACGCAATAAAATCGTGGAACAGAGAACTCTGCATACAAGATTATCAACCCGAAAACGGTGTTTTTAAAGTACCAGATTTGCCTGGGATTGGCATTGAATTAAATGATGATGTTGTTAAACGCTCGCCAAATGTGACGGTGAAATAGAACGCGGGGATTCCAACTTCGCGCACCGTCATTGCAATATCGAGCACCGTCATTCCAACTTTAAGCGCCGTCATTCCAACTTTAAGTTGGAATCTGCTAAACTTAACACATCTATAAACATAGATATTTAAATAATAATACAAAGGAGATAGACATGGGACTTTTCGATTTTGCAAAGGACATTGGGAATAAAATTTTTGGTGGGGATGATGACCCATCAGAAAAACTTAAGGAACATATCGAATCAGATAACCCTGGTATGAGCAATCTGGAAGTGAATGTTAATGATGGCGTGGCGACTATTTCTGGTGATGCAGAATCCACTGATGCATTGGAAAAAACGATACTTATGGCAGGTAACGCACTTGGTATAGAAAAAGTTGAGGCTGCAGATGCGACAATAACAGGTGCACAAGCAGAATTGGGTGGCGATGACGAATTCTATGTGATTCAGTCTGGTGATACACTTTGGAAAATAGCCTCAAATGCATACGGAAACGGCGCAAAATATACTGCTATCGTTGACGCTAATAAAGAAGTCATAAAGGACGCAGATAAAATATTCCCCGGACAGAAGATCCGCATTCCAAAAGGACTCTAGTCGGTTTCTAAAACAGCATATTAAGGGTCTTCACAAGACCCTTATTTGTTTTTTGCCCGATCCGTAATTAGCATCATACCTATCGCACTACTCACCAACAACAAACCAATAAAATGATACATAGTAAATGCCTCACCCAATAACAAAACAGCCAACACCGAGGTAATAACAGGCCCACAAGTGCCCACTATACTGGTAAATTCAGGACCTATGCGTTGTATAGCAGCGGCAATTAATAATGACGGGATAAATGTACAAAAAATAGCTAATAACGTTGCTAAAAAATACGCTTCTACAGACACCATCAAACCGCCTTTTGGCACACTCCATATAGACCAGATGGCAATTGCCGTACTCGCCGCCAACATCGCAATACTCGTGAACGCTTGGCTGCCGGTTTCTGACATTAACGGCTTGCTGTAAATGACATAAAACGCAAAAGCAAACGCGCTTATGAACACCAACGAAACGCCAAAAGTCACATTGCTGCCTAGCGTCATTAAATCATGTCCGAATATTATCAAAATACCACTATACGACATCCCTAATAGTAACCAAATATTCTTAGGCAGTGGTTTCTTTAAAAGAAACTTTGATAGCAAAACAACAATTGTCGGAAAGCAAAATAGCACGACTCTTTCTAATTGAGCAGTGATGTAATTCAAACCAAGGAGGTCTAAATAACTAGCGATGAAATAACCTAAAATACCAAGTGCAGTAATCGCGGGGATCCGACGTTTTATAGCAGCATGACGTTCGGGATTGCGTCGCCACATAAAAATAAAAACGGCGATATAAAAAGGTGCCGCTATAAACATTCTCAACGTAATTAATTGTTCGCTTGAAACTGATAACGCATACGCCTGTTTGATTAATATCGGCTTGAGAGAAAACAAAAATGTGCCGGAAATTGCCAACAACATACCGATGAATAACACATCTGTATTAGCAATGCGGTTCCTTAATTTTAAAAGGTTGTCTTTCAATAGTTCGCTAAATATGAATTTGGTCTTGTTTTATATGCCTATCAAAATAATAGTGCTGAGCGTTCTGCGCAACCAAGACATGCGTCTCTGCACCAAAATGATTAACTGCTTCAATCACCATGTCCCAATAATTTGCGTAAGAATAAGCCATCGTCACCACAGGGAAATTACTTGCCATCATTAACGTATAAATGGGCGCTTCAGTTAAACAAGGGTCAAGCATTCGCATGATGTCGTCTGTGTTAAAGTATGGAGAGCGCATTTCAAGCCCCGAGATTTTAACACCTATATGCGGATGCTGTACAAAAGATCTAAAATGCGACAACCACGATTTGAATGCTATAGAATCGGACTTCGGGATAAACCCAAGGTGATTTATACTAACATTCAGTGTAGGGATTTGTTCGATTAATGACAGGTAACTATTAACCAATACCGAATTGGCAAGATCGCACTGCAATTCAAAAATAAGATTAGATTCTGCTAGTCGTTTAAGATTTTTGAGTGTATTTGGATGCGCCAGCAAGCGCTCGTTTTCGATAATGTGTCGCACGCCAACGATTGACGCACAGTGCAAACCTGTTTGTAAATCAGCGATAAACTCTTCTGGAGAAGCTGTTAAATCAGCATTTTGGATTGCTTTGTAATTACGCGTTGATTGTTTTTCCCATAAAGCTGCCTCTTTCCAAGAGGCGTCGTTATCAAACCCTGCTTCTATATGCACATAGCCAACAAGTTCAATTTGTTGGTTTAACTTTAGCGAGGACTCATTGCAATCACGTCGCAGGATTTGTTTGTTTGGCCAATGCGGCGGATTTTCAGGTTTGAGCCAATCATAAGCGCCTTGTTTGAGATCAAAAAGATGTAAGTGTGGATCAATTATTTTCATTTGAGTCTTTTGTTGGTTTTACAATACACATCTTTTTCATTTAGCGGTTTTATTTTGCGGTTTTATTTTGCGGTATAGCCGCCATCAATCATTTGTAAACTGCCGGTGATAAAGCTTGCATGCTCACTGGCTAAAAACAACGCAAGTTGCGCAACTTCTTCAGGCTCACCAATTCGGTTTAACGGCTGTTCAGCAGCCTCATCAGACTCGATATCGCTTAACGAGATTCCGCTGCACTCACTGTAAGCTTGAATCGCTTTTCGATACAGTGGCGTATCGATAGTACCTGGGCATATGGTATTTGCTGTAATGTTGTCTTTTGCATAGTCTAAAGCTATCGATTTTGCCAATGCTGCTACTGCATGTTTGCTCATGCAGTAAGCTAAAGAATTCGACTTTGCGATAGATGATTGATCAGATCCAATGATGATTACTCGGCCTTGATTAGATGCTTTCAAATAGGGTATTGCCGCCTGACAAAATGAAAATGCGCCTTTAACATTTAAGGTATAAATGCTGTCAAAATCGGCTTCTGTAGTATCCTCAAGTGATGCTGATAAATGTCGCCCAGCATTGCATATAACTACATCTGGCGGTGAAAGTTTGGCAATGTTTCGCACCTGTTCTTGAAGCGCGCCATGTTCAGTGACATCCGACTTCACAAAATGGCCAAATTGCCCTTCATTTATATCAAAGTTATAGACGTTGTAATGGTTTAGCAAAAATAGTTCAGCAATAGCCTCACCGATGCCCGAACTACCGCCGGTTAAAAATAACGTTTTGTTTTTTGGTGTCATAATATTGCTTAATACCATTTTGAGATGAAGCCAGCATGTTGTGCAGTCACTTCATAAATTAACGTAAAAAATAATCAATTAGGACCAACATACCCTAGCGAAATCAATGATTGATGCTACCTTTAGCTTAAAAGTTATATCAATTTTTCACTTCTCTATGTATCACGACTTAAAAAGTGTAGTTTACTACAGCAAAGCTCAATCTGAATTTACCGAAAGCGATCTTGATGATCTATCAATCCTCGCTTCTGCTAAAAATAGGCAGCAAAACATAACAGGTTTTCTCAACTTCTCAAATGGCGAATTTTTTCAGTATCTCGAAGGGCCTGCCGTCTCAATCGATGCATTGATGCAGACAATATCAAAAGACAAGCGACATAAAATAGTATACGAGACCAGTATAAAAAACTTTGAAAAAAGACGCTTTAATACTTGGTCAATGAAGTTTTTAACTGAAGAACACTTAAATAAGCTTCAACTTGGCTACATTATTGAGCAAAATCTGCATTTTATTAGAACGAATTATACCCTTACAGAGCGTTGTAAGCGTGTGGTAAGCAATTATGTCAATCAGATGTCTTTGTTTCATGTGCAAAACACTATGTACCGCGTAGCTGAGACTCTGCCTACTTCAGGTCTATTGCTTCGCTGATTAGAATTTTTACCTGCAAAAAACAACATTGGTTATTGGCGACAGCCAATGCGCCGATAATGTTCTGACATCAGGCGCATCGATGACTGAGTTGTTATTAATGACGTCTATTTAAACAGATGATAGCAATCACTTGGTCCAATAATATCGTACCTGGCATCGACGTAGCCGCTATCGCCGATAAAAACGTTCACAATGCGAGGGATAACTTTTTCTGTTAAGTCATTTGACACAATAAACTTCGACTTTTCCTTCCCTATATGCCCAATGTGGTAGCTCTTGGTAGTCTCCCCTTTTTGAGTCGTTACCATAATTTTAAGCGCATATTTTTCGTTCTTATTCTTTTGTTCGTGTTCTATGTGACATGCTACGAAGGTTTCATCGAATGCTTTTAATGCTTCCTGTTTAAAATCCTGAATATCCCCAATTGGGCTTTCTCTAAAGAAAGTTTGGTAATTGTCTGGTGATCTAGTGGCAAAACTAAATCTTTCGATCATCATTGGTTCCTTTATATTTCAAGTGGTTATCAAATTTGATTAATGTATAGGGTAAGACTACTGACAACGCGAACATACAGAAACGCACACATCCACAAGGGAGTCTGTTTTTGTTGTGTTTATTTTATTATCGAGTTTTCTTGTGTATGTGTCGTGCGTAATGTTTTTGTCGAGCTTAATTTTTGTAGCACTTAGTTTTTGTCATATTTAATATTGACGTAGTCGCCAATGTGTTCTTTTATTTTAATAGTTATCGACAACTTTGGGTAGCATCTTTTGTTAGAAAATGTTGATAACTGTTATTTCAATGGTAGAGGCGAAACTAATTGGATTTTTTAGCCTTTTAGGAAATAGTACTCAATTAATTATTCGCTTATCATATTGTTATCGGATTTAAACAATCGAATAAACATCAACTTCCAAAATCAGGGATGATTTAATGAAAACATTTTCAGTATTAATGTTATCAGTCGTCGTAGTCATGAGCGTTTTGGTTGGTATTAAGTTGAATGGCGAATTGACTGAAACCAGAATGCGAGATCTTGCTCAGAAGGTCAACAACATTGATAAAAGCCACTTATCAGAGCTACATGCGTCATATAAGCGTTTATCAAACTACTATCCTGATAATCAGGAATACAAAAAATTAGCGCAAAGATATGAGGAAAAAGTGCAACAACGTGCAGCGATTGCGCAGGCAAAAAAAGAAGCTGCCGAGGAAAACAGACGAATAGCCAACCTTCCTAGATGGGAAACTTCATACACAAGATATCATATGACGGGTGAAGTTCAGCACTTCGCCAGAAGTCCAGCCACAACTTCAATAGCTCCTTTGAGTTCTCCATTTGGTGATGTTGCCACATGGATAGGCGTTGGGTGTAGTAGCAATAAACTCTGGACATATTTTGGTTTTGACGACTTACCAAACTTGACCAGTTCAGAGCAAAATAGCGGAAACTATGTGAGTTATTCGAACATCAAATTCGATGAACAAGCCTCATATCAGATCAAACTAACTAAAGACCAAGATACAAAGCTCCTTTACGTTTCGAAAGACGAAGACTTCATCAATAACGTAAAACAATACAATACCGTCATTCTCGAAATGGAATGGCAAACGCTGGGAAATATTATTTTTGAATATCCATTGCGCGGTTCGACCAAAGCTATCAATGAAATATTTGATTCTTGTGGGTTGTCGTAGCTGTTCCGAGAAACCTAAAGATACTCGTCATGGACGTTTTTGTGTGGTTCGCTTTCGCGATTTGGGTTTAGATGTACTTGGGTTATTGCCCCCTTTGCTTTCATTGCGTTTTGACCTATTGATTGTTATTTGCTTATCATTAGCGCTTCGTTTTCGTGAGATTGTTTTACTCTTAGTCGTTGTCAATCCGGACTCTACTCTTTGATATTGTGTTTCGGACGAAGAGTGCTGAACTGCATTAAGCATTGTACGCATTTCGCGTTTGTTTAAGTCTCGCCATTCTCCCAGCTTAAGATTATCCAGTCTAATATGCATTATGCGCGTTCGTTCCAGTTTCTTTACTCGATAACCAAAATGTTCACACATCCGTCTAATCTGTCGGTTGAGTCCTTGAATGAGTACGATGGTAAAAACAAAACGAGACTGCTTTTTGACAACACATTTCTTTGTAATCGTATCGAGAATTGGCACGCCTGTGCTCATACCTTGTATGAAGGATTCAGAAATTGGCTTGTTAACCGTAACCACGTATTCCTTTTCGTGTTTATTTCCGGCTCGCAATATCTTATTTACCAAGTCTCCATTACTTGTCAAAAAAATTAAACCTTGCGAATCTTTATCTAAGCGCCCAATGGGGAAGATTCGGGTTGGGTGCTTTATGAATTCTATAATATTGTTCGGTTCTCTATTATCCGTTGTACAAACGATACCTCTAGGCTTATTCAGTGCTACAAAAACAAAAGATTCATTATTTTTCGGTCTTATGTGTTTACCGGCGACTCTCACTTCATCGCCAGGTAAGACCTGATCACCCTTTTTCGCGACTTTGC
Source organism: Glaciecola sp. UBA2563 (assembly GCA_002340325.1). Taxonomy (GTDB): domain Bacteria; phylum Pseudomonadota; class Gammaproteobacteria; order Enterobacterales; family Alteromonadaceae; genus Glaciecola. The sequence continues at coordinate 26,911 of DDLV01000007.1, read as the reverse complement.
CATTGAGCCTCACTTTTCCTTGTTCTACATATGAGTCAGCTTCACGTCTGGAACAAAGTCCACTTTGACTGATATATTTATTGATGCGCACTGACTTTTGTTCAGGCGTTGCGGAATTGAATGGTTTTGATGTTTTTGAAGGCTTCACGTATTTGGAGCAAAGTGAATCCGTATGTAGTACTTTACGAAGTTCATGTGCCTATAGTCAACGTACGCCCTATCAATAAGGAATGGTGCGTCTACCCTGACTCGAACAGGGGACCTCTACCATGTCAAGGTAGCGCTCTAACCAACTGAGCTATAGACGCGAATTTGAGGGCGTGAATAATAGCAACTTGTTTAAGTTTATCAAGTCTTTTATACCCGTTAACGGTGTAAATTTATGGGTTTTATATACGTTGATGGATCGCTGTGAGAGATCTGTGTCAAAAAACTCTCAGCAAGGCGATCGGACTCGCTAATTATAGTACTCCAGTACTTGATGCGTTGTTCCGACGTCATCGTTTGAAAATCCGTTCTATCTGATATTCTCTTGTATGGCAATGTCTCAACAAACTCCGGTGAAGGCGCCATTATTACAACGTTATCAAAGCTATCAGGATGACATTGTCGCTTTAGTCTTTTGTCGTACCAACCTGGTATAGGCGTCGAGTAAAAATGAGGATACAACACCAAGCCTGGTGTGTTTAACTGGAAATCAAAATGATAGTCAATAATTCCACCATCCCTAAACATGCCCGGAGGTAGCCCAGGTATATTGCTTACACCCTCAATTACCAGTGGAATTGAACCTGAAGCTAAAAGCGCTTGATGGATATTCGCTTTGGTAAGTGATGCAAATTCGGTAGGAAACGTACTTCGTTCAGTAAACTGTAATGGTTTACCTGTATGAAATAGAACGCGCGAGAAGCTTCTAGATATATGCGCCCGATTTACATAATTTTTAAGCGCTGCATTAAACAATCCAATACCTTGAAGCACCCTATTTTCGCTCGCCGTTAAACCATGACATCGGGCTGCAATGATATGAATAGAACGCTTAGTATTATTTAATACTTCCTCTATATTTTGTGTATCGAGTATGAATTTAAGGAGGAATTTGCTTTTGCTGGTTATTTCTTGGGGTGAAGGCTTATCTGAGTATGTTTCATTGCAATATTGAGTTTGAAGTCTGGTTATCGCGGAAGCAGGATCTTTTTGTGCAAAACAAGCACTTCTAAAACTACCAACCGAGGAACCTATGAGGTCAATATGACCATCCGATAAATCTAAAAACTCATTGAAAATCACCTTATCTAAGCCGGATAACACGAACCACTTAGGTCCGCCAGACGCGCCTAAAAATGCACTAAATAAAGATGCCTTAAAACCTTCTCTGGATATGACTGCTCGTGCTTTTTCACCGGCGAAAATTTGTAGTGGCTGCATGTAAAAATCAAATTTTCCTTGCAAATAATGTCCCCTGCTTAGACGTTGCAGCATATACTGGTTCTCTAAGCAACTTCTACTTACAAGTATCTCAAAAATCGAAAGAATTTATCCAATAACTATGATCAATTATGTAAAATAAGGGAAACTCAATAGAACAAAAGGACTTTCTTTGGCTAAACAAATACTTGAGGTGCTACCAGACATATTTGCTATACACACGCTCGATGTTGACAGTGACATTCCAGCCAGCGTATTGGGTTGTGACGTTTATTTCATTGGAAAGACGTATGATGAGTTATCCATTGTGGTACCTCAATCAGTGGATATTGATGCAGAAGAAACTGACGGTGATTGGCGTGTTTTGGAAGTGCTGGGACCATTGAATCTCAGTATGGTGGGTATTATGGCAGATATCGGCAGTGTATTAGCTGAAGCTAAAATCAGTATATTTGTGGTAAGTACGTTTGAAACTGACTATTTTCTTGTAAAGTCAGCTGACCTTAAGGATGCAGTGGCAGCACTCAAAAAAGCAAAATATAAAGTTAATCACGAATAATTTTTAAGGAGTTACTTATTAAGACGACGATGTTTGGTATTGCAAATTGCGATACCGTTAAAAAAGCAAAAAAATGGCTCGAACAACACGCGATAGAATATACATTTCACGATTATAAAAAATTAGGTGTTGATGAAGCAGTCATAAACCATGCAATCAAGTGTTTTGGCATTGATGTGGTTGTTAATAAACGCGGCACCACTTACCGCAAGCTATCGGATCACGAAAAATCGAATATTAATGAAAGCAATGTACTAGCACTCTTAACTGAGCATACATCTATGATTAAGCGGCCGATCCTAACTATTGGTGAAGAAATTCTCATCGGATTTGATGCTGAAAAATATACAAAGGCATTTCATATAGACTAATTTTTTAGGACTGATCATCTTTTATGGTACTTACGCAACAACAAATATTTGGACTCAATGAGCAACATCTTGTGACCTTGAGTGATGGACATAAGCTCATAGGAGAAGTCGCCGATCAGTTTACAAAAATGCAACTTGCCGCAGATGCTAAAGGCTTTGATTTGCAGATTTGTTCAAGTCACCGTTCATTCGATCGTCAATTGTCAATTTGGAACAGGAAATGGTGCGGCGAATTACCTTTGTACGATTTGCAAAACAATGAAGTGGATCATTGTTCGTTAACGTCCGTTGAACGCATACATGCAATTATGCTCTGGTCGGCTCTACCCGGCGCATCAAGGCATCATTGGGGTACAGATTTCGATTTTTTCGACAAGCGGGCAGTTGAAAAATGGGATGGTTGTTTTTCATTAATCCCACAAGAATATGAACAAAACGGTCCTTGTGAAGGTTTATCAAACTGGATAAATGAGAATGCCAGTGATTTTGGCTTTGTATTACCTTACAAAGAATATGTTGGCGGTGTAGCTCGCGAACCATGGCATTTATCTTATGCGCCTATTGCTGATAAGATAGTCCAAACAATAGCACTCGATGGATTAACAAAAGTGCTATTGGATAATGATTTGAAAGGTAAAGAAGTGGTCATCCAACATTTAAATGCGCTTTTCGCCCGCTATACGTTAAATAAAGGAAGTCAATAATGAGCGGTTTATGGATTACAGTAATTATTGTATTAGTGCTTGGTATTATTGTGGGCAACCTACTGCTATTAAGAGATTCTAGGAAATTTCGCATCCCTAAAGGATTTAAAAAACGTGAATATGATGATAAAGACGATGACAGTGGCTGGTGACCAAACGACGCACCACATAGTGCTATGATCTCACTTGACATCGTCTGGTAACCCCAATTGTATCAGTCATTAAATAGAATTAAGGATTGATAACTTTTTGAATACTGTCCCTTTTATACTTTGCGTTCAGTACTTAACTTTTTAAGTTGAGCGTACATATTTCTTGCATGTTCAGCTACTTCATCTTCGGTATAGGGTTTTGCGGCTGCGCGCCCCCAAACTGGATTCGGCCATGCGATATCTATTAGATAACGAGCAATATGATGAATGTGTAATTGTGAAACGATGTTTCCAAGGGTGGCAATGTTCATCTTATCCGGTGAATAATTGTTTTGCATTGCTTTGGTTAACAATAACGATTCATTTGTCAGCGTCAAATAGTCTTCAGTCGAAAGATCGGTAAGCTCACAAAGCCCATTTCGTTTTGGGATCAATAGATACCATGGATAATTACTGTCATTTATCAGTCTGACCTGACAAAGCTCAAATTCCGTGACAAAAACTGAATCGTTTTCAAGTCTCTTATCTAGATTAAATCTCATATGGAACCACCGTTAGAAGCGCGCGCTGTCCTATGGGTACATCTGCATTTGGAAAAACAATCGCTTCACCGTCAATCTGAGCGTGGTAGACATGTTGTGTCTCACTGGCTAACACTGAACCTTTTGGGAAAGCAGTGAAGTTTGGCGCATCAGCATCAAAGTGAAGTGCGAAGTCCTCCTGCTGTTTAATAATGGTTTGATTTACATTATAAATTTCGAGCGGACACTCCTCATATTTTGGTAAGCGTACATCTTGCGCTGAAATTAGATTTCGTAAAGTTTTATCAATGGCTAAAAATTTCTTCATATCATTTTCACCGAATGGCATAACTTTTCCCAATTCCATGGTAAAAGAATGTGCATTGTGTTGACTCGATGAATAACACGAAAAAGTGCCTGTTGGTGCTTGTGATAACAGAATAGTATTTATGTCACAGGCAGATAGAAAAGCAAGTTGGCGTTTGTCATATGGTTTACCAAAGATGAACGGATAGACTGCGAACTTTTCATTTTTTGAAGGTCTTATCGCAGTATGTAAATCGTAATGCAGGCGTTCCTTGGTCTTGCGCTCAAAAAACGCTGACACTATTTGCATTAGTTCATTTGCACGTCGGGCTTCGAGCGTGTCATTTTTAGCATCATAGTGAAATAAACGATTTAAATTCTCTTCAACGAATCGTGTTTCCCCCGATATTGACGGTAGATTACCGATGATAAACAGCACATTATGTTGAACTTCTAAATCAGCATTAATGATGTCTGTAATCATATTGTTCAGCAATTCAATAGGTGCTGTTTCGTTTCCATGCACACCACAAGACAATACTATCGATTTTGATTTTCGTTGTTCTGCCTGTGATTGAAACGGCACAAACTCAATGACGCCAACCGCATTGCCAACGGCCTTTAGTTGCTTATTTATGTTGATTGAAAAGGGGGCAAATGCCGTTTGATTGTGTATTGAGAATTCGAGAAAGTTATTGAGTTCAGATAACAAAATTGGAGCGTCGGTGTCAGGTTATAAATTATTATAAGCCTATCACATTTTCATCTCTTTTCTTAATGTGACGTGTCGATTTATTTGTTCTCTAAAGTTACCGACCATAACCTGTTCAACAAAGGAATCGTATGGAACAGCTTGTGAAAAGAGGAATCCCTGCCCTTTTGTTATGCCCATACTTTTCAGTATTGCTAATTGCTCTATGGTTTCTACGCCTTCTACAAACGTCTCACATTTTTTAGCATCACAAATAATTTTTGTCGCTCGAATAATTGCAGAATTTACCGGCGAATCGCCGAGACCTAGAATAAAGGCCTTGTCAATTTTTATTGCATCGAGTGCCAAATCTTTGATGAAAGAAAGATTTGAATATCCTTTGCCAAAATCATCCATTGATAAAGAGATGCCTAATGCTTTTATTTCGTCCAACTGACGCTTAACAAGGAGTGAATTCGTAAGGACGACATCTTCTGTTAATTCGATTTCTAGACTATTAAGTGGGACCCTATACTTCTGGGAAAGATCTTTTAACACCGGTACCAAATTAGGATCGTACAATTGCCCCGGCGAGAGATTCACAGAAATAGGTACAAAATTATCGTTGCTTTGCAGCTTTGCAATCGCCGCTATGGCTGCATTAATCGTCCAATATCCTAAGACGTTCATCATATTGTAAGACTCGGCTGCTTGCAGCAAAGTACCGGGAAATACGGTGCCATCCAGAGGATGGTGCCAGCGCAGTAGGCATTCCCCACCAATAAGTTGATAGTCGTCGAAGCTAACCTTTGGTTGGAAAAAAAGTTCTAACTCGTCACATTCTAGTGCGCGGTTCAGGTCCGCCTTTAACGTCAATCCTCTTGCATCATTCTGTCTGGTTTCATCGGTTAGGACTGTGAAGTTGAAGTGTCGATTGGATTTAGATTTTCTCAACGCCGCTTCTGCTAGCGAGATTATATTGTTGACGTTTGAGTCGGCATTCTTGCGTATTGATGCACCGACATTAAAATCCGCTATGAATGCCGTGCCATTGACGTCGAGCGGTGATTTGAAATATGAAAGAAGTCGCGAATGCCTTTCGCGAAGTTGCTGTTCAGAATAAATATTTGAAAAAACAACGCCAAAGATATCCCCACTCACTCTGCCTACTGCGTACGCATCAGGAAATATCAACCCTATCCGGTTAGCAATTTGCAACAAAACATTATCGCCAGACTCCTGATCGAATGCCGCAGATACGTCTGAAAACCGCATTACATCCATGAACATGACGCTAAATTGCTCAAAGTCTGCTGCGACTTTGTCAATTAAATCTATGAACACGTACCGGTTAGGCACCTGGTTCAAATGCGAGTGGTCATTTTTTATCATAAAATTGGGGTAATGAATTAATATTAGACATCGGCTCTTATCCTATCTGCCTATTCATATACTATATCGCTTCAAACCCCAATTTCTTTAGACTCAAACGCAATAAAACCGTAACGACGTTACGGTTTTATTTTTGTCCTCTAGGAAGTAGTAGATAACACTACTGAATCTTGCACGGCGTAAGTTTCCAAATTCGCTCCACATAGTCCTTTATTGAGCGATCTGACGTGAACTTACCCATCATTGCGGTATTTAGAATAGCCATTTTTGCCCACTGAGATTTATCTCGATAAGCTTCGTCTATTCGCTTATTTGCTTCGCTATAGGATTCAAAATCAGCCAAAACAAGATAAGGGTCGCCACCACTGAGTAAGCTGTGTTTAACAGATGCCAATGCGCCTGGCTGCCCTGGCGTGAAGAAATCCGACTCCAACCAGTCCAATATGGCTTTCAATTCACTGTTTGCATAATAGTAATCATATGGATTGTAACCATTAGCGCGCAGTGCGTTTACTTCATCTACTGTCAGACCAAAAATGAATATATTTTCGTCCCCTACTTCTTCAGCAATTTCGATATTTGCGCCATCTAGCGTACCTATAGTCACAGCACCATTGAGAGCGAGTTTCATATTACCAGTACCTGAAGCCTCTTTTCCTGCGGTGCTTATTTGCTGCGATACATCAGCGGCAGGGATCATTTTCTCAGCCAGAGATACTCGATAGTTTGGCAAAAATACAACCTGTAGTTTTTTGTTCACCCGCGTATCGTTATTAATTTTATCGGCGACCTTATTAATGGCGAAAATGATGTCCTTTGCCAACGTATAAGCAGGCGCCGCTTTTGCCCCAAACAAAAATACACGAGGGTGCATATCGTAAGTAGGGTCTTCCAGCAGCCTACGATACAACGCCAAAATATGCAGTAGGTTAAGATGTTGTCGCTTGTATTCGTGAAGTCGTTTGATCTGGATGTCAAAAATCGCTTTAGTGTTGATTTTGACGCCGGTCAATTTAAACACCTCTTGCGCTAAAGCATCCTTGTTCTGCTGCTTGATTTTCATGAATTTGTTTTGAAAGGTCTTTGTTGATGCGTGTTTTGCCAACTCTTTCAATTTGTCTAAATTTAAAAGCCAGTCATCGCCAATTTTCGCTGAAATAAGCTCAGATAACTGCGGGTTACAGGATTTAAGCCATCGCCTTGGGGTTATGCCATTTGTGACATTTGTAAGCTTACCAGGATAAAGTTCATCAAACTCAGGAAACAGGTCTCTCTTGACTAGCTTGGAGTGAATTTCTGCGACACCGTTAACCGCAAAAGAGCCAATCACAGAAAGATTACCCATCCTCACCATTTTTACATCGCTTTCCTCGATAATAGATAGCTTTGCTTTTACATCATTATCACCAGGCCATTTCTGTTCGACCTCTTTAAGAAATCTATAGTTAATTTCATAAATGATCTCAAGATGCCTTGGAAGTATTTTTTCAATCATTCTGACGGGCCACTTTTCAAGTGCCTCGGGTAAAAGTGTATGATTTGTATAGGCAAACGTTTTTGTGCAGATAGACCAGGCATGATCCCAAGATAGCTCTGCTCTATCAACGAGGATCCGCATTAGTTCTGGAATGGCTATTGCCGGGTGCGTATCATTCAACTGAATAACGACTTGATCGGAGAATTTTGACCAGTCATCGCCATGAGCGCGTTTGTAGCGTCGGATGATATCCTTTAGTGAACAGCAACTAAAAAAGTATTGCTGGATAAGTCTGAGCTCTTTACCCGCTTCAGTTTCATCATTTGGATAAAGTACTTTTGAAATGGTTTCAGCTTCAACATTTTCGCGCTGAGCGTCGACGTAGCCACCCGCATTGAACACGTCCCAATTAAAAAAGTTAGATGCCTGACTTTGCCAAAGCCTTAAGATATTTACAGTGTTACCGCCATATCCGACCACGGGAATATCCCAAGGAACGCCTTTTACAATAGAACCTGGATGCCACTCTTTTTGTATTCTTCCATCGTCTAAGTATTTTGTTTCAACATAACCGAACAGCGAAACCTCTTGTATAGACTCTGGTCTGCAAATCTCCCATGGATTACCGTAATCTCGCCAATTATCAGGTCTTTCGATTTGTGCGCCATACTTGATTTCTTGTCTAAACAAACCGTATTCATAGTGGATACCGTATCCAATTGCTGGATATTGCATGGTTGCTAGCGAGTCAACAAAACATGCAGCTAAGCGTCCGAGTCCGCCATTTCCTAACGCCATATCTGGTTCTTCTTCCAGCACGTCAGTGAGATTAACACCCATTTCGCCAAGCGCTTCTGACGCAACGTTAAAAAGCTCGAGATTGTGCATGTTATTAGAGAGCAAGCGCCCCATTAGGAATTCAGCCGAAAAGTAATGTACGGCTCTGGTATCATTCATGTAATGCGTCTTTTGCGTATTACATAAGCGTTCCAACACCATCTCATTTACCGCAGCGCTAATCGCTTTCCACCATGCGTGGTTGTCGGCTTTATTTTCATCTGTGCCAAGACGGCAATGAAGATGATGTAATACGGTATTTTTGAAATCAGTTTTTGAGCGTTTAGTCGCGATATCAGACGAGCTAATAAGTTTGGTAGATTTTTTCAACGTAGTAGTCCAAAAAAAATTTTTAGAAAGTTTAATACAGAAAATACCCTAAAACAGCCCTCTACGCTCTATTGAATACGTATGAATGTAAATACAACGTTATAATTTTATCATTTTTCGTTCTATCATTATTTCAACCTCTTGAAAATTACATTTTATTTACATTTTAATTTCATTTATCAAACATTTACTTAAATGCTGTAGCCACAACTTGTTCAGCTTCGTTGATTAGCAGCTCTAAATGTTCTTCACCATTAAAGCTTTCTGCGTATATTTTATACACCATTTCCGTTCCTGATGGACGCGCAGCAAACCAACCGCTTGCTGTCTGCACTTTTATGCCGCCAATACTGGCACCATTACCAGACGCTTTGACTTCTACTTTCGTTATGGTTTCACCCGCAATTGTTTTTGCATGAATATCCTCTGATGAAAGCTTTGAAAGCTTCTGCTTTTGTTCCAATGTCGCGGCCACATCTACTCTTTTATATGAAGGCTTACCATACAATGATGTAAGTTCCGCATAATGTTGCCCCGGATCTTTGCCAGTTTTTGCAGTGATTTCTGCGGCAAGTAGCGCCATAATAATGCCATCTTTATCAGTCGCCCAGGTTTCACCGTTTGATTGTAGAAAAATGCCACCCGCCGATTCTTCCCCAGCGAATGCTATGGATTTATCGCTCAAACCTTTAACAAACCACTTAAAACCAACCGGCATCTCAAGAATACTTCGGCCGAGTCCATGTGCGACTTTATCAATCATGCCGCTTGACACAAGCGTCTTGCCAATGGAAAGTTGTTGTCCCCAGTTTTCTCTATTTTGATAGAGATAATTAATGGCCACAGCTAGATAATGATTCGGGTTCATTAATCCACTTGATGGTGTCACTATCCCGTGTCGATCGAAATCGGGATCATTGCCAAATGCAACATCAAATTGGTCACTGAGAGAAATAAGTCCCTGCATAGCGTACTGAGAAGAACAATCCATTCTTATTTTGCCGTCATGATCACTGTGCATAAAAGCGAATCGCTGATCTAACTCGTGATTTACAACTTGAATATTCAATCCATAGTGTTCATTAATTTTGTCCCAATAGCCCATCCCTGAGCCACCTAACGGGTCAGTCCCTAGTTTTAAACCCGCGTCTTTTATGACCTTCATATCGATAACATTTGCAAGGGCTTCAACGTAGTCTTGTGCGAAATCTATTTCACTTATTTGCCCTGATGCCATTGCGCTACTTATTGGCATCCGCTTTACATCTGCGTTGTCATTCTCTAATAGTTCGTTAGCACGTTTTTGAATGGCATTGGTTGCGACTGTATCAGCGGGGCCACCGTGGGTCTGATTGTATTTGAATCCGCCATCTTGGGGAGGGTTGTGCGAAGGCGTGATGACAACTCCATCAGCCAAAGCACCACTCGATTCACGATTATATGCCACAATACGCTGTGAAATGACGGGGGTTGGAGTGGGTTCATTTCTTTCTTGAATTATCAGCGTGCAACCGTTCGCTGTAAGCACCTCTAGTGCGGTTGTCAAGGCTGGTTCAGATAATGCATGCGTATCTTTGCCGATAAACATCGGTCCACGAATATTGTGAGTTAGTCTGTATTCTGCTAATGCCTGACTGATTGCAGCTATATGTGCATCATTAAACGAGCCAACTGAGGCACAGCCACGATGACCTGAAGTGCCAAAACTTACCTGTTGAGACGGCTGCGTCATATCTGGCAGAACTGCGTAGTAGTCAGAGACTAATTTGGCGACGTTTATCAAAGATGAAGATGTTGCTCGTTTGCCAGCATTTGGATGAATAGACATGAATTGTTCCTTTGGTGTTTTGTTCAAGTGCATGAATTTTCCACGTTTATTATTTCATATGGTTGTCTAAGTTGTCTCATACTTGGGTATTAGATTTTATAATAACTTGCAATATCTTCTCATCTACTATAAAAAAGTTATCGAATTATCACTATTGACGATGAAAATGAGAGCAGATATAAGCAACTGTGTTGAACAAATAAGCCATCTAGTCAAGGGCAAGAAAACCGAGATTGAATTGAGTCTAATTTGCCTGCTGGCCGGCGGCCATTTGCTTTTAGAAGATTTACCTGGCATGGGCAAGACAACGTTATCTCAAGCATTATCCAAAGTGTTTGATTTAGAGTACGCAAGAATTCAGTTTACGTCGGATTTACTTCCGGCCGATATGTTGGGCGTAAATATCTATGATAGTAACCAGAACTCTTTTAGCTTTCATGCTGGCCCGATTTTTAATCAATTAGTACTAGCTGATGAGATAAACAGAGCAAGCCCGAAGACACAATCAGCGTTACTTGAGGCCATGGCTGAAAAGCAAGTGTCAATTGATGGAAAAACACACGAATTACCCGAATGCTTTTTCGTTATTGCGTCACAAAACCCGCTTGATCAATCAGGTACGCATCCACTTCCTGAATCCCAGCTCGATCGTTTTTTAATGCAACTTTCGCTGGGTTTTCCAGACAAGGCATCTGAGAAAGCAATGTTGCTCAACCAACAAGAATTGACAAGCGTGCGAAGCGTCATAGATGTTGCAGAATTACAGTTATTACAGCAACAAGTAAAAAATATACTTGTCAGTGATAACGTTATTAATTATTTACTTTCATTGGTCGAGCTAACACGTTCTAGTAATGAATTTCCAAACGCACTTTCACCTCGCGCAACAAAAGCAATATATCGCGCAGCTCAAGCGGCAGCATTTGTTCAAGGCCGTAATTACGTTACTCCAGAAGACGTGCAGTTTGTGTTACCAGCTGTCGCTGAGCATCGAATAAAAGGACAACTACTCAACAAAACATCATCTAGTTACAGTGAACAGTTGTTGTCACAAGTCGACCCACTGGCGGCATGATTTATCGATTAAAACGCATCTATTGGCAACTTCTGTATAGATTCGTTGTAAAGAAGTCTGCGTCAAACGAACACGCAAAATTCAACATACATAACACATTTATTATGCCGACAAAATTTGGTTGGTCTCTTATTGGCGTGACCCTTTGTCTTTTTGTATTAGGTACCAACTACCAAAATAATGTGATTCTTGCAGTGTGCTACTTACTCGTTAGTATTCTTTTACTGGCCATTTTCCATAATTACTTCTTTTTCACCCAGCACGAAATTAAGCTGGAATCCGTGGATGCAGACTTTGAAAACAGAAATTTGAAGTTACGCGGTACCATTTTTAGTCAAGGTCGTTATGCAGGTGGCGAGTTAGGGCTCGAATATTCACGAGAGGTTTTCAAAATTGCCCTATCTGCAAATGCAAACTCCCCTCAAACATTTCAAGTAAAATTGCCGAAATATAAACGCGGTATTCACAAGCTTCCGGTTATTGCAGTTACTGCAACTTATGGGTTTGGTTTTTTTTATTGCTGGAGCTACATCATTCATAACAAATCGCTGGTTGTCTATCCATGTATAGAAAGGTCCACCGCACAGTTACACAACAAAACCGACAAAGAGATGGGCAGTGTTGACGCATCCTCTCAACTTTCTACATCCGACAATCTTCAAGGAATACGGCCCTATGTAAATACGGACCCGATTTATCACGTATCGTGGAAACATGTCGCAAAAGGACAAGGCTTGGTCACCAAGGACTTTGTCGAAAAAGCGGGCTCAAGCGGATGGTTAAAGCTGTCAGACTATCATCATCTAGATATAGAGCGTGCGCTCAAAGTTATTTGTTACCAGATCCAAGCACTAGGAAAGTCAAATGCTACATTTGGTCTTGATTTAGGTTCGACAAAAATATTGCCTAATAACGGCAACAAACACCTTGACGAATGTCTTTACCAATTAGCATGCTATGGTATCGATACTCAAGACCAAAAACGCACAATTTCAGACCCACAGCAGTCATGATGAAATTGGAAAAAGTGCAGTTTACCACCGTCTGTTATATGTCAGCATTGACGTTTGCGTTTATTCTGTTTCCACTTATGACGCATTTAATGTTATGGGTGATTATCTTAGGTTTTTGTTCAGTTGCGGTTTGTATCGTACGCGCTTCCGTTGCCATGCCTGAATTGAGAAACATCACCATCAATCTTTTTTCGACGTTTTGTTTAGTCATTCTATTGCTTTTTTATCAAGACTACGGGTTATTAAGTTCGATGATAAATCTGTTAGTCGTCGCTTGCAGTCTAAAATTTATTATGATGCGAACTGCAGCGGACTTTCATCTTGTCTCTATAGTCTTCATGTTTCTAATTGCAGCAGGGTTTATCTATAACCAATCTATCTTTTTTGCCATCTATTATGGGTGCGCGTTTTTCTTTGTATTTGTGGTGACGTTCTTAATTAATAAAGGACATATGACCTTTTCAAAAAGTACGCTGCAAACAGGAAAACTATTATTACAAGCCGTACCCATAGCCTTGCTTATTTTTTTGGTGGCACCAAGACTTCCTCCTTTTTGGCAGGTGCCCAAAGAAGAATCAACGCAAACAGGGTTAAGTGAAGCGTTAACTCCTGGCGACATCGCAAATTTGGCACGCTCAGCCGACCTAGCATTTAGAGCAGAATTTTTTAGTGACAAACCTAAACCAATAGAGCGCTACTGGCGCGCGATCGTCATGGATAATTTTGATGGCTTAACATGGTCAATTTCCGAGCGTGAAAAAAATACAGCGCTATTGACTGAAAAAAACTACAGCGGCGCTCGTTGGGAATATTTGGTAAATGCTGAACCGAGTGATTCACAATGGTTATACTCGCTGGATGTGCCACAAATTGCCGAAAACAGAGGCGAATGGCCAATTTTCTTAAATGACAATTATCAGGTATTCAGTACTACGGTATCCGATACACGTAACATATATCTCCTCAATTCTTATTATGAAATGCCAGTCTCATCAGAACGCGTTGATTATTCACGTTATTTACAAGTACCGCAAAGCGGAAACATATTGACCCGACAATACATAGAAGCAATGAATTTTGAGGGACTTTCAACCCAACAAATCATCAGTAAAATTGCGGAAATTTTTACTAAGAACCCGTTTAAGTACACCTTAAAGCCACCATTAATGCCCGTTGACCCGGTAGATGAATTTCTATTTATACATCAACGAGGTTTTTGTTCTCATTATGCATCAGCGATGGCATATATGCTCCGACTCGCTGGTGTTCCTAGCCGATTAGTAACCGGTTATCAAGGAGGTGAGGATCAGGCAAAATCAATTATCACCGTTAGGCAATACGACGCCCACGCATGGGTTGAAGCAAAAGACCGAGAACTAGGCTGGATACGTTTTGATCCAACGGCACTTGTTGCGCCAAATCGAATGCTGGCAGGATTATTTGACTCACTTAATGAGAGTGAAAAAGAACTCATTGATGAAAGTAAACTAATGCGTCAGCTAATGGAACTGGGGTTGATTAAATCCATGGAAGATGGATTTGTTATGCTCAATCACAACTGGTCACAAATGGTCTTAGGATATGACCAAAACTCACAGTTGGAAATCGTTCAAAAGTTATTCGGACAAGCAAATATCAAAAACCTTGTCACTTTTTTATTGGTGGCATTTGTCGGTATAGCGTTTTACTTGGTCACGTCCTTTTTACCCTGGCGGAAATGGTTTTCGACCAAACCCGTATCACCTGAAATGATTTTATTAGAATTACTTCAAAAGAAAGGCTTTACCCGGCATAAACATGAAACCTTCAGTCAGTTTTTGAATCGAATTACCCCGCAATTCGATTCGAGTTTAGTAGCGTCATTAAATGAGTTTGAACAACAGTTTTATGCGACTAGATACTCGGGTAACCAAGATGAAAAACCACTCAAAGAAGCTCTTAACAAATGTATTAAGGCCTTAAGTAGTAAACATTCTTCGTCGCACAAACCCACAAACCCTATAGTCGAATAGGCTCTATCATTATATTTCTGCGATAAATATAACGTGAGCCTTGGAAGGCCCTGCTTAACATATATCCTGTTTGCGAATCCACTACAAAAAAACAAGCCCAGCTAATTTGCTGGGCTTTACATTACTATATGTTATTACAAGCGCAAGAGGCGCTATAAAAAATTACCTTATTATTTAGCTTCTTTACGTGCTTTAGTATCTTCGATAACTTTTTCAGCAACGTTCATTGGACAAGGCATATAGTGCGAGAATTCCATTGAGAATTGACCACGGCCAGATGTCATAGTACGTAAATGACCGATGTAACCAAACATTTCTGAAAGTGGAACATCTGACTTAATACGAACACCAGTAACACCTGCTTCTTGGTCTTTGATCATGCCGCGACGTCTGTTCAAATCACCAATAACGTCACCGACGTGATCTTCAGGTGTGAACACATCAACCTTCATGATTGGCTCGATCAACTGCGGGCCTGCTTTAGGCATAGACTGTCGGTAAGCACCTTTGGCAGCAATTTCAAACGCTACAGCTGATGAGTCAACTGCGTGGAAACCACCGTCATATAGTTCAATCTCTACGTCAAGCATTGGGAAGCCTGCTAGAGGCCCCTCTTCCATCATGCCCTTAAACCCTTTTTCGATAGCCGGGAAGAATTCTTTTGGAACGTTACCACCAACAACCGTTGATTCAAAGTTAAAGCCACTACCAACTTCTCCTGGACGGATTCGATAGTCAATCTTACCAAACTGACCAGAACCACCAGATTGCTTCTTATGCGTATAGCTGTCTTCAACAGGTTGAGTAATTGTTTCACGATATGCAACTTGAGGCTGGCCAACTTCTAACTCAACGCCGTACGTACGCTTAAGAATATCAACTTTGATATCCAGGTGTAATTCACCCATTCCCTTAAGAATGGTTTCCCCCGAATCTTCATCAGTTTCAACTTGGAACGATGGATCTTCTGCAACCAGCTTACCAATTGCGATACCCATTTTCTCAGTTGAGCCTTTGTCTTTAGGCGATACAGCAATAGAAATTACCGGCTCTGGGAAGATCATTGGTTCCAACGTACATGGATTTTTTGGATCACACAATGTATGACCAGTCTGCACATTCTTCATGCCTACTACTGCCAGAATATCGCCGGCCTGTGCTGTAGATAATTCTGTTCTTTCATCCGCGTGCATCTCAACCATTCGGCCAATACGCTCGGTTTTTCCTGTGGCTGAATTTAAGATAGTGTCGCCTTTATTTAAGACACCCGAATAGATTCGAATAAAGGTAAGTGCACCAAATCTATCGTCCATTATCTTAAACGCTAGCGCTCTAAAAGGCTCTTCAGTCGAAACAGTCGCCACTTCACCAGTAGGCTCGCCGGTTTCTTCATCCGTTAACGGTTGAGGATCCACTTCTGTTGGGCTTGGCAGATAGTCAACAACAGCATCCAAGATAAGCTGGATACCCTTGTTTTTAAATGCAGAACCACAGTATGTAGGGAAGAACGCTAGGTCTCGAGTACCTTTACGAATACATTCTTTAATTTGCTCCATGGTCGGCTCTTCACCTTCCATATAGGCCATCATGATGTCGTCGTCTTGCTCAACTGCTGTTTCTATGAGCTGTTCACGATACTCAGCAGCTTTTTCAACCAAGTCTGCAGGGATATCTGTGATCTCATAATTTTCTGGTAGACCAGAATCATCCCAGATAAACGCTTTTTGCGAAAGGACATCCACGACACCTGTAAAGTCGTCCTCGATGCCAATCGGCAACGTCATGACGAGCGGATTCGCGCCCAGTACATTTTTAACTTGTCCAACAACGCGATAGAAATCTGCACCCATTCTGTCCAATTTATTGACAAAAATTAATCGAGCGACTTCTGATTCGTTCGCATAGCGCCAGTTGGTTTCTGATTGAGGCTCTACACCACCAGAACCACAAAATACGCCAACACCACCGTCAAGTACTTTAAGTGAGCGATATACTTCAACCGTAAAGTCAACGTGTCCTGGAGTATCGATAATGTTAAGGCGGTGATCTTTCCAGAAGCACGTAGTCGCAGCAGACTGGATGGTTATCCCTCTTTCTGCTTCTTGCTCCATGAAGTCGGTAGTAGATTCGCCGTCATGCACTTCACCAGTTTTGTGAATTTTACCAGTGAGCTTAAGAATACGTTCTGTCGAGGTAGTTTTACCCGCGTCAACGTGAGCAAAAATCCCAATGTTTCTGTAAAGTGATAAGTCAGCCATTTCTCAGTTTCTTTATGTTCTCTAAAATATTGTTCTTAAGAAAGTATGTTCTTAAAAAATTGCTGGCGGATTATATAGATAAATGAGCGAAATTACATCACTTAATGTGTTGTTTTTTTGGCTTAGATGGCTGTCATCAGAAGACTTTACAAATTATTAATATATTTTGTGATATAGATACTACTTCGGCATTATCAAAACGGTAATCTCGTCACGGTCATGATAGAGGTGTTTTGCTCTAATCTGCATATTTGATTTAGGATTTACCCTCTTATTTATTGTTAGCAGAATGTCCTTTACTGTCGCGAATCTATTTTTCATTGGCAATTTTAAATTAAAAATAGCCCCGTTTGCCCAACCTTCCTGTATCCATTTGATGATTAATTCACCCACTCGGTGGGGGTTTTCAATCATATCACACACTAACCAATTCACTTTTCCATGCAGCGGTTTATAAACAAATCCATCCGTTTTAAAGTGGTGAACTAATCCAGTATCCATCAGTGATGTAGCAATATCACCATTGTCGACTGCTTCTACTTTCATTCCGCGGCTGACTAATTGAAACGTCCAACCACCAGGACATGCGCCAAGATCCACAGCAGTTTTAGTATTATTAAAAAACGCTTTCTCGCTATCTTTGTCAAAAAATAGCGCTATTGCCTCTTCCAGTTTTAACGTTGACCTCGACGGTGCAGCCGTCGGGAACTTAAGTCGATTGATTCCCTGGCTATGCGGTGACCTATCGCCAACAGTAGATTCGCAGATCATACATTGATCAAAGCTGTCGAACACAAGGTGTAACCATTTTTTATTGTCATCATGTTTTTTGCTGAGTATGCCGTGATTGCGAAGTGCTGAACGCAAAGGCACAGTGAATTTTCTGCAAAATTTGGCCATTGATTTTGCGCGTTCATTATCTGCATGTTCAACAATTACGCTGCCGTAATAGTCTTTTTTTGTATGATGCAGAGCATCAATAACAGGGGTTATACGGTCGGACTTATCAACAAATGTAAGCGACTGCAAAAAACGTAGTTTTTGCCGTGCAAAAACAATATCATCTATTGCTGGCATGAGCTCAGGCGTTGGTGTGTATAACGCGATAAGTCCGCTGTTTTTTTCGTACTTGGTATAACCGTATGAACTTTTATCAGCAAGATGATATTCACACTCTGTCGAAAGGTCTGTTTCATAACCACTGCGGCAATAGAGTACAAAACAAGCATCCGGTCCCGACATGTTTTCTCCACTGTTGATCATGGGGTTTGTTATATAGTCTTATCAGTTAAATAATTGAATTTTTGGATAGATCAGCTCTTGCAAAATGAATAATAGCAAGTGCCCAAGATAACAAAAACAATATCCCGCCAACAGGTGTTACAAAAACGAAAGGTGTAAATTGCGTGATAGCATAAAGGTAAAGACTAAAACAAAAACACACGCATCCGAGTGCTTGCAGAATAAGGACACTTTGAAGACTAAGACTAAACACCCTTTGTATAATGATTAAACAAAAGAGGCTGACGCATGAAAACATGTGATATTTAACGCCGGTGTTAATTATTTCTACATACTTTGCGTCTAACCTTGATTCTAAAACATGCGCAGCAAATGCCCCTATACATATACAAAGAAAGCACATAAAAGCGGTGTAAATAAGCCATGCTTTTTCATTCAGCAATTGATTTCCTTACTGCGTTGCTGATTATCAAAATGATTATTTTGCGCTAATTCCATTAGGTCCAAAATTTCCTCAATCGGATGTTTAGGTCGAAAACCCTCTAGCCTCTTCACTTGTGAACGACAGGAATAGCCTGTTACTAACACGTTTCTCTTTTCAGAATCTGAGATCTTGTTACGCCAACTAAGATCATAGATGCCTATCGAATTATCCAAATGCTCCGCCTCATGCCCATAGGTCCCTGCCATACCACAGCAACCCACTGGCATTACATCAAGCTTTAGCCCCCATTTTTCAAAAAGATTTTTCCATATAGTTTCAGTGTTTGGAATTGCAGTTTTTTCAGAGCAGTGCGCGAATAGTTGATAGTGCGCGCCACCCGAGAGCGTTAAATCAATGTCATTTTCAGACAAATACTCTTGCAAGGTATGCACTTGGTAGGACTGTTCTGTCTTGTTAAGTATTTTTTTGTACTCATCGCGATAGCAAAGCACCAATGATGCATCCATTCCAATCATTGGAATGCGTGTTTTTGAGACCTGATGTAAAAATGCATCTGTTTTCTTTGCAGTACTTTCGAACTCTTTTAGAAAACCTTTAACGTGTTGAGGTTTCCCATTCGGCGAAAATGGCAGCAACACTGGTGTTTTTCCAATATTTTTTAGGAATTTAATTGTCTTAATGACAATTGAAGCATCATAAAAACTCGTGAATGGGTCTTGTACAATCAGCACGTGTTTATTGATGTCTTCTTGACTCAGTGAAAGCAGATTGGCCAAGTCATAATCACAGCTCAGAGTCTGAACTTCTTCGTTAAGTGATGGTATCGAAAGCTGAGGGACATCAACGTATCCAACGACCGTTTTCATAAACCATTTTGATATCGATAAAGACGTTAGCGTATTAATAAGTTTTGGAAATTGTGCAAACTTAGGCGCTAACGTTTCAATGTTGGCGACAAAGATGTCTTTCAGTGGTCTTCGGTACTTACTATAAAAAATGGCGAGGAATTTCGATCTAAAATCCGGTACATCAACGTTCACTGGGCATTGATTAGTGCACGACTTACAGGCTAAACACCCGTTCATTGCTTCAAATACTTCGTAGGAAAAATCGCGTTTATCAATGGCCTTTTTAAACAAAGCAGAGCTAAATTTCGAATGATGAATCGAGTCGGGAGTAAAACCATGACGACCAAGTTGATACAGCCATTCTCTTATTAAACCAGCTCTTCCTTTAGGACTATGTCTCCTATCCTGTGTAATTTTGCTGGATGGACACATGGGCGACGCAGTATCGTAGTTAAAACAGAGGCCGTTACCATTGCAGCTCATTGCAGGTGCGAATTCTTCCTTAAACGATATTGGGATGGTTACGTCGTAATGAGCCCGCTTGGTATCGGTAACTTTTACTAATTCGTGTGCGCTGTTGTATGGCGTGCATATTTTGCCAGGATTCATTTTGTTGAAAGGATCAAAAGCAGCTTTTATCTTACAAATTTCATCATATAGCTCAGGGCCAAAGAACTCAGGTGCATATTCACTGCGATAACCTTTGCCGTGTTCTCCCCACATTAATCCATTGTATTTAGCCACAATACTCACAACTTGGTCACTTATCGTCTTCATCAATATTTCTTGTGCAGGATCACACAAATCTAATGCGGGTCGCACGTGCAATACGCCCGCATCAACGTGCCCAAACATGCCATATGTTAAGTTGTGTCTATCTAATAACGCTCGAAACTCCATGATAAAGTCGGCGAGATTCTCAGGCGGAACGGCGGTATCTTCAGCAAATGCAATCGGTTTTTTTGTGCCTTTTGTTTTACCAAGAAGCCCAACAGCTTTTTTTCGCATTGCATAGATTTTGTTGATTTGCGATTTATCATGGGTAATTTGATAACCGATAACGCCGCACCGATTATTCGCAATTTGTTCATCTAGCATTTTCTGCAGGGCAATGAGCTTGTCGGTTATTTCAACCTCGTTGTCACTGTTGTATTCGACCATATTTAGGCCGTCTGTTGTTTTATCTGGTACTTCTTCGATTAGATGTGAAACGGAATGCCAGATGATATCGCTACGCGCTAAATTCAGTACTAGACTGTCAACGGTTTCGACAGAGGTCGCATTTGCCTCTATCATCGACGGTGCATGTCGAAGTGCAGATTCGAAATTGTCATACTTCACGTTGACCAAGGCCGTATGCTTTGGAATTGGCGTTACATTTAATTTTGCTTCGGCGATAAACCCTAAAGAACCTTCGGCACCCGCAATGAGTCTACCAACATCTATGCTTTGTTCGTCATCATCATAGGCGTGTTCAAGGTCATATCCAGTAAGAAAGCGATTCAAACGCGGAAACTTATCAATAATCTTTTGGCGCTTTTCAACGCAGGTCGCAATCACTTGGCGATATATGTTTCCTAATGCATCTGTCTTTTCTGATAATGCTTTGGCGGCGGTCAAGGCAACTTTTTCTGTTTCCAATAAAGTGCCGTCTGCTAATACGGCCGTTACCGATAACAAGTGGTCACTTGTTTTGCCATAGACCAACGAACCTTGTCCTGACGCGTCTGTGCTCACCATACCACCGATGGTAGCCCGATTACTGGTTGACAAATCTGGAGCAAAGAAAAAGCCGTGCGGTCGCAAAAAGTCATTTAACGCATCTTTAACTACACCAGATTGGACTTTTATCCATCTTTCAGATTCATTGAACTCTAAAATAGATGACATATGTCTTGAGGTATCAACGATGATCCCCGGTGTAAGTGACTGACCGTTAGTTCCGGTTCCACCGCCTCTAGCGCTAAAGGTAATTTCAGAGTTTTCTTTTGCTAACGAAGCAATTAATACAAGATCCTCGTTTGTGCGGGGATGCAAAACGGCCTGAGGTAATTGTTGATATACTGAGTTATCTGTCGCCACCGCAATTCGACTTGCGTAAGTCGTTTCTATATCTCCGGTAAACGCGGAATTTTTAAGCTGAGAGATATATGCGTTTACTTCTTTGGATAACGATTGAGTATTAGATAGTACCGGTAAAGTGGCCAACAGTTCTCCAGATCGCGAAAATTTTGTGCGGTTAGCAGTTAGGAATGCGCGACATTTTTACTGTGAAACAGTCAATTTTCAAGTAGTTAGAGGATTTTATTATGATCCGGTGTAAAGATTTACACCGGATTAACATAATTGGAGAATGTTCTTTGTGAAGAAGGAATTAGCCGTGTTTCTCAGCCAAATATAACCAGGTCTCAACAACGGTATCTGGGTTGAGTGACACAGAGTCAATCCCCTGCTCCACTAGCCATGCGGCAAAGTCTTCGTGATCTGATGGGCCTTGTCCGCAGATACCAACGTACTTCCCTCTTTCTTTTGCTGCTTTTATCGCAATTGAAAGTAGCGCTTTAACCGCATCATTTCGTTCATCAAACAAATGAGCAATCAATCCAGAGTCTCTATCGAGCCCAAGTGTTAACTGCGTTAAATCGTTCGAACCGATACTAAAACCATCAAACATATCAAGGAATTGGTCTGCTAATAATGCGTTAGACGGTAATTCACACATCATAATAACACGTAGTCCGTTTTCGCCTTGCTTTAACCCTTGCTCTGCAAGTAAATCGATAACTTGTCTGCCCTCTTCGACCGTTCGGATAAATGGGATCATGATCTCAACATTGGTCAAATCCATTTTGTTTCTAACGCGCTTGATGGCTTCGCATTCCAATGCGAAGCAGTCTCTGAAATCCTCCGAGATATAACGTGATGCACCCCTAAAGCCCAACATTGGATTTTCTTCATCTGGCTCGTATTGATAGCCGCCGACGAGATTAAAATACTCATTTGATTTGAAGTCTGACATCCGCACAATGACTTTCTTAGGTGAAAAAGCGGCACCGATAGATGCAATTCCTTCGACGAGCTTTTCAATGTAGAACTCAACCGGTGATGCATAGCCAGCTATGATCTCGCTTATTTCTTCTCGCAATTCTTCCGGTTGTTCATCAAAATTTAACAAGGCTTTGGGGTGTACGCCTATCATGCGGTTAATGATAAACTCTAATCTTGCAAGCCCAACACCTTCATGCGGAAGTCTCGCAAAATCAAAAGCACGGTCTGGATTACCCACGTTCATCATGACTTTCAGTGGTAGATCAGGCATTGAATCAATGCGAGAGCGTGTTACATCAAAGTCCAGCACATCTGAATATATGTAGCCAGTATCGCCTTCAGCGCAAGACACCGTCACTTCATCACCTGGTGCAATTGAATCAGTAGCGTCAGAGCACCCAACAACTGCTGGGATACCCATTTCCCTTGCGATAATTGCTGCATGACACGTTCTACCGCCTCGATTGGTGACAATTGCAGAAGCCTTTTTCATGATCGGCTCCCAATCAGGATCGGTCATGTCAGTGACAAGCACATCACCTTGCTGGATCTTATCCATCTCTTCGATACTTTCTAAGACTTTGGCTGTGCCTGCTCCAATTTTATGGCCAATTGCACGTCCCGTGCAGATTGTCTTGCCTGCGCCTTGTAACTGGAATCGTTCTATCACTTGCATATCTTCACGGCTGCGCACCGTTTCAGGCCTTGCTTGTACGATGTATAACTTGCCATCAACACCGTCTTTAGCCCATTCGATATCCATTGGACGTTCATAATGTTTTTCAATGATCATTGCTTGACGCGCTAATTCCATTACTTCGTCATCTGAAACGGAGAAATCTAAACTCTGCGCTTTTTCTACATCAATGATTTCGACTTGCTTGCCGTGCTCAGTACTCTCTGAATACACCATTTGCGTGAGTTTACTGCCGAGATTTCGTCGCAACACAGCCGGTTTATCTTTTTCTAGCGTTGGTTTATGCACATAAAACTCATCTGGATTGACAGCGCCTTGTACAACCATCTCACCAAGACCATAAGAGCTTGTAATAAATACAACGTCTTCGAAACCAGATTCAGTATCAATGGTAAACATAACGCCTGACGACGCCAGGTCGCTTCGCACCATTCTCTGTATGCCAGCACTCAGTGCAACGCCTTTGTGGTCATAGCCTTGGTGCACACGGTAAGAAATAGCGCGATCGTTAAAAAGTGAGGCAAACACGTGTTTTATCGCAACGAGGACCGATTCATAACCTTTTACATTCAAAAATGTTTCTTGCTGCCCTGCAAAGGAAGCGTCTGGCATATCTTCAGCCGTTGCCGATGAACGAACCGCAAATGAAGCTTGGTCACCAGACTCGCCGCATAGCGTTTCGAAGGCTGCTTTAATTTCGTTTTCTAATTCAGCTTGAAATGGCGTGTCCAGGATCCAATTGCGAATTTTCTTACCTGCTTCGGCGAGCGCGTTTACGTCGTCGACGTCCAATTTATCGAGCAGGTCATAAATCTTTGCTTCTACACCACTTTGTTCTAAAAACTGATTAAAAGCATAGGCTGTCGTTGCAAAGCCTCCAGGTACTTGAACCCCAGCGTTTGCAAGATTTGAAATCATCTCACCTAGCGAAGCATTTTTTCCGCCAACTCGATTTACATCGCCCATACCTAACGTTTGATACCAAAGAATGTATTCCTGCACTATTTCGCCTCCAACCGTTCGCAAATTTTATCAGTGTACAAATTGAGTGTTTTCTAGAACAATTACTGGGTAATTGAGTATTTATAGTTATATCGGCCGCTATTGTGCATTCATGCATTTATGTTGATTTTATAACATTAAAAAAACCAACCGCTGCCGATAAACCCCTAAAATGAGTCCGGATTTTAAATGGGCTGCCTAGTTAAAGTAAAATTTAATTTGATTTGTAATTAAATTACAACAAAGTTAAGGAAATGTTTTGCGCACTGCATTTTACATATCTGATGGCACAGCCATTACTTCAGAAGTATTTGGGCATGCTCTATTATCAATGTTTCCAATGGAGTTTGAGCATGTCACCATCCCATTTGTTGAAACTGAACAACATGCCAAGCGTGTTTTAAAACAAATAAAAGGCGCTTTTGACGAAAGTGGAGAAAGACCGCTGGTTTTTTATACGATACTAAATGCAGAGGTTGCGCGTTTCATTGGTAGCTCAGTGGGTATTAACTACAATTTCTTAGATCAGTTTGTCGCCCCTGTAGAAAAAGTACTTGGTTTGCCTGCGAAGCCGCAAAAGCATCGCACACATAGCATGCATGAACAAACGTATGATATTCGTATCGAGGCGGTGAACTACGCGCTTGCCAATGACGACGGATCAAACTTAAAAGACTACAAAGAAGCTGATATTATTTTGGTTGGCGTATCTCGCTCAGGAAAAACGCCAACCAGTTTATACCTCGCTCTGCAATATGGCATCAAAGCTGCCAACTATCCGTTCACTGAGGAAGACATGGGCGATGTTTTAAAACTTCCGCCAATCCTCAAACGTTACAAGGATAAACTTTTTGGGTTAACCATTACTGCTGATAGACTGCATGCTATTCGTTCCGAGCGCCGTCCAAACTCGCGATATGCCTCAAAGCAACAATGTAGAATGGAGTTGCGCGAGGTTGAAAATGTGTATCGAAAAGAAAAGATCCCGTTTTTAAGCAGCACTAAATTTAGTGTTGAAGAGATTTCGGCAAAAATTCTTGCCGAAACTGGTTTAAAGAGGAAGAAATACTAGGGTTTTAAAGCGAAAGCCTAATCATTATTCGTGGCATCACCACCTTGTTTTGGTACTTCGTCAGTGGGCTTTTCTTCTTTCTTAGACACCGGCTTTTGTGCTCGCCCACCCGTTACCTTATTTGCACGACCTTCTAATTTAGCTTTTTCAGCTCGGCGTTTTCGAACTTCTTTAGGGTCAGCAATAAGAGGACGATAAATTTCTATTCGATCGCCGTGGTTCAGTTTATCTTCCAGTTTGCAAACGCGATTCCAGATTCCAACTGCGGACTTATCGATATCGATATCACTGTAAATATCCAATATGCCAGATTGCAGGATTGCGTTTTTGACGGTTGAATCAGCAACCACTGACAGGGCGATCAAAGACTGTTTTTCAGGCATGGCATAAGCCACTTCAATCGATATTCTATCGTGTTTTGCCATAAACCTTTTTTGCTCTACTCGTAAATGCACCGACCATACTGTTAGCTAGTGCAATAAATATTTTCCCGAATGCTCTTTCGGTAAGTTTATTTTTGAACTGAAAATCAAGCTTTAGCTCAACTCTGCATGCTTCATCACCTAATGACGTGAAATCCCAGTTACCTTTCAGTGATTTGAATGGGCCATCATCAAGTCGCATATTGATTGATTTCCCATAAACAAGGTCATTATATGTGGTCAGTTCTTTTTCAATACCTGCTTTACTGAGTAACATTAACGCCCGCATATGATTTTCAGACTGTTCAAGTACCGTACTTTCCTTGCACCCAGGCAAAAACTCTGCATAATCTTCGACCTTATTTACCAAGGTATACATTTGCTCTGCACTAAACGGCACCAGTGCATGTTTGTTAATAGTCGGCATGCCTCTTCTATTTTTACTAGCATTTAAATAGCCCTGCATTCTATTCATTCAAGCCACTAAAGACAAACAAGAAAACCGTGTATAATACGAATGATGAAAAAAAATAAACAAAATAATGCAAATACAATTGCGCTGAACAAAAAAGCCAGACATGAATACCATCTTATGGACAAATTCGAAGCTGGACTTACCTTACAAGGCTGGGAAGTAAAAAGCATTCGGTCGGGGAAGGTTAATATTTCTGACGCTTATGTGTTTTTGCGAAACGGTGAAGCATTCGTCACCAATATCAACATAACCCCTTTAAATCAGGCGAGTACACATGTTGTTTGCGATCCAACCCGACAACGTAAACTATTATTGAATCGGCGTGAACTTGACAAGCTTGTTGGTGGATTAGATCGCCAAGGATTAACCATAGTTGCGACGGCAATGTATTGGAAAAAGAGTTGGGTGAAACTCGAAGTTTATCTTGCAAAAGGCAAACAAGAGCACGATAAAAGAGATACCGTTAAAGATAGAGATTGGGCGCGACAAAAAGAACGTATCATGAAGCACGCTTAACAAATTTGCTTTAAGGGGCTGTTTATCTTTCATATTCTGCAACACTGGCGTCTGAATGTATCACCAACGAGGAAAAAGGAGCGTGGTTTGGTTACTCCAAATGAGCGACAAATGACGAAGTGGGTGATACATTCAGGCCCAGCCCGAAGGGTCAAAGCCCAATCTTCCACACTCTTTGTTCTGAATACCT
>DDLV01000035.1 GCA_002340325.1 Glaciecola sp. UBA2563 | reverse complement strand
AGATCACCGACGACGGCATCGCTGTCTTACAATTCGGTGGCGGCTGCAATGGCTGCTCAATGGTAGACGTAACGTTAAAAGACGGCATCGAAAAACAATTACTCGAACAGTTTTCAGGTGAGATAACTGGGGTGAAAGACGCCACTGAGCACCAAGCTGGCGAGCACTCCTACTACTGAGCCACAAGGCAGATAACGGAAGCGCTCTGAATGAGCGCTTTTTTAATTGTTTTGATTCTTTGCGTTTTAGGGGTGGAGTTCGTTATAAGTTTGCGATTTTTAATTTGATTAACAATCACAAAAACTGGCATTCGATTCGGCTTCAGTGGGCTGATGAGGCCATTGGAAAAATTAAACATTTAAATATAATCAATTTAATAACACGCCAGATATTGCAATGCAATTTGATGAGGCTTTAAAAAGATGGCAACACTAAACATATCGATACCGGATGAAATGCGAACTTGGATTGATGAACAAGTAAAATCTGGCAAATTTGCAAACGCCAGTGATTACATTCGCGATCTCGTGCGGCGCAACCAAAGCGAACGAGAAGCTATCAACTTGGTTTTAATTGAAGGTGAACTAAGCGGAAAGAGCTCAAAGAGCGTATTAGATATTCTCGAAACTAAGAAGTCTCGAGCGTAAAAAGACGAATTACATTCTCTCTAGCAAAGCAGAGGAAGATATTTCATCTATTTACGATTACACAGCCCAAGAACATGGCATTTTACAAGCGGAAGCTTATTTAGTGTCTCTTCATGAAACAATGACTATGTTGGCGGAAAAACCTGAAATGGGTAGCTCTGCTGAAATTATCTAAAATTTCCAATTCACAAACATATGGTTTTTTATAAAATTAAAGAAGACAACAACTGGGTTGTTAGAGTGCTTCATCAACAAATGAAATACGGGGTACATTTAGCCGACTAAATATTCTGACTGTATTGTCGGTTTCCGAGACGTATATCCGACACAAACATCTACATTGTGATCCAACCAACTTATTCACAAAACGAATGTTTTTCCAATTGATCATCAAGTACATTTTCCAACTCTAAAATGCAATTAAATTTATCGCTGTATTGCCTGGTTCAGATATACAAGGCGCCTACACGCTGGCCGAACATATGCGTGCTGAAATTGAAGCACATGAGATACATACGGAAAAAGGTCCTATAAAAATAACCTGTGATGCGAACTGCTTCACTTTAATTGTTCATGTTGCAACCATTTCTTTGGCGAAGATCCCACCTGAGCTTTAAATGCACGTGATAAAGCGGATTCACTTTGATACCCAGCCTCTTCGGCAATCAGACTCAGTGTTTGCCCTTGTTTTAACCACTTTTGAACTAAGCCAATCCGCCAATTTTGCAAATAGCGAACTGGGGTCTCTCCGATGATTGAGCGAAATAAATTGGAAAACACGCTGCGTGACATACCGCATTTGGCAGCCAGGCTTTCGACGGTCCAATCCTTTTCGGGATTATCGTGAATTGAAACGAGAGCTTTACGCAATCTGTTATCGGACAATCCTGCTAACATACCCACTCTAATACTTCCTTTTTCCATTAACTCCCTAAGTAACTGCACTAACAAGACCTCAAACAAACGGTCAAGCAGGACTTGTCTGCCGCAATAACACTCAGATGACTCGGCAAACAATAAATTAAGGACTTGTTGACAATGAGGTAAATCAGCTAATGGGAAGCACAAACTTTCTGGCAACGCATTTATGATGGGATTAGCCTCTCCGCCTTCAAACGATACATTAGCGCAAACGAAGTGCGCACCTCCATTTGAGTGAGAGACAAAGCGTCTTGCCAGTGGTTTTGGGTAAAACAATAAACTCGGTGAAGTAATATTATACGCTAATTTATTGCTGTGCCAAACCTCAACGCTTCTTTCCTTTATTAGATGTAACTGCCCCGCAGTTCCTCCGCCATCTATTGTGTTTACACCGCATAATGGGCCGGAATTAAACGTATGTGCCTTTACTGAGAAGTGTTCAAACAATGCCGCCAGACGATCAGTCATAAAAATACGATCTGCAATATCTAAAGCACTTACTGTATCAAATCGTCTTCTATTGTCCAGCAGAATAGTAACTGTCAGCAAGGCAACAACTTAACTTTTACAAAACATAAGGAAAAACATCATGAAAAACTTTATCAAAGCATTTAATTCAGGATTAGTCGCAAGTGTAATTGCATTGGCATCAGTGTCTATCAATGCTGCTGAATACCAGCGCTCATCCAGCTATGTCACCACTAAAGACAATGTTGAAATATATTACAAAGACTGGGGCCCAAAAGATGGTGAAGTCGTCACCTTCAGTCACGGTTGGCCTTTAAGTTCAGACAGCTGGGAATCACAAATGAAATTCCTGGCGGAGCAAGGATATCGCGTTATTGCACATGACCGCCGCGGTCACGGTCGCTCAAGTCAGCCTTGGGATGGCAATGACATGGACCACTATGCAGATGATTTAAAAGCAGTTATCGATGCGCTAAACGTGGATGATGTGACACTCGTTGGATTCTCTACCGGTGGTGGTGAAGTTGCGCGTTACATTGGCCGGTATGGTACGGATAAAGTTAAGCGAGCAGCACTCATCAGTGCGGTTACACCTTTGATGGTCAAAACGGCAGAAAATCCTGATGGGTTGGCGATGAGTGTGTTTGATGGTATTCGAAATGCACACGATGCTAACCGTTCACAACTGTATTTAGATATCGCATCAGGTCCCTTTTTTGGTTTTAATCGCGAAGGAGCTGAAGTCTCACAGGGGTTGATCCAGTCGTTCTGGCGCCAGGGCATGATGGGCGGTGCAAAAAACACCTATGATTCCATTGCGGCCTTTTCCGCCACTGACTTCCGACCTGATTTGGCCAAGTTCGATGTCCCTACTTTAGTTGTGCATGGCGATGATGACCAGGTCGTTCCTTTTGATATCTCGGGTCGTGCAGCAGCGGAACAGGTAAAAGGCGCACAATTGATTGTTTATAAAGGTGCACCACATGGTTTAGCCGATACGCACAAAGACAGATTAAACCAGGACCTGTTGACGTTTTTGCAAAGCAAATAACCTTTCATTTATCAGAGCAATAAAGCCGGAGTTTGATGCTCCGGCTTTATTTTTTGCAAATCACTTACCCCTCTCACAAAAATCCGGCAGGCTCCGCAGCAATGTTTTCAGCGCCGTCAAATGTGGCAAAGCGGTCGGGAAATAAGATGGCATCTTGTGCATAAAGACCTCCCAATCATATTGAGTGCTTTTAAAACCGAGGAACAATGACTTTACCGGACATAACGTACATTCTTGATAATGACAGTTTGGGCTTCTCCCATATATAAGAATCCAGCTGCAACAAAAAGACGTGAAAGATTGGCTGCAAGTGTAAGAAAGAATAAAACCATTTACTACCCTCTGTGACAGCTGAATTTAAGGCTTGTTACGTGTGCTACAAATTCAAGTTTTGTAAACAGGTAGAGAGCTAAAAGTTCTCAGGATACCTTTGCGAACTGCCATTAGTACTGAAAACTTTTGAGTGATATGTCAATGGTGATGCCTCAACACATGAGCGTTCAAGCAATATTTAGTGGTAGTACATTTTAGGCGCCAAAGTCGAAATCCCGTTGGATAACATAGTCGTTCGCTGACGAAGTTTGTGTTGATGCATTTAGCGGTGGTGCTCTGAATGGTGTTTCGGGTTACGTTATTTTGCCTAAAAAATATTCATCAAAAATACTGCTCAAAAGGTGTGAAATGCTCGCTTCATGGTGATCGGCGAATGGCCGGAATGTCGGTAGAGCCGACGACTAAAGCTAAGTTCAAGTCGAACGCTCCACGCTCTATTCAACAATTTCCAAGAGCCGGTCAGTCAAGTGAAATGAACATTTGCGTTAAAGCAGCTTCTGTGTATATCCACAAAAAGAAATTAACCGACTTTTACGGCTCTACAAGCTACGAACAAGCGCTGCTAGAACGATTTAGTGTCTTTGTCAGTAAACCAAGTCTCGATGAGGTAGCACAGACTATTTGTATAGCGAAACTCAACGCCTAGCAAAGTTCATCAAACAGATGCTTGAAACGATTAGATTTGTGACTCTAAAAACTCAATCGCTTTAATTACTGTCTGGTCTCGGTTGTTAATGATTGCATCAAGGGTTATTGGCACGACTATATCTGGCTGAATACCTACACCAACAAAGTCAGTGCCATCGGGCCAGGTATCGCGTTTTGTGCATATACGGGCTGACCCTCCACCTGGTAATGATAGTGGCAGAGGTTGCCCAGTTGTACCCATGGTGGTCTGGCCAATTCGTGTTATCGCTGTTAGAGGATCTGCATAAATCAAGAAGTCTTCTGACGTAGATGCTGTCCTAGCAGAAGTCAGAATTACTACAGGTTTTCCAAAAAGCGCACCTTTGCTCTCAACGATGACTTTAGGCATATTCATTGGTTCAGTCCATGCATTTAGTTCGCCAAAATCACGACTGCTATCAATACCATGTGCTCCCCATACTCGATGCGCAGCTTGATGTTTACGCGTAGTCCAACGTGGTCCGTGCAGCTCCCGGTCGGTAAAGTGTCTGAGTATATCCGTCGCAACATTCGTCATGCCCCCACCGTTCATTCGTATATCCAGAATAATGCCTTTTGCTGTGTGTAGTTCGGGCACAATCTCTGCAAACTTCTCCGCGACTTTATTATCTCCAAATGTAGATAAATTAACGATCGCTATATCTGGAGAAACCCATTCCATGCCAAACGATCGCGATTTGCGCGTTGGAATAAATTCAACATCCGGGCCGTAAAAATAATCAGCATATGCCATTACATTACTTCGTTCCCCTGACGGAGTAATGATTGAAAATCTAATGCTTTCACCAAAAAAGGATTCAAGCAAATATCCACCATTAAAGAGCGCTGTTGCTTGCGGACTGGACTGACCTATAAAAGGCTCGACTTCTTCATTCACATAATCATTTATCGGTTTCCCTTTTACCGCGACAATTTCAGAGCCAACAGGTATATTTTTTACTAGTTTTGCGGCTACATGTTTGACGTAATACTTCTGTCCAATAACTTCTACCCTCACCGGTACAATGTCTGTTTTGATTGTCTGTGGCATAGATACCCCAGTGTGCCCATCAGATAACAACGCTGTAAAAGACTGCAGTTCCCGATAGTATTCATACATCGTTTCAGTGGTTTCAATGCGTTTGACGTATTTCTGATATTCGGCATCCCAGTCCAGCTCTGGTACCTGATCGAAAAATGCGAAACTGAATTTTGCTTCACTCCAAAGCAAAGAAAGTCCGTAAATCCTTTCCGATAGAGGAGGTGCCGGTATTTTTGAAGAATGGATTTGTGTTTCTTTGGTGTTTGGTTCTGCGTAAATACTCTTCCCTGAAAATAAAGTGAAGAGGAGTATCAATATGACGAAAATCTTGTTTAGCATCATGAATAGCCTCGTTAGTGGTTGATCAAATAATTTGATTTCAACTAACTTATTACAAGATATATGCCGTATGTGATAGAACTATTATTTTCAATAAAAACAATAATTTAAAATTTTTAACCTTTAGCAATTAATAAACAAAGACTTTGTTTTTTGCGATATCGCAAAATTGTATCTCAATATCGAACAGATTGTAAAAAGGTGGAAATAATTGATAGTTTTTAAAACTTTCAAAGAGACTAAGCGATGATTATCTGGGTAGCCATACTTTGACAATACAACCCTTACTGCCTTGCCTATCTTCAAGACTGATCCCGCCACCGTGAGCCTCGGCGATTTGTCTGCATAAAAATAAACCGATGCCATTTCCCTGTTTTTTTGTAGTAAAAAAAGGAACAAAAAGGTTGTCGCTTGATGGCAAGCCCATGCCTTGATCAGTTATATTTAAACGAATACCTTTCTCAAATGTTTGCCAGGAAATTTCAACCTGTGATTCGATAGACGAGGCTTCTACCGCATTTTTTAACAGATTGATAAACATCTGTTCGAGTTGATCAGGGTCTGCTTCGATTTCCAAAGAACCACTTGTCGTTATGGCAAAGTTTCCTTCTATCAACGTTGTAATGCGTTCGAATACAGTTCGAAGGTCAATGCTCGATTTTTTCGGGCTTGGAAGTTTTGCCAACTGTGTATACGATTCAGTAAACCTTAAAAGACTGTGACTTCGTTCTGTTATTACGCCAATAGACTTCTGAAAATGTGCATCTGACAGCGCTTTTTCTCTATCTTCAATTCTACTCAGTAACCCATCGCTAACAGAAATTATGGATGCTAGGGAGTTGTTGAGTTCATGTCCAAGCACTCGAACTAACTTCTGCCATGCCAGTCTTTCTTCTTCGCGCAAAGCTTGAGATAGGTCGTTGACGAAAAGCAGCGTAAAACGTTTTCCTTCCTGAATAAAGGTGTTTCTGCTGAGCTCCCAACGCCCGCCCCGATGCGGAAACCAGTGCTCGATCACTTCACCTGATCGTGCACTTAACATGTTAGTCATGTGCAATTGGATTGCCTGCAACCCAAGCAAATCCTCTTTTTTTTGAGGAAATAAACCACACCCGCTTTGATTGAGGTTTTGCAAAACTCCCTCTTTATCAAAGATAAATACAGGAATATCAAATTCGGCCAGCAACTTATCGAGTAGTATTGTTGATTCGACAGATTGCCAGCGGTCCTCTTGTGTGCTTTTTGCCAGTTGATTAACTTCAGAATAAACTTCTGACCACGCGCTGGCGGCATCATCCTGACTAACTCTCAATGAATAGTCGCCGACTCGCAAGCTTTCTATAACATTAGCTAGCCCATAGAATGTATTTCGCAGTCGGTGCGAAACGTGGAAAGTAACGATAAGCCAGAACGCAATTAAGAGGGGGAGAAAGGTAAGGATAAACAGGGTGGAATAATCTGAAAAAATTAAAATGAATAAAACACTGATGATTAAAATACCGCCTAATATCAGCATCCAGCTGACAACTAGTGATTCAGGATCCTTGGTATCAAACTTAAATAAAGCCATTTAAACGTCTGCTGTCATAGCGAACCCAGTTTCAATCATTAACATCAATATCAGTAAATTTTTCAAGTCGCCTATACAATGCAGCTCTTGAGATCCCCAGTTTTTCCGCTGCCAGTGCAACATTGCCTTCGTTAAGACGCATCGCTTTCTTAATAAGATATTTTTCTGCTTGTTCCAGCGTCATGTCGTCCAGCCCCTGAATTTGCTTTACTGATTTTAAGCCAAGGTCAGCGGCTTTGATCTCGTCATCTTCTGCCATTAGAACTCCGCGTTCCAAGCAATGAGAAAGTTCTCTTACATTCCCTGGCCATTGATACTGGAGAAGGGCATTTTCTGCTTGCAGGCTCAGCGTCATTTCATTTCGTCTATATTTGCGTTTGAGCTGCTGTAGAAATCCATCCGCAAGTGCAATTATATCTTCTTTTCGCTCCCTCAAAGGTGGAATTTCAATCGTAATGGTGTTCAGCCGATACAATAAGTCCTGACGAAATTGGCCCGCCTCAATTTGCTGGTCAAAATCAACATTACTGGCGGATATTAGCCGCACGTTTGCAGTTTTTGTCTTCGATGAGCCCAACGGCTCGTATTCGCTTGATTCCAGTACGCGCAACAGTTTTGCTTGAAGTGCCATTGGGATGTTTGCAATTTCGTCCAGAAATAGTGTGCCATTTTCTGCCATTTCAAAACGGCCCATTCGATTTGTCTTAGCGTCTGTAAAAGCGCCTTTAACGTGCCCGAAAAGTTCGCTTTCAAATAGGTTATCAGCAAGTGCACCCATATTTACACTTACCAATGGATGTTTCTTGCGTTCACTTAGACTATGAATAATGCCTGCTATCAAGCTTTTTCCAACACCGCTTTCACCCGTCAACAAAATGTTTGCATCGCTTGCAGCAGTGCGTTCAATTAGCTGCATCACTTTGACCATACTTTTGGCATGCGAAATGAAAGAATCTGGTTGCGTTTGTTGTTTTGTTAGCTGATGCAGTCGCTCGTTTTCACTGCGGTTTTGCGCGAGCAGAAGTTGATTGGAAACGAGTGTAAGCAAACGGTTATTGTTCCAGGGTTTTTCGATGAAATCATTTGCGCCTTTTTTAATGGCATTGACACTAAGCGCTACGTTTGCCCACGCGGTCATAACGATGATAGGTATTACAGTATCTTTTTCGCGGATTTGTTCAATTAGTTTAAGGCCTTCTTCCCCAGACGTTGTATCTTTCGAATAATTCATGTCCATGATAATTAAATCGCAGTCATTTTTATTTAAATAAAATATAACTTCTTGAGGGGATGTCGCTTCAACTACTGCATAATTTTCCGGCTCGAATAATAGCGCCAGTGATTCTCTGATGTGGGCCTGGTCATCTGAGACTATGATCTTACGTTGCTGCATGTTTTTTCTTTTTTAAGTGTCTACCTGATTTACAGAATGCTATCGAAGAATGCATCCTTCGATAGCCTCATTCAATTTGGATATCATTACAAGACTGCTATGGGTAGCAGAATTACCTTTCGTATCGTTCAATCTATTCGTACTGTAATGCTTCTTGAGGATGCACCTTAGTTGCGCGATGCGCTGGAATCCAAGTCGCAATCAATCCAACCGATAATAATATAACTGGGATAGAAATAAAGGTTATTGGATCCCAGGATTTCACTCCGTAGAGCACACTTGCAATAAACTGGCTTGTTATAAACGCTAGCAATAGTCCAAATATCGCGCCGAGAAATACTGGCTTTGCTGTGTCAAACAGTACCCATTTTTTTATCGCAGAAGGCTTTGCACCAATTGCCATTCTTATTCCAATTTCATTGGTGCGCTGACTGACGAAATTGTCACTGACGCCGTAGACTCCAATACTCGCCAATACGAGTGCAATACCAGCAAATACTGTCAATATCGTTAAAATTATCCGTTCTTGTATAATTGATTGTTCAGTTAATTCAGCGAGTGGACCAATTAGAATCATCGGCGCAGTAGGTTCGAGTTCGACAGATGTTTGAAGCATCATATTTTCTAGTTCAGCTGTATTGTCTGAGTTGGTCTTAACGATGAAACTCATACCGGGATAACTACGCTGAGTAACGGGCAAGAAAAACTCATTAGCTGTCATAGATCGCAAACCTCTGTGTTTTACATTTCCCACTACACCTACAACAAGGTGATCACCACCAAGCCACTCAGGTAATTGCAAGGTGTTACCTACAGCGTTTTCGCCTGGCCAGTTGGAGTTGGCGAGTTTCTGATTAATAACCACTACTCTTGGACTTTCAGCAGTATCGGTAAAATCAAACTCTCGTCCCTCAATAATCGGAATTTCTAACGCATCGAAGTAACCAGGTGTTATGGAACGAATTGATGCTCTTGGCTCTTCTCCTCTTTCAACAGCAGGCGCAGTCGGATAGGAGTATTGCACAGGAAAATCTATACCAGTGCGCCCCATTGGAATCGTAGACGAAGCGGCAACTTTAGAAACATTTGGTATTTCATTCAGTCGTTTTACCAGCTCCAGCCAATACGCAGCAGCATTGGGTTGAGGTTGATAGTCACTCGAAAACCATACGTGTCCTGTCATGACACTATTGCTGTTAAATCCAGTAGGTTGGTTTGCTAATATTGCATAGCTGCGCAAAAGCAGCCCTGCGCATATAAGGAGTATTACCGCTATCCCTACTTCGCCACCAACTAGAAGTCGTCGTACCTTCTGACTCTGTTTGTCGCCTGTTGATTTTCGCCCGGCTTGTTTAATAGCGTTAGACAACTTCTCCGGATCGACCAGCGTTGAAGCAGGTATGAGTGAAGTAGCAAGTGCCGAAACGGTAATTAACAACAAAATAAAAAATAACGTGTGTAAGTCTATGCTGATTTCTGATGCTCGGGGCAATCTCGACCCCATGAATGCCTGAATCCATTCAAGTGACCATGCAGCGAGTATCAATCCCAACACACCCCCGATACCACATAGTAATAGGTTTTCACTGGTCAACTGCCTTAGCAGACGCTTTCTGGTGGCGCCGACAAAAACGCGCACAGCCAGCTCCTGAACCCTATTGGAGTACTGCCCAAACGTCAGGTTTACAACGTTTAAAACCGCAATAAAAAACACCGCAACGACAGAGCCTAACAGCAGATAAAGCGGTTGCCGTGTATCTCCGACAACGTTGTCTAGCAGTGACTCGTATCTTATTTCCCATATCGTTTCTGGGTCGCCGTTTAATTCATTGACCAAACGTTGAACGCCAGTGGACTGTTGCGTTGCCTGTTCAATAGTAAGTCCACTTTTAAGCCTTCCTGCTAGAAGTACATTTCGCTCTAATTTATCAATTGGATGCCATAAATCAGCCTGCGTGTACCCAGACCCGGCAAAACCATCTGGCATGACCCCTAAGACTTTAAATTCCTGATTATTTAAACGGATTGCTCTACCTGGAATGTTTGGGTCTGCATTAAATTCGTTTTGCCAGGTCTGATAGCTGATTAATACTGACTGTTGATTTACATCGTCGGCCTGATACCAGCGACCAATAATAGGTTGCACGCCAAATGTCTGCATATAGTTGGCACTGGTGATCATTGCCGTTAATGGCAATTGACGATCACCTCTATCAAGCGCAAATTGGTCGAAGGCCCAGAATGAAATAGATTCAAACGGTGAGTCTATTTCTGCAAGTTGCTCATATGCTTTGATAGTTGAGGAACTGCTTATTTGAGTGGTGCGTTTATTGGTGAATTGAATCAGCACTAACTCTTCTGATTCCGGAAATGGCAATGGTTGTAACAGGACTTTATTAACCATTGTATACATTGCAGTCGTTATGCCAATACCTAGTGCCAGAGTGAGTAGCGCTATGATCGAGTACACAGGACGAGCTTTAATATTCTTGATCCCAAATTTGATATCATTAAGTAAGGTTTCCATTTCAATCTCCTTACTTTATGCTTCTGCGGCCATGGGGTGAACTGCGATTTTTTCATCTACAAGCTTGCCATCAAAAAGCCGAATATCGCGATGCGAAAGGTTCGCATAACGACTGTCGTGCGTGACCATACATATTGTTGTACCTTGTTTGTTAAGGCTTTGCAGAAGTTCCATAACCGCTTCGCCATTCTTGGAATCAAGGTTACCAGTAGGCTCATCAGCGAGTAAAAGGCTTGGCTCACAGACCAACGCCCTTGCAACTGCAACACGCTGCTGTTGTCCACCTGAAAGCTGTCCAGGAAAGTGGCGCGATCGATGACTCATCCCTACTTTTTCAAGCGCATTTTCTACTTTTTCTTTTCTAGCTTTTTTGTCTAAGTGCTGTTGGTACTGAAGCGGCAAATCAACGTTTTCAAAAACGGACAAATCACCAATCAGATTGAATGCCTGAAATACAAATCCAATGGAGTCGCAACGCAACTCAGCACGCTGGTCTAACGACAAACTTTCAGTCGGCTTATTATTGATAAGATATTGGCCTGTTGTAGGCACGTCCAGTAATCCCAGAATAGAAAGAAGCGTAGACTTCCCGCACCCTGAAGGCCCAGAGATAGACAAGAAATCTCCAGCGTAAATATCCAGGTCTATCCTGCTCAACGCATGTGTTTCAATCTCTCCGGTGCGAAATATCTTTGTGACGTCGTTTAGTGTAATGATAGGTGCTTCATTATTCATGTGATTCTCCAATACTTTTCTATTGTACAATTCTTAAGGCGTTATGTTGTTGATATTCACTCATGTCAGAGATCACAACTTGATCGCCAATTTCTAAACCGGCGAGAATTTGAATAGTTGATACTGACGCTTTGCCAAATTGAATATTTCTGGCATGCGCTATTCGCTGTCCGTCCTCTAGCGCAAATAAAATTGATTTGGTCGCTGCGACAGCGCCAGCTGGACGATTGATATAAAGTGCATCCTCTATCTTTTCGACAACGATATTGCCTGTAATACTGAGGTCCGGACGCGCACCTGCAGGAAGTTCTTCTATGAGCTCAACATCAACTTGTACGTTGCCATTGCTAACGCGTGGGTCTATACGAGCAACTTTGCCAGCGACAATGCCGTTACGTGTATCGATGCTTACCGGGAATCCTAACTGCAATTCTTGCACAGCGTTTTCCTGCACTTGCAGCTCAGCAATAAGTGAATCGGGTCTGGCTACTTGAGCGATGTTGCTTCCTATTTCGACGCGTTGACCCACCTCAATGGAAATTTGCTGAAGAACTCCGTTTATATCAGCTGTGATTTTTAGCTCTTGGGAACTCGTTTCAAAACGAGCTACCATATTTCTATATTTGCGAACTTGTGCTTCTTCAGCCGAGAGTTTCGCTTGTGATAGTTCTTCACGACGTTTTTGTGATTGCAGCCTTATTTCCAGTACCGCTTTACTTTGCTTAGTATCAAGTTGCGTGGAAGCGAATTGCAGCTCTGAGATTATGTTTTTTTCCGCCAGCGGTTGTTCTGCTTTTTCCTTCAGAATAGCGGATTCAAGTGCCATTCTTGCCTGTGTAATTAGAAGCTCTTGCTCCAGACTTTGCTCTTGAATTTGCGCCTTAAGCGCTAAAAGATTAGCTTCAGCTGCGTCTAGTTCCCAGCGCGCTTGCTCTAACTGGCTGCGCAATTGCGGATTTGATAGTTCTGCAATTACCGTGTTTTCGTTAACCAATGCACCGGGTTTTACTAACAGTCTTTCAACACGGCCAGGTGAGTTTGCAGCAATCCAGCGGATTTCAGATGGCGCTAAAACGCCAACCCCTCTGACCTGACGAATAAACTCACCTTTTTCTACTTCTGAGATCCACAAGTCTGATTCCGAAACTGTCGGTGCAGCATTATCGAAATAACTCGCTGACACGAAGGCCGTTAACAGCAAAGCAATAATTCCCAGAATCACTACAGTCCTACTGTTATTTATTCTGCTTTTATTCTTAGTTACTGGTATATCCACTTTCACTCTCCCAATACCAATGAATCTTTAATCTTTTCATTTTCTATAATTCAAAAACGATTTATAAATATAGTAGCGACGAACATGCCACTTTTTCTGGAAGGGTAAGTTATTGAAATAAATAAAATATTAGTTTGCTTACATCGAGTGTTTAATAGTATGTGTTCGATTTCATAAAAGTAATTTTCGAAAATGAACACATGAGAGAGATGGAATCAAAGGGAGCGAAGTAAGTTTCGTCGATTGAAAACAGGTGCGAGCAATTTTGGGAGGTTTTCCTAATAATCCGATATTAATTAAAAGCTGATTTAGAATTTCTAGCTGTTAAGCCTAGCAAAGTTCATCAAGCAGATGCTTGTATTTTCGCGAAACCTTAACCGTATCACCGGACGTCAGTTGAGCAATATATTCACCGTGAGTATAAGACGAATTAACGCTATTTGCTACCCTCTGTGACAGCTGGCTTTGAGGCTTGTTTCATGCGTTTCAG